>DUKM01000018.1:13642-14939 GCA_013329255.1 Candidatus Poseidoniaceae archaeon | reverse complement strand
ATGCGAAAGCACCCATATGGGCGTGTAGATCAGTTGGAAGATCGCTACCTTGGCATGGTAGAGGCCCCGAGTTCAAATCTCGGCACGTCCACTTTACAAAAAAGGCACACTGCGAATGCGTTATGGGTGTGCCAAAAAACACAATTTCTGTTTTGGTCGAAATGAACTTTCTGATTTGTCGAGGGCTCTTTTGAGGTCTTCAAGGGTCAAAAAATCCAATGGATGGCCATTTAGATTAGATGATTGGCTAATCAATAATTTTCATATCCTCAATGCCAATGCCCTCACTATGGGCGCACCAAGAAAACCAGTAAGAGAAACCATGAGTCAAATCCACATCTCAATCCCACTTCGGTTGATTGGTGAGATTGAAGAGATATTGGAAGACCATGAATCACGCTCGAAATTCATTTGTGATTTAGTGAGAGCGCATCTTGAATCAATCAAGCGAAAGGATTGAGTTCACTTTTTCGACCCCAAAGAAGGCCCTTCCCGGTCAGCCAAAACAGCAGGTAGTCTTCCACTGCTTGAGCCGTGAAAGTCGACGAAGGTGAATGACAAATCATTAAGTGCATATGGCCTTTGAAATTGCCATGGGTAAGAAGGGTGTCCTCCTCATTAACGTAGGAACCCCAACCGAACCGACCATTAAATCGGTGCGAACCTACCTTAGAGAATTTCTTCTGGACCCGGACGTCATTGACATACCTGCTCCACTCCGCCACCTCTTGGTGCGCGGGATTATTCTTCGTGTCCGACCCAAAAAAACCGCTCCGCTGTATCAAAAGATATGGATGGATGAAGGCTCGCCTTTGCGTGTATACTCAGATCGAATCACCAAATCCTTGGGGCAAAAATCAAAGCAAGTTGAATTTGAATTTGCCATGCGATACGGGGAGCCAAGCATCCACAGTGCCTTGGACAAGTTACGCCAAAAAGGCGTCGAAGAACTGCTGCTCTTGCCCATGTTCCCACATTATGCTCAAGCCACAACAGAATCCTCTCTGAAGCACACCTACAAGCAATTGAAGCTGTTGGATTGGAAACCAAACATCATCGAAATGGGCCACTTTGAAACAGATGAACACTATGTCGTACCGCTCGCAAATTCCATTCTAAAGCACCTTGATGAAGACACACATCTGCTCTTCTCCTACCACGGACTTCCCATTTCTCATGTCAAAAGAATCGATTCCTCCAAAGCACACTGCCAGAAGGAAAACCAATGTTGCTCGATTAAAACCGAAGCCAACAAAATGTGCTACGGTCATCAGTGCTTCGAGACAACGCAAACCGT
>DUKM01000018.1:11085-13263 GCA_013329255.1 Candidatus Poseidoniaceae archaeon | reverse complement strand
GTGAAATGGCTGGAGCCATCGACGCTGAACAAAGTCGAAGAATTGGCTCAGCGGGGGATCAAAAAACTTGCAATTGTTGCACCCGCATTCCTTGCAGACGGGTTAGAAACCCTTGAAGAATTAGATATCGGTATCCGTGAACACTTCACGGAATGTGGAGGAGAAAGCCTCACTGTCATCAAATGCCTGAACGACAATGAAGATTGGATTGAAGGACTCGATAAGATGATTCACAACAAATTCAATGCTTCAGTCGCTGTTTAGAACAGTTCTGAAACTCGCTCCGCTTCATCAACAACGTGGGTTACTGAAACACCACTCACGCCCCAGCCAACAAAACTTGACCCGGAACTCTCGTGGGAAAGACTCTGCATGTAGCCCGGTGGGTAACTTGGGATACTCTGAACGCCGAGGTTTTTGAAAAGAACGGGTTTCTCTTTACTTAGCAATTGTTCTATAGAATTAAGAATGGCTTTCTCATCGCCATCCCAGCGTACATGAGGTGCCATAATTCGAAACAAGCGGTGATCCTTTGGGGTGCGTTTCGAATGGTGAAGATCGCTCTCATGGAGAATACCACTGATTGGGATGGAGGCATCTGGAATCAAAGTGCCGTAGCCGTAGCTTACATCGGCCACATCAACATCTCGGAAACCAACGGCGAATACGGTCAATTTCGATATTTCTCTTTCATGTTCCGCGAGTGGAGCGGTCCAGAGGATTGAGGATAATGGAACCGCAAATTGCTCTGCAGTCGACTGGGGAGATTCGACTTCTTGTCCTGTGAGAATGGTCACATTACCCAGGGACTCGAGGTGGCTCTGCAATGCGTTGACAAGCGTTTGCATGCCTCCATCAAAAGATGCCACTGCCCCTTTTTCAGGAGTGAAAAGTGGGTATGAGGCTTTAATTTTCTTTTTCCATTTGGAACTCTTTGGGGGCGGTGAAGGCCCAAACCGAGTCATCGAAGGCATGAGGAAATCGGCATCCACGTGTTCAGAAGTTGTATTGACAATTCCTAAAGTGAGCGCATCTGCAATCTGCTTGTGAGGCAGCAATTCAGCAACTGAAGCCCCGCCCTTTCTGGCTTTTCGTATTGATTTGATGAGTTTAATCGGCCCAATCTTAAGCAAGGAAAAGGGCCCCAAACGGTGCCTTTTGCCATTCAACAATACCCATCGAGACTTGGCTCTGGCCCGAGAAGGCTTGAATTCGTCTGAAAGTTGAAGGTCTTCAACAAGCCTCCAAAATGCCGGGTGCGACCTTGTAGCGTTGACGGCCAAGTCGCAGATCCACTCGTCTTCCGACCAGGTCGAGATTACACCACCAAGACGATTTGATTTTTCAACAAGAACAATCTCAAGATCTGGGCGTTTCTGAGCGATTCGGTAGGCACAACTCATTCCAGATAATCCACCGCCCACGATCACAATTTTATCGCAAAGGGGGAGAGCCTTGTGGACGAAAAGGGGACGTCTCATTTCAGCGCCGTGACGGATCCAACTTGTGACGTCCGACATAGTACCAGCCTTTCATTCGATGATCCAATCTCTTGGCTTTCTAAGGACACGCAAGAGAAGTTCTTCTTCACTGCCTTCAGCAACCTCGTGACAATATTCCCAACGTGAAGTGAGGGGGAGGGACATGAGGATGCTCTCAATACGGCCGTTTGTGGTAAGGCCAAACTTTGTGCCACGGTCATAGACCAAATTGAATTCCACATAACGGCCTCTTCGTAATTGCTGCCATTCCTTTTGCTGTTCGTTGAACGGTAAGTCCTTCCTTTTCTCCAAAATCGGAAGGTATGACGGTAAGAACGATTTTGCACAGTCCGTCACGAATTCGAAACAATCAGTTTTACTTGCTCCGTTAAGATCATCGAAAAAGATGCCACCAAGGCCCCGACGTTCGCCTCTGTGTTTGATGTGGAAGTACTCATCGCACCATTTCTTGAACGCAGAGTAGTCCGCAACCTGATGCAGATCACAGGCATCTTTGTGAATCTGGTGGAAGTGTTGAGCGTCTTCTTCAAAAAGGTAACTTGGGGTTAAATCTGCACCCCCGCCAAACCACCAGCTGCCATCCTTCTCACCTTCGCCTCGTTCAAAATAACGATAATTAGCGTGGACGGTTGGAGCCATTGGGTTGTGAGGGTGCAAGACAAGGCTGACACCGGTG
>DUKM01000018.1:4266-10756 GCA_013329255.1 Candidatus Poseidoniaceae archaeon | reverse complement strand
ATCTTTGCCTTCGAGTTCATGGCCGCCGCCCATGCTTTGTGCTGCTTCAGAACTGAGGGTCCCATGAACGACACTCACATTGACGCCGGCTTTCTCGAACACCTTACCGCCTGAAAAGACCCGGCTGCGCCCGCCTCCGCCTTCTTCACGGGTCCATTCATCTTGGCGATAATCGACACCATCGAGGTTGAGCAGGGCATCACAGATTTCATCTTGAATCTGATACACCATGTCAATCATCGACTGACGCATGGTTACTCACCTGTAATCTCACGAAGAACGGTCTCAACGCATTCGATTCGCGCTGATGGGGCGAATCCATGACCCAGATTGAAAATATGGCCGGGTTGATCGCCTGCTGCTTTCAGCACATCTCGAGTAGCGATTTTTGCCATCTCTGTCGAACCGTGGAGCAGCGATGGGTCTAAGTTGCCCTGGAACGCAAATTGATCTCCAAATTGGGCTCGGTTTTTCGCCAAGTCGTCCCTCCAATCCAGTGATATTGCATTCAGGTCAAGTTCACGTATGGCAGGGTGCAAATGGCCCGAGCCTTTGGCGTAATGAATCAGCGGGACATCATGCCCGACCTTTTCGCGGAACACTTGAATCGTTCTCTCGGTTGCTGGCATGGCAAACTTCCGGTAGATTTCCGGTGAGAGAAGCCCGGCCCATGTGTCGAAGAGTTGGACCGCATCTGCACCACCGTGATTGACTTGGTCGGCCAATAGACCACCGACAATATCTCCCATTTTCATGAGGAGGCGTTTGGCTTCATCAGGATTGGAATAGATCTTAGCCCGAGCATTATGGAAGTCTTTGTCACCTGTTCCTCCAGAGAGCAAATACATGCAGATGGTCCATGGAGAGCCTACAAACCCGAGCCTAGCCTTTGAGTCGCCAACCTCTTCGCCAACTGCTTTGAGTCCGTCTGCCGCCCAAGGTGCGTGTTTTCTTGCGCTAAAATCAATCCAATCATCGACGTGTGAGAACTCAAAATCGCTGATTCTGATTCCGCCACCGTATTCAACATCATAACCCAAGCTTGGAAGGGGCGTCAAAATGTCACTGAAAATAATCGCTGCATCGATGCTCTTGTACCGCTCAAGGGGTTGAAGGGTAATCTGAGTGCACAAATCGAGATCCATACATCGTTCCCAAAAGGAGTGCTGTGCTGCTATTTTTCGGTATTCGGGCAGATGCCTTCCTGCTTGACGCATAAACCAAACAGGTGTTCTGTCGACTGGTTCCAAGTTCAGAGCCGATACGATTCGTTGCTTTCCATTCATATTACCACTCCAAATCGTTGAGAACTTCATCCAGTGCCTTCGCCATGCCAAGAAGATGATGTTCTTGATGCACCGTGGCTATGAACCCTATTTCATAGGCAGATGGAGCAAGCATGTATCCCTTCTCAAGCAAACCCTTGTGGACATTAGCATACAATGTTCCAGCATCCTTAGGGATGAGGTCTGCCCGTGCAGGAGGTTGAGCGGCACTTGGAGAAAACCAAAACAAACTGCCTCGGCGCATAAGGCGCATAGGGTAGCCGTGCTTTTCGAGAACTGGTTCAACGCATCCTTCTAGAAATACACCAAGCGATTCGAGGTGGTCGTACGCAACATCATCGAGAAGATCGAGCGTTGCTATGCCTGCTGCCATTGCAAGTGGGTTGCCAGAAAGGGTTCCTGCTTGGTAGACTGGGCCGAGTGGCGATAATTTTTCCATGATCTCGCTTCGAGCACCATAGGCACCGACTGGAAGGCCTCCGCCGATAATCTTCCCGAGGGCGGTGATGTCCGGAGTGACACCAGAAATATCGCCATAACTTCCGTCTTTGAATCGAAAGCCGCTGATGACTTCATCAAAAATGAGCAAAGCACCGTGTTGATGGCAAAGGGATTGAAGTTTTGCGAGGTAGTCATGGCGTTGGACTAAGAGACCGTTGTTTGCAGGAAGGGGTTCAATGATCACTGCTGCGATTTCATCGCCGTGTTCTTGAAACAAATAATCGACGGCTTCGTCGTCATCAAGCGGTGCGATCAACGTCGTAGCAACCGTATCTTTGGGGATTCCTGGACTGCTGGCTATACCGAATGTGGCGAGCCCGCTTCCCGAACTGACCATCAAGGAATCCACATGACCATGATAACAACCTTCGAACTTGACGAGAAGATCTCGACCAGTGTAGCCCCTTGCAAGGCGAACTGCACTCATCACTGCTTCAGTTCCGGAAGATACAAACCGAACCTTGTCCATGTGAGAAAATCGCTTTTTCACTCTTTTCGCCAGTTCGATTTCACCGGTATGAGGGGCGCCAAAGGAAGTTCCATTTTGCATCTTTTTGTAGACTGCATCAAGAATCTGTGGATGCGAGTGCCCGTGGACAAGAGGTCCCCATGATTGGACAAAATCGACAAGCTCGTTGCCGTCTACATCCGTGACAATAGCCCCAGACGCCTTTTCAAAGTAAATTGGATTGCCATGAACAGATTTGAAGGCTCGAACGGGAGAATTTACGCCTCCAACCAAATGCTCGAGCGCCTCGTTGTGAAGCGAATCTGATTTACTTCGTTGCACATTAACACCTCAAAGCCAATTGCGAGACATGGCGTCCCGGGCATGGTACGATACTATGATGTCAGCCCCGGCCCTTTTGAAGGAGTGGAAAACCTCACGAACCATTTTGCCTCGTGATTCATCATCGTCTGTCGAGGCCATGATCATGGCGTATTCGCCACTGACATTGTACACTGCCACTGGCCTTGAGACCACGTCAGCGACATTGCGTACAACATCGAGGTAGGTCATGGCTGGCTTGATCATGATGATGTCTGCGCCTTCTGCTTCATCGGAAGTGGCCTCCAATATCGCTTCGCCATACCCTGAACGAATGTCCATTTGATGGCTGCTGCGGTCGCCAAAGGAAGGTGCAGAATGTGCTGCATCTCTAAACGGGCCGTAAAACGAAGAGGCATATTTGACCGAGTAAGAGAGAATGCCTGTTGCAACGAACCCGGCGTCTTCAAGTGCTGCGCGGATGGCTGCAACGCGCCCGTCCATCATATCAGATGCAGAAACGTAATCTGCACCAGCTTCGGCGTGAGCCAAGGCTATTTTGCACAATTCAACAACAGAAAGATCGTTGTTTATTTCTTCGTTATGAATCAATCCACAGTGGCCATGATCGGTGGCTGTGCACAGACAAACGTCAGTCATAACGACGATGCTGTCTCCAAATTGAGATTTAAGGTCGCGAATTGCTTGCAAGAGGGGAAGGTCTTTCGAAGAGGCAATGCTTGCGGATGAGTCTTTTTCATGCTCTTCAACCACAGGGAACAGCATGTGTGAATGGATGCCTAATTCCATATCTGCAGCAATCGTTTGCAAAAGTACGTCTGGGGATTGGCGATGAATTCCAGGCATGCTTGCAATTGGTTCGTCAACACCTTCGCCTGCGACAACAAAATGTGGTTGAACCAAGGAAGATTGAATGCTAGAGTTGAAGTTCAAGTCCCTTCGAGCGGGAGTCCAACGGTTGATTCGGGGCCTCAAGTTCACAATTCCACCTCGTAATTCTTCCACCACTTCGAAACAAATTTTGCTGTTGGCCCCTTGAGTACTTCAACGGTTGAACCAGCAAAATATTCCATGGAAGCAATTTCCTCTTGTGATGTTTTGCCCATGCACAAGATATTTTTAGGTATGGGCAGGGAATTTTTCATCCATGCTTGCGCAGATGAGGGTGAAGACAGCAGGAGTACATCGTTTGAACCCATTTCAACCCCTTCTACATCCTTTGCCTTGTTTTCATAGCCAACCCATGAATCAACGTCAAAACCAAGGGAAGACAACGAATTGATGAACTCATTTGAAGCAACATTAGAGCGAGGTATCATCAGTTTGATGTTCCGGTTGACCATGGTGTCAATGTACGCTGCCAATTCAATTGAGTTTCGCGCCTTGGCACAAATGGATACCGTAACACCTCGCTTGAAGCAGGCTCGCGCTGTGCCTTCGCCGATCGCCAACCACTGTATTCTGTTGAGGTCGTCATTGGTTTGTGCAACTTCGATAGCGCATCGAGCAGCGAAAGGTGAGGTGAGCACGAGATAGGGCCATTCCGAGCGAGGCGTTGATGCCTGAATAAACGACTGTGGCCAATGTTCAGGTTTGGCTACCAATTCGAGAACGGGCTTGTTGAGGACTTGGATTCCATCATGACTCAGCACTTGAGCCAAGCGATTTGAATTCAGAGTTGAAATCAGTTTTGGACCTTGTGTTATTTTTTCTATATATTCCTCGACCTGTTGAATCGGAGGCTCCAGATTCATTTTTACCGCTTCACCATCGTAATGAACGACTTCGAATGGAGACCCATTACAAAATAATTCTCGCCAATTCTGAGGTGAAATCTTAACCGAAGCGTGACCCTTCTCAACTTTGATTCCTGCGGGGTAGAGGCAACCCCCCCCTATTGAAGTCAAGAGCATCCGCTCAGCAAGAACATCTTCTTCAGTTGAAGGGTGATTCAAAAGTTGGCGGAGGTGCTGGAAGGTGCTGAGGTCCTCTGATCGACAATGAACTGAAATCGATCCTTGGCCCGGTGCAGTTGGCCATTCCTGGTCGCTGATACGAGCAGCACCCAGATTCAAAATCCATGGCTCAAGAGCACCGATTTCATGTAAACGCAGCAGTCCAATTTCGGCCAATATGACTGCATCTACCCTTTTCTGTTGAAGTCTTTTCAGCCTCGTCTCAACTTGACCTCGAACGGCAATCGGCAAAATATCTGGTCGTTGACTCAAAAGGAAAGATTGGCGACGGCCCGATACAGTCCCCACCATTCCAGACTCAGGAATAAAATGCAGCACTTCATCCAGAGGCATCTCATGTGTGTTTTCGAACACTTCCCTCAACGATTGAGCGTTGTCGTTCTTTTCAAAAAGGAGAAGATCGGTTGTGCATCCGCGTTCAAGATAGGCGAGGTTCGAAATCGAAGCGTTCACCTCGACTGGTACATCCTTGCTGGAGTGAACTGCGATATCGATGGTGTTGTCCAAAAGTTGAGCGTCGACTGCATGAATGAATTGGCCGACCGATGAGGCCAAATCCCCACCGAGTGATTGGTCCCCCTTTGATGAAATACCAATGATTTCTGTTTCAAAACCATTGTGCTCGAGAGTCTGCTTGACTTTATTGGCCTGCCACATGGCAAGGGTGGAAGTCCTGGTTCCAATTCTGATGGGCATCAAGAGTTGGCCTCCGGCAGGGTCGAACGTTCATTGATTCGAAGCATAGACTCCGTTACATCGCTGGCCACCCTGCCAAGAAGAGTTGGATTGATTGGCCGATCTGTCGAACGGATGACATCCTCCAATTCTCCACTTTCGAACGGACGGTTTTGCTTGCAAATCCACGTTGCAATCTCTCGTGAAAAGGGAGCAAGTTGGTTGTCTTTTTGTGCTGCGAAGGAAGAGGCCTTCCACTCCTCTGACAACCTTTCGAGGGTCGTGTAAATGAAGGCCCTAAACTTACCTTGCGTCCGATCTGTTAGCGCATTCATAAAACGGTCTTGTATGCCTGTAAGCAACACATCGCTCTGGTCAATCGTCGAGGAGTAATCCCATTCAACTCCGGCTTTGTGTGCCGCTTTGATCCAGTGTTCCGTTCCGAGCAGGGTTTGGTCTTCATGTAAACCGCTGGAATCAATTGATGGGGGCCATGAAAAATCCATCACAGTTGAAGAGACCGATGGAAGTGGGTGCTCGCTGTTGTAGGTTGCGACAGTATTCCGAATGGTGGAAATGATCAGTGAAGGACGACCTGGGTTTTCGTTCCATTCCTCAAAGGTGATGACGTTCACTTTTGAAGCTACATCTGGATTGCGTGCGATGGATACCTCAGGATTACGTGTGACGACTGTGATGTCGTTTTGTTCAAAGGCAAGCATGGTTTCAACGGCCTTGGAACCCATTCCGCCAAAGCCAAGAACGACGCAACTGAGTTGCTGTTGGGTTGAAATCAATTCTTCGATCGCAGTGGTGGCAAGATTCAACATCGATTCTGTTGTTTGGTTGAAACCAAATTCCTTTCTTAGCATTCGATTTGCAGAGACGACGTGATCAAAGAACGAACCGTTGATGTCACTGATGAGCCCGTTTTTCCGATGCAAGGAAACTGAACCACGGAATTGTGCCATGACTTGCAATTCACCCAAGATAAAAGAATCCAGACCACTGCATACCTTGACCAACTGTCGCCATACGTCGATGCCTGAGTGATGTACGAAAGGAGCACTGTCGAGACCTGTGGCTTCAAGCACGCTTTGTTCAAGGGCATCGCAGCTGGCTTCAAATCCGACATAGAGGACTCGATTGCATGTTGAAAGTTCAAACACATCGCTGTCCATCTTGTCTCGAATGTTCCTGATGAAGAGGACTCGATCCTCTTTCGAAAGACCTTCCGTGGTCATTTGCTTCACCTGTTCTAC
>DUKM01000018.1:2231-3892 GCA_013329255.1 Candidatus Poseidoniaceae archaeon | reverse complement strand
ACATCCACTCCATTTATGCTGTGAACGGCCGGTGCAGAGAGGAATTTTGTTAAATCTATTTTAGGCCCCCCTAAATCAGACATATTCTCCCCTCCGGTAAAGGGTCGCATCCGACCTTTATGAACCATCAAGTACGCAACCAATGGTTCGCGCATCCACATGCGTGAATATGAGGCATAATCGAGGTTAAAAACACAGTTTGGATAAGATTCTTTGAAGATATATTCTTATCATAAATCAAAGAGTAGCAGCATGATGGGCTTGTTCGGTAAAGACAGCGTCGGTAGGTTTCTTCTTCGGTATGTCGTTGTCTTTGTCGCCTTTTGGGGGATTCTGATGTCCTCTGCATTCGCAGGGGACGGAGACAAACTTTTGACCTGGAGTGGCCCACTGGATTGGCGGTTTTACTTCCTGGTCATCGTGGCTTTTGTCCCACCTCTCTACATGGGCCTGGCCCAAATAGTAAGCATGACGATCATCGGAGCTTTTTCCGGTTGGGAGAAACTCAGTGATGCCGTTTTCGTTGGTTTGGGTTTTTCCGTCTTTGTAGGGCCATTTGTTACGATGATGCTGGTTGAGAGTCTCACGCTCACTTTTTCGCAAAAGATTACATCTTCCCTCCTTATCGCAACCATCGCAATATGGCTCAATTACCTCCTCACGGCTGTGAAGATGCTCAAACCAAAAATCCCAGGTATGGAAGAGGACGGTCCAAAAATCCCCGTTGAACTCCCTTGACCAGTGTAAAGATTACACTTAATGGGCTCACCTAAACCAAGAGTTTTCGCCGTCACCAAATAGACAGTCTCAAAAGGGTGCGTTGTAGCCATTTTATCATGGAGACGCAAATTGCAGGGGAGCAAGGTTGGAAACTGGACCCGCTCAATGCCACATTTCTGACGGGGATACCAATCCTGGCAGCCATTGGAATGGTGTGGTACACCATGAACTACGGAGTCTCTTCCGTAGAACTTGGCATCTTTGGATTCATGTACATTGCATGTGGTCTTTCCATCACTGCAGGTTACCACCGCCTGTTCTCTCACCGCACCCACAAAGCAACGTGGCCACTTCGGTTGTTTTACGCCCTCTTTGGAGCAGGGGCGTTTCAAAATTCAGCAATAAAGTGGTGCAGCGATCACCGTCGTCATCATCTCGTGACGGACTCGGAAGAAGATCCATACTCCGTTGTGAAAGGTTTTTTCTGGGCTCACATCGGATGGGTGATGGTTTCTCAAGAAGAAGCAGTTGTCGAAAAAGTGGACGACCTTCAAAATGACCCAATTCTTGCGTTCCAGGATCGACACATCTTCCTCCTTGGTTTCCTCGTTGGAATGATCCTTCCCGGTGTTGCCGGCTGGTACTTCCTCGGTGGCGTTGCAGGATTCTTGGGTGGTTTCATTTGGGGCGGATTGTTTCGAATCGTCATCGTTCACCACGCCACATTCTTGATTAATTCAGCAGCCCACACATGGGGCACGCAGCCCTACTCAACGGCGAACACCTCCAAGGATTCACCCTTGCTTTCCCTGTTCACTTACGGCGAAGGCTACCACAACTTCCACCACACCTTCCAAGCGGACTACCGCAACGGGCACAAGTGGCATCATTGGGACCCAACAAAGTGGTGGATTCGTGGATTTTCCTTCATCAAGGTCACA
>DUKM01000018.1:0-1901 GCA_013329255.1 Candidatus Poseidoniaceae archaeon | reverse complement strand
ATCCCTGACAAAACCATCGAAAGCAGAAAGATGAAAACGGCCTTTGAAACAAGTGCTCGCATTGAAAATCAAGAGTTGGAAAAGAGCGCAATGGGCTTTGTTGACCGTCTGCGCAGCAGTTACTCGCAACTCGATGCGCATCGAAAAGCACTGAAGGATGCCAAGCAGAAGAAAACTGGCGTTTCAAGTAAAAACCGCAAGTCAATATGCGTGGACCTCAAGCATGAGATCAAGCAAACAAAGCAAGCCATCGACCAAATTCGCGATGAGTTCCAACAATGGATCAACGGCTTGCCAGCAGCAGCTTGAGATTGCATGGCCACTTACGTGGCTCATTCGACAAAGTTCTTCCATCGACGCATGTAATCGATGAACACCGGTGAAAGACCGGCATCTGCTAAGTGTTCTGCTGAAAACGGTGGCCGTTGTGGATCATAGCCCTCATTGGCGAGGTGGAAAGGCCAATCAGGGTGTCCAATCGCTACGCGCCCGACACCAACCAAATCAGCCCCTTCATCGAGCACAAATTGTGCATCCTCTGACGACCAAACGGCGCCTGTGGAAATTAAAGGAAAGCCGTTAGGCACCGCATCTGCAAAGCGTTTGGTCATGAGCCGTTCATCGTCATCCTCGACGTCTTGAAACACATCCCAGCAGGAGATATGCAATCCATCGACCTTAGCCTGAGCGAGGTCTTCAGCCAACCGCAGGCTTTCCTCAAGATGAATGCCCATCTTTTCGATCAGTGGGGAGATTCGAACAAACACGAGGAAGTCGGGCGGGGTGCAGGCACGCACTGCATCAATGATAGCAAACAAGAAACCAATTCGTGCGCGATATGAACCGCCCCATTCATCCTCTCTACGGTTGGTGTGTTGTCCAAGAAATTGACAAATGAGGTAAGAGTGGGCTCCATGCAGTTCAACACCGTCAAAGCCTGCAGCATGACAACGGCGTGCAGCTTCTGCAAAGTCTTGAACCAACTTGCTGACTTCTGGCTCAGACAAGCGACGGGTTGAACCTTCCATCCCTGCCTCGGTGTTGACGCTGGCTGAAACGGGTTGCACGCCGTTGATAGCCTCCGGTGCACGCATGCCTCCATGAAAGATTTGGACGAGGCTAAGTGCTCCATGCTGGCGGATTTCAGTTGCCATTTTGGTGAGACCGGGCAATTGATGGTCGCCCCATACACCCATTTCACCTTCCCATCCGCGCCCCGTTTCAGTGACGTTGGCCGCTGCTGTGGTGATGATTCCGAAACCGCCCTTGGCCCGCATGGTGAGCCAATGAATCTCTTCGTCAGAAAGCGTTCCGTCTTCGTGGCTTTGTTTGTTTGTCATCGCTGCCAAGACGGAGCGGTTGCGAACGGTCCGGCCGGTCCGTGGCAGAACAAAGGCATCTGATGGGGCCGACATGTTCCAATCACGCTATTCCGATTCTTGACCGTTGGCATTGTCTGATGAAGCAAGGATGGCAGAGGATTGTTCGGGTTTGCGCGAGGATGTGAAAAGATTCTCAAGCCATTTCGGTGACCACCAGTTCCATTTGCCCATTAAGCGCATGGTGGATGGGACAACCAGGGCCCGAACGAGGGTAGCATCGATGAAGATAGCAAGAGCGAGCCCCAGTCCAATTTGCTTGAGGATCACAACGGATGACAGACCAAAAGCGCCGAACACAACGACCATGATGGCTGCAGCCCCTGTGATGAGGCCTCCCGTCTTTTGCAAACCGCTTGCCACAGCTTGGGTGTTGTCGCCTGTTCGCTCCCATTCTTCATGGATTCGAGACAACATCAGCACTTCATAGTCCATGGACAATCCAAAGACGATACAGAACATGATGACAGGGTTGCCTGAATCGATGGGCTGCGGGGTGAAGTTCAACAAATCAGCACCATA
>DUKM01000061.1:10732-13412 GCA_013329255.1 Candidatus Poseidoniaceae archaeon | reverse complement strand
GGGGTTGCTCATCACGACAGAGAGCACCATCTCATCGCTTGCAACAAGCGGACCAAGGCGACTTGTGAGTTCGATGGACAGTTGCAAGGAGTCGGGCACGGTCACATCGGTTTGGACGTGAACATCTTGGGCTGTGGAAAGGCCTGTTGCGGTATGGAATGCGACCACTGAATACCAGCCAGGCAACACTTCAACACCATTCGAATCTGTCAAATCCCAGGTTAAGATGGAAAAGTCATAGACTTCGGTGGAAGCAAGGTCCAGCATTTGAGTTTGGCCACGGCAGGAAGAGCGTTCGTCAACCAGTGTCTGACCAAGAGCATCGTAGACTTGGAGCACTGCTCCGCATGAAGGATCGTTTTCGAACGCTGTTGAGGCTCCGTCGTTGACGAAATATGAACTGAGTTCTACCGTTTCGCCTGATGCATACCAGCCAGAAGAAGATGTCGTTTGGAGGCCTGATTCAAAGCGCAAATCTGCATCTTCAGCAGCGGCGAAAAGAGGCAAGGTGGACACCATGAGCAGGGTCATCAAAACCACTGCAGCACCACGCATACGCCCCGCCATGTTTTGAGAGAGGTTCTCATTACTTGAAAGCCCAGCGGTTCATACGATGTGTAAGGGGGAGCACTCTATGCAAGTAAATGAAGTCATTTCCAATGAACGAATCGTCGTACTGCAAGCCCAATTAGGCGAATGGGACAACCTCAATCACCTGCTCGTGTGCTTAACCACAAAACAGGCTGCAATCATCGACCCGTTTGACGGCGTGTTTTGGCAGGAAGTTTGCACAAATCGCGGATGGAAATTGCGAGAAGTCTGGCTCACTCACAGCCACTGGGACCACGTCAAAGGGGTCAAGAAAACAAAAGCCTTGCTCGGTCAAGAAGTTCAAGTTCGAAGCCATGCCTTTGAGCGGCAGCGTGGGTGGAAAGAAGAGGTGGATCATGAATGGACCCATGAGGCAAACACCCACACATTGCTGACGCTGGGCTCGTTGACCTTCGAAGCGCATTGTACGCCCGGTCACACACCCGGTCACACCACCTTCATCGGTGAAGGGGTTGTCATTTCTGGTGACTGCCTCTTTCTCGGACGATGCGGCCGCACCGACCTCTACGGTGGCGACCCAAATGCCCAGCGCGCTACGCTACGCTACCTGAAGCAACAAATGCACTCACTTCCGAAGGACTGGCTGGTGCTACCGGGCCACCAATACGTGCTCGAGGATGGACAAACCCCGACCACGATGGAGATTGGTGAAGTGCTCGATAGCAACGAAGCCTTGTTGGCTGTTGAAAGCGATCAAGCATGGGCTGCGTTGCCGTTCTTGGCGTTTGAAGATTCAATGGCTGAACAAGCCCGCCGACGCCGTGCTAAGGACGAATAATTCGCCTCAGAGTTGGTCCAAGTCAAGCATGGTTGGAATCGCTGCCTGAGTGGCTGCTGCTTCTTGCATTTCATGCTGCTTCCACTGAGGGACTGCAGCAGGCTCGGTCCAACCAAGGGCTCGCGCTTCGTCCAGTTGGCCGGCGGCGACGTAATGATCAATCCATGCGAGGCGGCGCTCTTCTTCTTCAGAGAAGGCAAGGTTCACCTTGCGTTCTTCTGCACGTTCGACCGAAGCCTTGCGCTTGCTGGCAGCCTTCGCCACTTGAGCCACGAAGATCAAACCAAGCAGAAGAACAATCGCTCCAGTCATGAAGATGAGTGTGTTTGAGCTGCTGATGAGCGAAGCAGCATTATCCGAACTTTCGTCGACCGCGTTCGGGTCGCTGGTGACTGCGCATGTCACTGCCTCAGGACCCGTGAGTACGCCGTTGGTGATGGCTGGGTCCCACGGGCAAGGATCGTAAACATCGGCTCGACCGTCTGCATCGCTGTCGATGCAGCCGAATTCTTCGAGGGAAGATGTACCGTATTCCTTGCGGCAGGAATCAGGTTGGAACGCTGGCTGTGGAGTCATGTTGCCTTCTTCGCCATCGGGGTCATACACGCTGTTGTCCCCGTATCCGTCGCCGTCGAAGTCATTCCATTGGCTTGGTTGAAGTGGGAAGGCATCGGGCTGGAAGAAACTGGTTTGATTGTCACCCCATCCATCGCCATCAATATCGGACCATTGATCGGGAACCGTAGGGAAAGCGTCACCGGATTGATTCCTTACTTGGAAAAATTCACCAGGATTGTCGAGGTCTGCAATGCTTTCATTGAACCATGCATAATTGTCGCCCCAGCCGTCACCGTCGGTGTCAACCCACTGGAGGGTGTCGTAAGGGAAGGCATCATCCACATCAGCCCATCCATCGAGGTCGGCATCAGGACAGCCTCGTCGGTTGTTTTCGTATGACTTGCCAAATACATCAGCGCAATCGTCACCGCTCGGTACAAGCGTGTTGTCGCCGTATCCGTCGCCGTCTGCATCAGCCCACTGGAAGGGGTCTTCCCAGAAGGCGTCAATCGGGTCAACGAATCCGTCGCCATCATAATCAGAACAACCGCGTGTGATCGCATCTGTGGATTTTCCGAAGACCGTCGGACACGCATCGGAATATCCTTCTGAAACACCGTCGCCATCTTCATCGATGAAGTTGTCACCGTAGCCATCGCCGTCGGTGTCTTCCCATTGATTTGGATCCTGCCAGAATGCATCGCCGTTGAAGCCGTTTGGATTGTCTCCGCG
>DUKM01000061.1:4192-10353 GCA_013329255.1 Candidatus Poseidoniaceae archaeon | reverse complement strand
GGGTTGTCGCCGCGGTTGTCACCGTCTCGGTCCGCCCATTGGGTGGAATCATCAGGGAACGGGTCGCCGGCGTTCGAGTAGCCGTCGTTGTCCCTGTCAGCGCAACCAATTCGGTCGACCGTGGAAGTTCCTGCTTCGTTCGGGCATTCATCAGCGTCGTTTCCGCTGATGTTGCTGCCAAAGCCGTCCCCGTCTTCGTCGCACCATTGTGTTGGGTCATCGGGGAAAGCATCCGCTTGGTAGCAATCTCCTGTTGAAGCCCAGTTCGCATCTGGGTCGGACCAACCGTCACCGTCTGTGTCGAGGCAACCGAGGCGGTCGAATTCAGAATCACCATAAATTGTTGGGCATCCATCAGGACGGTCGCTCATTTGGTTGTCACCAACCCAATCGCCATCAGAATCCAGCCATTGGGTGCGGTCGAGTGGGAAGGCGTCTGGGTTGACTGCTGATGATTGCAACAGACCTGGCCATTCAGAAGGCCGGAAGTTGTTCCATGTGGCGTTATCGTAATTGTCGCCCCAACCGTCGCCATCGGTGTCGTTCCATTGGGTCGCATCGTTCGGGAAAGCGTCCCCTGATTGGTTCATGTGAAGTTGAGCCCCATTGAGGTCAAAGTAGTAGTTGTCACCGTAGCTGTCGCCATCAGCATCGACCCACTGAAGCGGGTCTGCAGGATAGGTGTCGCCTTCATCCGACCAACCATCTCCATCAGCATCAGGGCATCCGAATCTGTCTTGATTGGACGTGCCGTAGGTCGCTGCGCAAGAGTCTGGCTGGTAGGCTGGGACATCTGGAGTCGAGGCGTTTGAATCGTCATCATAGGCCAGGTTGTCCCCATAGCCATCAGCGTCGCTGTCGGTCCATTGAGAGCCTTCTGATGGGAAAGCATCGATGACGCCGTCGCCTTGATCGGTCGAGTTGTATCCATCGTTGTCTTCATCGATGTCTGCGAACCAGAAGTAGACGCCCTCATCGTTTCGACCGTGCGCAGTGATGATGTGAGTTCCCGTAGGGCTCACTGCAATACCGTTGATCTGGCCACAGTTGTTTCCTTGGCCTGAATTGCAGCCGTTGCTTGCCTTTGGTCCGACGATAGCATCCACTTGAATGCCGGTATCAGATTCATACACCCGGGCGGTGTTGGCGTCGGCTTGGTACCAGGACATTCCAGCAATAACTTGCACGCTGTCGTGGGAAAAGGCTGTTGCGAGGCAGGAAGTGGAGGTCGTCTTTTGCCAAATCCGGGTCCATGAAACACCGTTGAACTTGTAGACATCGAAACTGGCAGAAGAGCCTTCCCAGCCTCCGCACATGGCGATGTAATTGCCATCGGGGGACCAAGCGAGGGCGTTGACGCCAGCAGATGGATCGGAAATGCTCCAAACGGTGGCTTGGGATGAAACGTTCACAACGTAGAAATCGCCGTTTGCAGCGAGGGCGACATGCTCCCCATCTGGGGAGAATGCAGCACCGTAGAAGCGATCTTCACCGCTCGGGTTCAAGCTGTAGAGGTTTTGCCCGTTGGAAGTTTGAATCAAAAAGACCTGCCCGTTCGTACCACCGTTGCCAGAACGACCGATTGAGACTGCGACAAGGTCGCTGGCTGGATTGAACTCGACGTCATAGACGTAATCGCCGCCGCCGACATCAACGCTGATTGTTCCGTGGACCGAGGTCAGGTTGGTTGCGTAGTAGATGTCCATCGTATCGTCATCAAGCCCCGCTGCGATGTATTGCCCGTCAGGTGAATAGGAGACCGATGTGACTTCTCCGCCAGATATTGCATTCACCGAGCGCGTGTTGATGTGGGTGCTTGCGTTCCAAACTCGGACAAATCCGTCTTCGGACCCGGTGACAACAAACTCACCGGTTGGTGAATAATCGACATCCACATAATCACTGTTTGAATTCAATGTGAATTCATTTTGGTAATTTGGATTGTTGATCGACCAGCCATCATTGATGTCTGAGGTACCGTCGCCGTCTCGGTCTGGACACCCATCTCGGTCCACGCTTGAGGTCCCGGCCGCCCAGGGGCAATCGTCAACAGAATCCTCGACTCCATCGCCATCGGAATCCGCCCCCATAGCGATCGGCACGAGGGCCATGGTGGTCATCAAAAAAATGAGGATAAGTCCATTCGTCCGTCGACCCATGGTTGTCCGTGCTTTTCAGCATAAAAGGTGTTATGGTTCAAATGTGCAAACAAAAAATTAGCGATGAACGATAAATCTCTCAAACATTCAAGGGAAGCGTTGAGAAGCAAACGAGCACAGCAAGGTGTGTGAGCGAAGGTCTTCCAAAGGTCAGTGTAGCGGTTTTAGACCGCGTGCTGCTTCACCTGAAGGATCACGAAGGGCAAGCTGACAGGTACGTCGTTGGCCCTGAATTGACCCGCCCCGGAATTGCGGAAGCCTGCGCTCAACATCCGCCCAATGTCAGCCGTGCAATGCGCACTTTGCTCAAGGATGAGATGGTGGAAGAACACACCCGCACCATTCGAGGCGAAGAGCGCCGACAGAAAACTTGGCAACTGAGCGAACAAGGGCATGAAAAAGCGAATGAACGCACTGAAGAACTGGGTCAAATCAAAATTTTACTTCGCGGCAGTGAAGGAGAACTTTTGGAAGTAAATGCCAAAGAAGCCGCAGGCCGGCTGGAGGCTGACATTTCGTTGCTCCAGGTTTTGCTCCACGCCCAACACGAAGGTGTGCTGACTTACGGCGATATTCGATTTGGACGAATTCAGAAATCAGACGATGACCTCCCCGCTCCGGGCCGGCTGACGCCGATGACAGGCGCCCATGCCACGTACAATAACCATCCACCAGAAACGCGCCCTGTTCACGGCCGAGAAACTGAAATTGCAGACTTGCAGAGCTGGTTCGAACAGCGCAAACCATGCGCGGTTGTGCACGGTATTGCAGGCATTGGAAAATCAACCCTTGTGGCCCATTGGTTGCAGCAGTTGATCGAGCAAGAACCTCACCTCTCTGTTTGCTGGTACCCTTGCCAACCTTGGGACCGGTCGCTTGGCCTTGCCACAAGCCTGCTTCACCGATTCGGTATCGATGAATCACATGACCCCTACAACCTCATCGAAACATTACCGCTAAGCCCGGGTGGAAAAATCGATGTTGATGCCTGGCGCCGCCGATTGCTGACCTACCTCACGGACGCACGAACCATCAGAGAACGCTTCAAGAACGAAGCAGGTGGACCACCGCCATACTGGCTGATTGTCCTCGACGATGTTCATCACATGGAAGATCAAGCGAAGGATTTACTTGGCGCGCTGCTTCAAATCGCCACCAAAGCCCCGCTTCGCCTTTTGTTCATCTCTCGAACGACGCTCAAGGTCTATGACCGGAGGGATGTCCATACCCGAGAAGTGGTTCGAGAGTTCCCCATTGCTGGCTTGAGTCTTGAGGAAACAACGGCTTGGCTCAAGGACCTCAACAACGCCTCAGACCTGAAGGCTAACGAAGTTCACGCTGCGACTGGAGGCCATCCTTTGGCTTTGGAATTGTTGGAACTTTATGGTCAGCCAACCCATGGTGATTGGCTGCGCTTTTTGGATGAAGAGATTCTTACCTCACTGCCACCCGAGGAACAAGATTTGCTCGCAACCCTCGCCCTCGCTGAGAAACCAATGCCTTGGAAAACCCTGGCCAAAGCAGTGGGCTGGCAGGGCAATCCACCGGAGAACCTTGTCAAACACGGCCTTTTGATTGAACTTGACGAGGGCATGTGGCTGCATGAGGCGCTCAAAGAGCGATTGCTGCGCGAAGTTGGAGCAAAACAAGACGAGCGAAAAGCAAGCCTTGGCAATTGAAATCGTGAGGCTCAGAAGTCCTCAGCGGTCATGTGCTCGTCAACCCATTGAAGGACTGCTGCCTTAGGCATAGCGCCGCTCTTCTGGCTAACGAGTTGTCCGTTTTTGTAGAGGAACATTGCGGGGATCCCACGCACACCGAGGCGGCCTGCGTTCATTGGGTTTGAGTCGGTGTCGACCTTAGCGATAATGAGTTCACGTTCATCGGCGACTTGTGCCAACACGGGACCCAATGCCTTGCATGGACTGCACCATGGAGCCCAGAAATCGACCAGAACCCAGTCGTTGTCATTGACGGTTGTTTCAAATTCATTATCGGTCACGACTCTCACTTCACCCATTGGCTCACCTTTCTTTCCCTTTGGCCCTTAGATTATATGGGTTTGTACGCCCCAACAAACTAGAATTGGACGAAATCCTCATCACACGGCCCTCGTTCCCAAGCACCAAGGCGGTCCCATGATTATTGCACCAAGTGTCCTCACGGCAGATTTAGCCGACCTCGCCAACGACTGCAAAGAAGCTCTTGATGCAGGCCTCGATTGGCTTCATCTCGACATTATGGACGGTAATTTTGTCCCGAACCTCACCTTTGGACCTCCAGTGATCAAATCACTTCGAAAAGCGCTCGGGGAAACCGCGGTCTTTGATGCTCATTTGATGATTTCAAACGCTGAATCATGCTTCCAAGACTACATTGATGCCGGGTGCAACCACCTTTCTGTTCATGTTGAGGCTGTAACCCACCTGCACCGACTTGTCACGGCGATCCGTGCAGCCGGGGCGACCGTCGGCGTGGTGCTCAACCCGGGCACTCCAGTTGATGCAGCGCTCGAAGTGTTGTCTGAATTGGACCTCGTTCTGGTGATGAGTGTGAACCCTGGATTTGGTGGCCAATCGTTCATCCCCACCGTTGAAAAGAAAATTCGAACCCTCAAAGCGGCAATTGATCAACAAGTTGCCGATGGTGGGCGACCCGTGCAAATACAAATTGATGGCGGAGTCAAAGCTCATAACATCGCCATGCTCCAATCTTGGGGGGTCAGCAATTGCGTGGTTGGCTCTGGTTTATTCAACGACCGAGCGACACTCAGCGAAAACCTCGCCGTGATTCATACAGCCCTTCAAGGGTGAGGAACTGGTGGAAGCGGCATGCGCATCTTGCTTGTGTCGCTGCTCTATCCTTTACCGACCAATGCAGCGCGTGGCACCTTCGTAGCGGACCACGCACTGGCGCTCAAGGAAGAAGGCCATGATGTACGCGTGGTCAATGCCCTTCCTCGAATGATGCGCTATCAAGAAGCGCGCCGATCGACGTTGACAGGTGTGGCCAAGGCCCCAAAGCGATTCGAACATGGAGGACTGAAGGTGTTCGCTCCCCGATTTACCGCCCTGCCAGACCATCCTTGGCCGAGCATCACCAAATGGAGCATACGCCGTCGCACACGCTCCATCGAATCGTGGCTCGACGAGTGGCGCCCCGAAGCCATTGTCTGCCACACGTTATGGCCAGCAGGAGCGTTGAGTGAACATTTGTCAAAGCGTTGGGGTGTTCCATGGACCGCCGTCGTCCATGGTTGGGACATCGATGTCGGCCTCACCCATCCTTCATGCGGCCAGAGCGTGAGCGCATTGCTCTGCGCACCGAAGCACCTTGTTGCCGTTTCCAAAAGACTCCATGAACGAGTGATTGAAGCAGGCAGGCCTTCTGAAACCTGTTCCATGATTCCTTGTCATGTGGCTGTCGAAGATGAGTGGCGGAAACCGTTGCGCCCCTCCAAAAAGCGCTGGCGTAAATCGAACATCGACGTGCTGTTTCCCGCCGACCCTCGCCGGCCAGAAAAAAACCACATGCTCGCGCTTCGATGCGGCGAGGTGTTGGAAGAACGCGGTTGGATTGTTGGCATCACAACGCTCAAGCAACAACCAAGGCCCATTGTGTGGGACCGAATGCTCGTTGCAGATTTGACCCTCATCACTTCGAAGCGTGAATCGGGACCGCTTGTAGCGAAGGAATCGATGATCTGCGGCACCCCTGTTGTCGCCGTGGCTGTGGGCGATGTGTCAGAGTACCTTCCTGAGGAATCTGTGGTTCAAGATCCGACGCCGGAACGCCTGGCCGATGCTTGTGAGGCGACGCTCATGCTCCGCTGGCAAGATGGTTTTGAACTGCCAAAGCGTTTCACTCAGCCTGAAGTGATGGCCCGTTGGAGCGAAGTGCTGCAAGACCTCGTGGCGTGAAGGTAAACAAACCAAGGCCCGTGAGCATAAGCGGCCAAGACCACACCAAACCACAGCACGTCAAGAAGGACAAACTCAAGGC
>DUKM01000061.1:3506-3805 GCA_013329255.1 Candidatus Poseidoniaceae archaeon | reverse complement strand
AACGCCGCAGTGAGGCTTGAGGCTACGGCTGCCGCAAACAAACCGTCCCCGGCGGAAACCTCGCTCTGCCAACCGATGAGCAACCAGCCGACGCCGCCGGCAAACACAACCACGCTGGTGATGAAGGCAGTGAAATGCCACGGTTTAGGCCCAGCCTGAAGGGCCGTGTAAGTTGGTGTTGCTAACACGGTGCAGCACCACCCGAACAACAGCACCATGAACAATTCAGTCGCTGATGCACCGAGTGTTCCGTCGGTGTATTGCTCTGGGAATGCAATGGGCAGCGCAAGCCAAACCAC
>DUKM01000061.1:0-3092 GCA_013329255.1 Candidatus Poseidoniaceae archaeon | reverse complement strand
CTCACCCAACAATGGCAGCAAAGCGGCGCGCATGGCTTGAGGCACCACAAGGCCCGCCAGCCATGCCAATTGGGCCACGTGGAACAGGGCAGCAGCATCGAGGCCAAGCGTGCCACCAAGAATGAACTTCTCAATTCGCACAACATAGGGCAACACACCGAGGGTGATGGCAAAAGGCAGGGCATGAAGCAGCAAGGTGGTGTTGGTGCGCCATACATCACCAAGGCTCGCCTCATCGTTGTGAGCTGCTTGAGGTTGAAGCAATTTCTTTGACCACCATAACGAAACAAGAAGACCTGCTAAAGCGCCTATGAAGAAAGCCAGAGCAAACATGGTGACTGACGTAGAGCCAAACCAAAACAACACGGCGTAGCCAAGCACAGTGAGGCTTCGTTCAGTCAATTTGGTGAACGCTTCGAGGCGAGCCTCCCCCCCAACCCGGAGTGCTGTTCGAGGTGCGTAAGAGGCGATGTGGGCGACCGCAATCCCAGCGCACAACAACAGCAGTGGGGCGTGATCGCGCCATGAGGCATCGACAAAAGGAGTGAGCGCACAAGCAATCACAATAAACGGCATCAGCATAATCGCTTGCAGTCGATAGATTCGGAAGATGCTCGGCCATACCTTGCCGAGCGCCTTGGCCCCGTCGCGGGCAAGGAGGGTTGGCAGACCGAGATCGACAATCAAAAACAAAGTCGCAAACGCATCAAAGGCGATGATGAACAGTCCAAACTCTTCGGTGCCAAGGGCCCTAGTGAGCAGCACCTGCCCGAAAAGAGCGAGGAACACTGCGACAAGATCTGCCCCGCCGAGCCATGCTGAATCACGGCCCATCTGAGGTTGGCGGGCGTCAGCAAGAGGTTTGCTTGTGCCCATGCTCGCTGGTTGTTGGGCCGGCCCTTCAAGCATCGCTTGAAAGAGCGCAGGTTCAAAGCCATCAACGCGTAGGGCGTAGCGAGGCGTCTGTATGGTGAGCAGCGAGTGGGTGGAAGCAGAAGTGCGCAAGGCTGTGCCTGAGGCAACCATCGAAGTTCTCGACCTCCACGGCTCCGGTGACCACTTTCACGTGCGCATTATTTCGGAATCCTTCGATGGCGTGCGGCCCCTTCAACGCCAAAAGACCGTATTGGCGGTCATGAAGCAGCACATCCCACATCCCGTTCACGCGCTTGACCTCAAGTGCATGACCCCCGCTCAAGCCGAGGTGGCTGGCGACACTGCATTCGACCCCCACGGGGGCGGACAAGGCGTACACATACGCCGAATCAACAAAATCAAAAAGGAGTGAATTGAATGGACTGGACCCCTGAAGAACTGCAAGCAATCGTCGATGAACACGCACTCGTGCTGTTCATGAAAGGCAACCCGAATGACCCTCAATGTGGCTTCTCAAACCGCGCTGCCCAAGTGATGCAACAGTTCTCAGAACAAGTTGGTGAATCCTTTGCCGCCGTTAACATTCTCAGTGACCCTCGCGCCATCCCATCGGTATGCGCCTGGTCTGATTTCCCAACCATGCCTCAAATCTTTGTTCAAGGTGAACTGATTGGTGGATCTGACATCGCTCTAGAAATGCTCCAAGATGGAAGCATGAAAGAGATGTACGACGAAGGCCGAAGTGCCTGATCGCTCGACGTCAGACGAACGGGCATGAATGGAACGCAGCAAGGAGTGAATCCCTTGAGCCACAGCGGCCTTTCAATGTGGTACCACCAACTCTACACCGGTGGCATTCATCCAGACGCCCGCTTTCCTCGGGACAGGTACATTCGTGTGTTGGAACGCCTTACTCCGTTTATCTCGAAGAGCGAAGAACCTGCTGATTTAGAAGCATCCATTCGGATCAACAATCCCAAACCCATCAAGCGGGAGCATCTTTTACTGGCCCATGATGCTGAGTATGTCGATCGCTTCCTTGCTGGAAGCCTCACTGAGAAGGAAATCAGGCGCATCGGTTTGACGCCGTGGACCGACGACATGATTGAACGAACCCTTTTGCTGATGGGCGGTGCTGTGGAAGCGACAGAACATGCGGTTCAATTCGGAGGAATTTCAGCAAACATGGCAGGAGGGACCCACCATGCGCATCGAGCGTTCGGCTCGGGCTATTGCGTGTTCAACGATTTGGCCGTTAGCGCCCTTCATGCTCTAAACAACCTCAACGTTGGCAGGGTGGCCGTGCTTGACCTCGATGTCCACCAAGGCGACGGCACGGCAACCGCGCTTCAACACGTTCAGGAGGCGCTTACAGTGTCGGTTCATTGCGATGTGAACTTCCCATTCCGAAAGTCAATCAGCGACCATGATTTGCCGCTTGCGGCTGAAAGCGGTGACATGCTCTACCTCGAAGCGGTGGAGGAAGCTTTGGATCTCTGCTTTAATCATCAACCTGATTTGTTGCTTTTCCAAGCCGGAGTTGACGCATTGGCCACTGACGCATTGGGGAAACTCAATGTTTCTCGCCTCGGAATGAAGCAACGAAATGACATGGTGTTCGAGCGTGCAACCAAACTCAAGGTACCCGTGGTGGTGTTCATGGGTGGCGGTTACGCTAAGCCTCTTGATCACACCATTGACGCCTTCGAGGATTTATTCACCCAGGCAGCCCGCTGGTCCAAGGTTCAATGAACGACTTCGCCTGATGTTCGCTAAGCCGACAGTTCACCCGAATTGGGGCCATCAGCAAGGCTGAGAACCGATGAAGGCTGAACGTTACGAACAGCACGTGGAAGAAGGGTGAGGGCTGGAAGGCCCACGATTAAGTGCAGAATATTCAGCATGAGGGCCGCTTCGACGGTCCCTGATCCAAACGAGAACATTCCATAGGCCACCAAGAACAGGAGGCCACTGGTTCTCCACCATTTGTCAGGGTTGTTGGTCACCATCTTCAGTAAAGTGTGGAAGATGACTGCGGCTGCACAGAAGGCAACGGTAGCCACGAAGCTTGCCAGCGTGAACAACATGGGAGGAAACATGGTATCGATTTGCCTCTCCCAGGGAGCCCAAGGCGTGTCCATGCCCAGTCCCAGTGTCATCACGCCTGCCCCTCCTGCAGCCAGCGCACCAATCAAGAGCAACGTCCTGATTGACGC
>DUKM01000072.1:5772-6236 GCA_013329255.1 Candidatus Poseidoniaceae archaeon | reverse complement strand
CAGAACAGCGATGAACAAGTCTAAACATGCCTTGACACAGCACCAAGTATGGTCGATGGCATCATCTTGGAAAATGGAATTGAATGGTGGTTGAGTGAAGACAAGACCACATGGTATTCTCGCAAGCAAGGAACGGAAGATTGGGCGGCTGACCCATCGGGCAATGGACCACGATCTTCGCGTGTTGTTACAAAACTCGATGACCTCGAGGACAGGTTCGAGGTTATCGAATCGGTGACCACGGCAGACAGAACGAAAGTTGAGGTCATTGGCTACCCTGCTTTGCTTGGTTCAAGCGATTCAAGGACGGCTGAAGCTTTGTTTTACACTCACCAGTCTGGTGCTAAACTGAAGATGGTTCGAATCACCCTTAGCGACTCAAAAGTCCGAGTTGAGCCCGGCGCTCTGTACTTCATGAAGGGCGATTTAGCAATGCAGGTCTCAAGCGGTGGAGGCTTCTTCAA
>DUKM01000072.1:3930-5394 GCA_013329255.1 Candidatus Poseidoniaceae archaeon | reverse complement strand
GGGACCGGGGAAATTTACCTTGAACCTACCTTTGGCCATTTCATCCTTCACACCATCAAGGGCCAGGGTCACGGAGTCATTTGCGACAAGGGTATGTTTTACGCTGGCGCTGGCGACCTCAAGGTCGACGCTAAGATGCAGGGCACCCTCTCTGCCGGTTTGATGGGTGGAGAAGGTCTGTTCCAATCTCATATCACCGGCAGCGGTGTAGCCATCCTTTACAGCCCGGTTCCAAAAGAAGAAATCATGAAGCATCAACTCGTGGACAGCAAACTGTTCGTGGATGGAAACTTCGCCTTGTTGAGAACCGAAGAGATCGTCTTCAAGGTTGAGCGTTCAAGCAAGAAGTTGATCGGATCGGCTGTTTCAGGCGAAGGATTGCTTCAGACGTTTTCTGGCACCGGTGAAGTCTGGATTGCTCCAACCCAGGGCGTGTATGAAAAACTCGCAACTCCAAAGGGTGCTGCAAACTTTGCAGAAAATCCAAGTTCGATGGGAACCATGATTAAGTCAGGGTTCAAGAAAAGAAGTTGAGTCATTCGAAGAACACGCCTTCTTCTTTCAACAAACGTCGCTTTGAGGCTGCGCCTTCAACCTCGCAGGAACCACCAAGAGCAAAAGAAGTCATATCAACCATGTCGGTCTAGCCTTAGTCGTGCGAGTTCGAATATTCTTGATGTTGTTTGTTCTGCTGATGCAGGGCGCATCAGGAGTCCTTGCGGCAACCCCAAGGTCTGCATCAGTTGATCTTTCGACGGAAACACGAGAATGGCTGTCCAACCAAACCGTTGAAGTAAGCGCCTCAATTTCCAACGCTCCTTTTGGAACCGCTTTGCACTATGAATGGGAACTCAGGGATGAGGCTGACCAAGTAATCCTTCAGGGAAGCGGTGCTTTCCAAGCCACCGGCACGGTTTCACAAGTGATGACCAACCTGAAGCAATTCTACAACGGCGACACATTCTATAGGTTTTCATTTTCGCTCTTGGACCAATCAAACACGACCCTTAGTCAAGACACCCACGCTTTTGCAGTGTTCCACAACTCCGTGATGCCACAACGTGCCAACCTCCTTGCTTTTGGTGACTCCCTTAGCGACATGGGCAACGCCAAGAATTCAATCCTCAACGTGCCCGATGTGCCACCGTATTGGCAAGGGCGCTTCTCAAACGGCCAGGTGTGGGTTGAATACGTGAGCGAAGCCTACGGCCTATCGACAACCATTGGTTCTGGTGCTTCAGTGGGCGACAACCGTGCCTTTGGCGGTTCCCAATCAGGCAGCGGGTATTCCTACCTCTTGTTGCCAAACGTCGGCACTCAGATCACCAATTATTTGGCCAACGTGCAAACCAGCATCCCCAGCAATGAAGTGGTGACACTGTGGGCTGGCGGCAATGATTTCCTGTACGGCACAGCCAACGCCGACACCATTGCAGCAAACATGGAAGCGCATGTGCGGCAATT
>DUKM01000072.1:0-3569 GCA_013329255.1 Candidatus Poseidoniaceae archaeon | reverse complement strand
AACCCCCGAGATTCAGAGTCGAACCCAAAACACGCAAAACGCAATCGGCCAGGAAGTGGTTCGTTACAACCAGAAACTTGCAGGCTTAACCAGCAACCTCTCAGCTGAACTCGGATTGACGATTCACACCATTGATGCTTGGAGCGTGTTCAACGACATCCTTGGCAATAAGGACGCTCTTGGATTGACCAACACTCAGGATGCTGCGTGCACCGGTGGAATTTCCTTGCTGCCTTTACCGATCTGCAACAGCGGAGATACCGTTGCTCCAAACGTCGATGAGTACTTGTTTTTCGACAAAGCCCACCCCACACGGATGATGCATCGATTCATTGCTCGTTTTGCCGTTGAGGCCATCGGTGAAGGGGACATGGACGGCGACGGTGTGCTCGATGCCTATGATGCGTGCCCTTGGACTGAAGACATGACAACACGAGACCTCACGGGCTGCGATTGGGCTCAGCGCGATGACGATGACGATGGCGTTGCCAACGGAGAAGACGCATGTGACCTCACACCAGCAGGTGCCGAAGTCAATCAAGAGGGATGCTCTGCTGAACAAAGAGACACCGACGGTGACGGACTCAACGATGCCGTCGATCCTTGCCCTCTTAGCCAGCAAACACCAGACCACGACAGCGACGGGTGCACCGACGATGTCGATCAAGACGATGACAACGATGGTATCCTCGACGATGCGGACATTTGCCCGAGGGGCATAATCGGTGTTCATCAACATGACTTGGACCAAGACGGATGTGCAGACAGCGAAGACGAGGACATTGACGGTGACGACTTCACAAACGCTCAGGAAGAAGCTGCGGGAACGAACCCAAGAGTTCAGGATTCTGATCAAGATGGCGTCATCGACGGCCACGACCCTTTTCCGATGGACCCAAGCGAATGGGCTGACAGCGATGGAGACGGCTGCGGTGATAACGGGGACATGTTTCCAAACGACGCGAGCGAATGCGTCGATACCGATGAAGACGGCTTCGGGGACAATGAAGACAAGTTCCCCGCAGATGAGACTGAGTGGTTTGATCAAGACGAAGATGGTGTCGGCGACAACAGCGATGCTTGCTTTTTAGAATACGGAACTTCAGTCGTGCCTCTTGGGTGCCCCGATTCCGACGGCGATGGATATGCTGATTCAATCGATGCGTTCAGAGACGATGCCGATGAGTGGAACGATACCGATGGCGATGGTTATGGCGACAACACCGACCTGTTTGTAAACGACGCTAGAGATTGGGCCGACCGTGACAACGACAGTTACGGCGACAACACAGATGTGTTTCCCTCTGACCCGAACGAATGGAACGACAGCGACATGGATTCAGTCGGTGACAACGCCGACGCTTTTCCATTTGATGCAACCGAGTGGAACGATCGCGACAACGATGGGTGCGGTGACAACAGCGACGTGTGGCCCGATGACCCCAAAGAATGCTACGACAGAGACTTCGACGGGGTAGGCGACAATGAAGACGCCTTTCCAGAAAGCGCCTATGAATGGCTTGACAGCGATGGCGATGGGCTCGGCGACAATGAAGATGCCTTCCCCCTTGATGCCGAAGGCAAATACGACTCAGACAACGATGGAGTAGCAAATTCACAAGATGCCTTTCCGAACAGCGCAGGACTTGATTCATGGTTGGATGTGCTGCTAAGATTAGTGGTTCTTTGTGGCGTTGTTGCCGGCATTGCCGTGTTTTTGAACAGCAGGAAGCATGGCACCGAAGAGGAAAAATGGTCTGAATTGGAAGCCGTTACAGCGACTCATCTTGAGGTTGAAGAACAGGAGCAGGGCGCACGGCCGGCCGGACCTCCATCCGCCGAAGCGTTTTCTTTCGACAATCACCCGTGATGCAGTTCATCATCGGCAATCGCTAAGAGGGCACCACCGGCAGAAGAGAAATGAGGGCCGACATGAAACTTCGTTTGCATCAATTTCTCTCAAAGACGGGCGTCTTTGAATCCAAATCAGACGCCAAGCAAGCCATCTGGAACGGCGAGGTCACCGTCAACGGCTCTGTTGTCAAGAAGATTGACTTTCAATTCAACGTCAACACAAAAGAGGTGACCTACAAAGGTAAGGTCGTCGAACTGCACGACGAAGAGGAGCATTATTTGCTGCACAAACCACTTGGCTGCATCTGTTCGCGCCTCAATTCCCATGAAGCATCGCTCGGGAAAGAATCAGTGTATGAGATCTTCAGGGACCATGTCGAACCAACAACCTACGAACGTTTGGTCACGGTTGGACGCTTGGATGAAAACACCACTGGTTTTCTTCTGGTCACCACCGATGGCAAAATGGTGCACCGAATCACATCTCCAGACCACACGGTATGCAAAACATATCGCATCGAGACCAGCAAACCGATCACCGAAGATCAAATGGACGCCATCAAAAGCGGCGTCAGAATCGTGGTTGATGATGGTGAAGCAAGCGATGTGTATTGGACAAAACCAGCGGCCATAGAATTGGAAAGCGATAGGGTTGCCTTGCTGACCATTGGAGAAGGAAAGAAACGGCAAATACGACGTATGTTTGGTGCCCTTGACAACCCGGTGACCAACTTGCATCGAACTTCAACTGAAGCCATGACCCTCGAGGCCTACGGGCTGGCACCTGGAGAATTTACCTCAATTAAGCGCAAGGAACTTGTTGACCTGATCCTCCAACCAAGCGTTTGAACTTACGATTCAAGTTCCTGTTTGCCACCCATCCGCTTGAGGAAACGGAACAGCAAGCGTGAGAACACCATTGAACACAGTAAAAACCCGATGGAGACCCACAACGGAGCTTCGGCTTCACTGGCCAAAAACCAAGTGACAATAAGAATCCCAAAACCATACACGGCTCGAAACAGCGAAAACAACAGAACGGAACGGAACAGCGGGTTGCTTACAAGGCGTGACCAAAGGCTCGAATCACCGTCCATGAACACCCCTTCAATCGCTGGTTGAAAATCCTGTCCACACGCTTGGTCTGCACAAAACAACTCCACAAGCGTCAAAGACCTCAGTGTGCGACCTGTTTTTATGACTCAAGTTGAACTTGCCGTGGAATTTGCCAAACTCGACCCAGAAGCACGGATGCCGACACAAGGTTCGGCCCAAGCAGCAGGCTGGGACCTCTATGCGTTGGAAGAAACAATTGTTGTTCGTCACAAAAGTTCCCTTATCCGCACCGGCCTTGCGACCGCTATTCCCTCAGGATGGGAAGGTCAAATTCGCTGCCGATCCTCCCTCGGCAAAAAAGGCATGATCATGCCAAACGGCCTTGGAACCATCGATTCCGACTACCGCGGTGAATTGATGGTCCTTGCGACGTGGATTGGCGAAGGGGATTCCTTCACTGTAGCCAAAGGAGAACGCGTCGCACAGATGCTTTTCGCCCCCGTGCCAAAGGTGACGTTGATCGAAACCTCCGTCGAGGAACTTGGTACCACGAGCCGCGGTGAGGGTGGCTTTGGGTCAACTGGCCAATTTTGATTCACGCCTATTGATGCTGCTCTTTCAGGAGCATTATTCTTTAAGTACATTGGAATTGATACCAA
>DUKM01000026.1:7160-9110 GCA_013329255.1 Candidatus Poseidoniaceae archaeon | reverse complement strand
GCATGTCGCCCGGCATTCGATGAGGTGCACCGCACCAGAGTCTGCCGAGAGCACGTAATCGCCTGCATGGATTGGCATCGCTGGTGAAGCGCCCAAATCGAGGCTGCTGGTTGAGGTGAGTGTGGAAGTTTGAATGAGGTGCGCTGTGCTCGAGGCGGACTTTTGCACCTGAACAAACAAACCTGCGGTCGTGATCAAAGGAGCGTGTCGGATTTTACCCGTTTCAAGGAATTCGGAACGGACCGTTCCGTTGCGTTCAACGGCCCACAGCGTTCCAGTTTCATCTCCAAGGTAATAGCCATCTGATGTGACCGTAACGCCGTTTCGCCACCCTAATCCAGTGGTTGCTTCCATCGTTACTTCGCCATCTGAAGCACATAAGGCAACGACTCCCGTTCTTGTTGGGACCACAACCAAGTCGCCATCAAGCGCCATTGACCCGGTGATTCCCCACGTGATGGCTTTTGATTGGTGCGACCAAAACAGTTCCCCGTTTTCAGGTGATCTCGCCTCAACGCGGCCATCCGACCAGGCGACAACGAGCATGCTGGGCCATGTTCCACAGGCACCTGCCCCTTGTTCGATGTGAAGCAAGGGTGCCATGTCGTGATGGGAGGAATTTGGGTTGGCGTGCGACCAAACCAGTTGGCCATCGAGGTCAAACGCCGTCACCGATGGAACGTCGGTCCCGCCCCATGAAGCTGAAGTGCGAACATAGAGTTGGTTCTCGACAAACAAAGGAGCGGTCGTGATGTACACGTCGCCAAAGTCATGGCTCCATTCGAGTGAAAACTCCTCGTCGAAGGAAGGTTGTTCGGCGGCCGCCCCAAAGGTTGGGAACAACAGCACTAACAAGGCAAATGCAAGCAACGGACGGCGGTCCATGCGGCTCACCCCATGGTGTTTTGAATGGCTTCACGCAACAAGGCGCTGACCACTTTTCCATCCGCAGCCCCAACGGTTTGCATCACAACACCCATCAGCGGGCCCATTGCACCCATGCCGCGTTCCTTGACGAAGTCTGCTCGTTCTTGGACAATCGACTGAATGGTAGCTGCGAGATCGCCGACGTCCGCTGGTTTGTGGCCGTTTGCTTCCCCATAGGATGCAATTTCTTCCTTGGAGGGTTTTTGTCCAACAAAAGCAGCAATGATTTCGTTCATCGATTCACGGGTGATGTCGCCCTCTTCCTTTACCATCAACACTTTTGCACAAAGTTCGGGGTCTGCTTCATCGTTCTCTAAGACAACGCTCGCCCACCCTTTGTGGGGAAGTTGGGCTACATGGTCGACGTACACATCATCGAGTTCGCGAGCAACCAGTTGCTTTGCTTGGTCTGCTGAAATGTCGTATTCGCTTATGCGGTTCGAGCGGTCTTCATCGCTCATCGGTAGGTTGGCCAATGTTGTCGTCCAGCGTTCCTCGTTGATGATGATGGAAGGGATATCGGTTTCCGGATACATACGGGCGCCACCTGGCAGAGGGCGCATTGGGGCGGTTGTGCCGTCTTCAGGAGCGCCTTTCTTGACCACGACGTTGCGAACTTCTTGTGCCGTTCGGTGCCATGATTTCCTCGCCCTCTGGAGCACACTTTCAAGCGCCAATTCCGCTTGCCACATTGGAGCGAGGCACAAGATGAATCCGTCTTGATCGGTGAGCGAAAGGCTTTGGCGAACTTCGTCAATGTGGGTTTGTTCAATCCCGTAGGCGGGCAATTCATCGGAATGAAACACGCCCTTGACGCCCGCAAGTTTTGCAGCGCCGGCCAATTCTCGACCAAGCCTAGGCATCTGTGAGCCTTCTTTATCGAGGGTTTTAGTTCCAATTTTGCCGCTCAGTCCTGGCAGTGGCAAACCGAGCATAGCGTGCCCTTTGGCGAGGCCACCAACGACCATCTTAGATTCGCAAGAAGCAAAGGAAGTCGACACGTCAACCAGATGGAGCGGCAGG
>DUKM01000026.1:0-6785 GCA_013329255.1 Candidatus Poseidoniaceae archaeon | reverse complement strand
TCGGGAGGGAGAAGTGGTAACTCAAGCATGCTCCTCAATTCATTCGCTAAACGATAGAAATGAAGTTGGCGAGCCATTTCAAGGCGGATGATGCGCGGGATCCAATTGAGGTCTTGGCACCCTTTGATTTCGACGCGGTCCCCGCAGGCAAGAGAGACGTTCAAATCTTGGCGGATGCTTCCAAGCCCGCGCCGAACCTTGCGTGTTTGGCGCAACACACGGCCGAGGGCCATCGAAGTGATTTGGGCGTGCTCAGGCGTAAGAACATCGGGTGCCGTTGCGATTTCAATCAATGGAAGCCCCAGTCGATCGAGGTTGTAGATGACTTGCTCGCCATTGGATGTCGTCAAGGTGTCTAACTTCCGAGCGCTGTCTTCTTCGAGGCACAGCACATCAATACCAACCGGGCCATCTTCAGTGTGAAGGGTTCCATCGGTGGCAACAAGTGAGGTTCGCTGAAAGCCGCTTGTGTTGGACCCGTCGACGACTGTTTTCCTCATGGTTTGAAGGAGGGATACGGGTTTTGCATCGAGCAACGCAGAAACGGTGAGTGCGATTTGAATTGCGTCTTCATCGTGATCCAATGGAGGCTGGTCGTCGAGTTCAATCAAGCCGGCGTTGGGGCTTTGCACGTAGACAAACGAGCGGTTGCGCCGTGATTCAAAGCGAGCAGCAACGTCGATGGCTCCACCTTCTCCGCGGGCGGCTCGCAGTTTTCGCTCAAACCGTTTCCAATCCTCAGGTACCGTGTCGATGGTGATGTCATAGAGAACGCCGGGTTGACGCGAATGCAACTTTCCTGTTGCCAATTGCTGGTGAACTTCAATCCCGCACATGAAACCAAGTTCGTCTGGTGAAAGGGAGGCTGCGTCATCGACTTGGCCTACAGGCTCGGTGGTGCGAGGCTCGGCCATGGTGCAACCCACGAGTTCATCCTTCAAGATTGAAACCCATGAACATCAAGGGATTCCATGCGTGTCATAGCCACTCGGCCTGAACAACTTACCGTCTTGATGGAATTTGTCGAGGATATCTTCCGCTGCACCGCGATCAATTTTGTGGCGTTCTGCCTCGTTGAGCACATCGTTATGCTGTGCTACGCCGCCGTTGTCAACAGCAAGGGTTGTTACGATATCGAGCATTATTCTCTTCCGATTTCGAGCCGATCCTTTCTGACCCGTATGAAGCGCAGTTTCATCGTAGTTGCCACCCATCAAATCCATTCGCCAAAGCTTGGTGATTCTGATGGCTCGATGTGCATCGTCGGTTGTGGCCACTTGTGACAAGCGAATGCGAGCGCTTGCTTCAGCCAGGCGAGCCAGTGCTTCAAGAGAACGAGCTGTGATGGCGACGGTGTCGGTAAAGTCCCCAATTTGTTTTCTCGTCTCGACGTAAAAGTCAACAATCATATCGCGAGCCTCCTGTTCCAAAGACGGGTGTATGCTGCGCTTTGCATAAGCGATGTACTTGCGAATCAAATCACGTGAAAGGACTTCCCCATGCTCTTTTGTGTTCTTAATGCCAGCCTCAGCCGATGTTTTTGTCGGGTCTGGCGCTGATCCTTCATTGACCAGCAACTCACTCACACCCAGCAGACGGTTGTCGATGATGTGCTTCGCAATCTTGGCGTCCTTATCCGTATCTGGGTCGTCGGTAAGCAACCAGATGATATCGAAACGGGATACAAGAGGGGGTGCGAGATTAATTTGAGCGGTGAATGGCGTTTCCGACACCGGTTCAAACCGACCGCTCTTGGGGTTCGCTGCAGCCAAAACGGCGCACCGTGTTCGCAGGCTTGCGTTGATGCCAGCCTTGGAAATCGAAATCTTCTGCTGTTCCATTGCTTCGTGCATGCTCGAGCGGTCGCCTTCGTTCATTTTGTCGAATTCGTCAATTGCTGCGAGTCCTAAATCCGCAAGCACAAGCGCGCCTGCTTCCAAGGTCCATCGGCCATCTGCCGCTGGGTCTTGGACGGCTGCTGCTGTCAAACCTGCAGCCGAGGCTGATTGTCCTGAAGTGAACCGGCCACGTGGAGAAATATCTGCCATGTAGTTGAGCAACTGAGATTTAGCCACCCCAGGGTCGCCCATGAGCAGAATGTGAAGGTCGCCACGGTTTCGAGTTCCATCGGTGTTCAAACGAGCAACGCCGCCAAACAACTGGAGCATGAGCGAACGCTTGACTTCCGTCATCCCGAAGATCGAGGGAGCGATGCTGTTGGTAAAGACATCGTAAATGTCAGGCCGGCGAGACAGTTCTTTGATTTCCAGCTCCTCATCTTCTGTGATGACAATTTCTTCCAACGGAATGTTTTGCCGCTCAAGGGAATGAATCCTCAAGAAAATATCGAACACAGGGGTGTCTTTGCCGCTTTTTCGTTGTGAACGAATAAACAACACACCGTTGGCTTTGACTCGATCTCCGGGGTTGAGTTTACCAGCCAAATCGTGTTCTGCGATGCATAGAATTCGTTCGGGCTGAATTCCACCCTTCATTTGTTCTGGTAATTCTTGAAGTTCAACAAATTGTGAATTGATGAGAATGGAATCTTTTTGTCTTAATTCGAAGCGAGTTTGGCGTTTTGCCCGCCCACAACCACCATCGATCTGCTGGCATTCAATCGGTTCGATTAATTCCTGTTCGTTTGGTTGGTTGATGACCATGGTGTGGCCGCACCCGATGCATTCGAAGGTTGCTGCATAAATCCGAGGGCGGACACCAGTGATTTTGGTTGCGACTGCATCGATGGCAAGCATGCTGCTGATGTCGTCAGCACGCAACTGAGAGACGGTCCGAATTTGGTCGCTAGGAAGGTGAACAATTCGGACAAACGGGTACATGTTGCTGTGGCCTGCATCGAGCAGGAATTGGCGCAGGGCTTGGTTGGAGGCGTGGAAATGCAACTCCGGATGCTCGACGATGTCATGTGCGAACTCGTGATCGAATCCTTCGATGACTCGGTAAGAGATTTCAAGCGATTGTTCGTCTGGCCACATTTGAGCAAGGTTGTGCACGGCCTCGGCGAAGTGGTCCTGAATCAACGAAGTCCAGCGAGCGGGGAGGTCAAATTCTTGCAACATCTTGGGCACCATCGGAGGTTCTTTACTCGCTCAACTTTCATTCTGTAGAGCCAACCGTTTATGAGCGTATCTTTGGCGAATCAAGACCCCTTGGTTTCCATTGGAAAAAGGCAAAGCCGAGGTGGCCTGTTTAGGGGAACTCCGAGTGTCCACTGACCGAACGCCATCACCGCATCATCCATGTGCAATCACCTCAAGGAAGAACCATGCCCGACCATGCATTTGCCCCCACCCGTGGTTTGCTTGAGCGATGGTGTGTGGATTCAACTCTTTTGGCCAACCGTCTTGGTGACCCGACGGAACGTGAAATCCTCGTGCACATTCCGCCAGAGGGCGTGACAGCAATGGCTGCAGGCGAGCAATTGCCCGTCATCATTTACCTCGCACCATTCACATCCTCCGGCCCAGCAAGAGCAGGGTGGAAGGCGTTTACAGAAACCCTTCCTCAGCGGCATGAACGGTTGGTGGCAACGGGAGAAATGTCACCTTCCATCTTCGTGATGCCAGACACGTTCACCAGTTTGGGAGGCAACCAGTTCGTGGATTCGCCAATCATGGGCCAGTGGGCCACTTGGCTTGAAGAGGCATTGAAACCCGCCATCAGCGAACGCTACGCTACCAATCAGCGGTTTGGATTGGTTGGAAAATCATCCGGTGGTTATGGGGCTCTTGTCAACGCCATGATCAACCCCGGGGCGTGGGATGCAATCGCTTGTCATTCAGGAGATGTTGGTTTTGAAACGATGTTCAAACCGACCTTTGCAGAGACCCTCACCCACGTTGCTTCCTACGGTTCAGCCGCTGCATACGTCGACCACGTTCGAAAGGCTCACAAAATGTCGGGGCCTGACTTCCACACGCTGATGATTTGCGCTATGGCTGGCTCGTACGATCCACGAAACCCAACGGCAGACAATCCGATTGGAATTGAATTGCCGGTTGAACCACGCACTGCTACCGTCGATATTGAGGCGTGGCAGCGATGGCTGACGTTTGATCCACTGAACATGATTGAAGCTAAATCCGAAGGATTAACCCGCTTATCTGGGTTCTGGATTGATTGTGGTGATCGTGACCAATACAACATCCAGTATGGTTCACGCGCTTTGGTCGATCGAATGAAGGAACTCGGCATCGAGCATCGTTGGGAAGAATTCTCAGGCACCCACTCGGGTATTGACCACAGACTTGACCTCAGTCTGCCGTTCTTAGCCAATGCTCTGAAGTGAACCAGCGGCAGATTCAGCCGGTTGGTTCTTCAAACGCCTTTCTGTGGCAAGGGCATGGCCGAACCTATGGATTACGCAAGCGCTGGCGTCGACATCGACCTCGAGGGCTCTGCTGTAGCGTCCCTCATCGCTTCACTCGGCAGGTCGACGCGCCAACCAGGCACGCCCGGAGCACCCGTCGATTTGCCGGGGGGCTTCGGTGGACTGATCGAATTTGGCGACTCGTTGCTCGCTCTGGCAACCGACGGTGTTGGCAGTAAATTGCAGATTGCATCCGCCCTCAACCAGTGGGGCGGCGTTGGTATTGATTGCATGGCCATGAACGTCAATGACTTGCTTTGCGTTGGCGCAGAGCCAATCGCTTTTGTCGACTATGTTGCTGTACCAAAACCAGATCCTGCAACGCATGCAGCACTTGGCGCTTCTTTGGCTGAAGCCTGTCGGCTCGCCCGTGTAACCTTGGCCGGTGGAGAAACCGCTTCACTCCCAGGCATTGTGACCGAACTGGACCTTTCCGGCACCGCTCTTGGCTACGTCAAGAAAGGCGACACCATCACCGGAGAGAACCTCAAAGCGGGTGATATTTTGATCGGTCTGCCGTCTTCTGGTGTTCATTCAAATGGATATTCCTTGGTTCGAAAGGTGATGGAACATGCTGGCGCTTCCTATACGGATGAAACGCCGTTTTCAGTTGCAAGCATTGGCCGGTCTGTTTTGCGGTTTGACGGGCGAGACGGGATGCCTTTCACCCTAGGGGAAGTGTTTCTCAATCCAACTAAGATTTACTGCGACCCCGTTGTTGACATGTTGCACGCCTGTGCAACTGAAGAGGTTCCCTTTGCAATTCGAGACCTTCACGGCATATGCCACGTCACTGGTGGTGGGTTGTCAAACCTCTTGCGCCTGCATGACAGCCTCGGCTGGCACATTGATGCGCCACTACCGGCTCACCCTGAGTTCGATTGGCTCCAAAGTGCGGGAGGCATCGAAACGAGAGAGATGTACCGCACCTTCAACATGGGCTGTGGCATGATTATCGCCGTGGATGCGACGCACGCACAGACCATTTGCGACTGGCTGAGTCAGCGCCTCACGGGTGTTGCCATCATTGGCACCGTTGAGGATCACGGGCACAAGGTGACCCACGCCATCGAAGGCGTGGAATTCACCCATTACTGACGCCACATAAACGGCTTCTTGGGACTGTTGTCCCAATTCCATCGATGCGTATGAGTGAAGTTCACTCTGCTGCTTCAGAAGCCTCTTCGGAAGGTGCTTCTTCTGCAGGAGCAGCTTCAGCCTTCATTGATTCATCTGTTTCATCTTCGGAACCCATGAGGCGGACGCCGTTTGCAAGAGCGCCAATGGCCAAGATGTAGAACATGATCGTGATGTAATCAACTGGGTGATCGAAGTTTGTCCAGTATCCGAACGTTTCTTGATTGGTTACAATTGAACTTTCCATAGTATCAGCATCTCCAGCCTCTATCATCGATGATGAATTGATTGTGAACACCTTAATCAAATCAGACATTTGTGGAGCTGTTGTCATGTTTGTGTTTTGACGGGTATCCAAGTAGAATGTTGTTGTGGATTCGCCAGCAATAATCAAACCAGATAGTTTCTCACTCTTCAATGTAATATCACTGCCCAAGAAAATTGGTAGAGCGCTTGGTGTTGCATCGAGCAAAGTGAAGGTCTCCAAGTTCTTTGCTTGAATGGAACGTGATGTTGCTTCAACGGATGCAGTACAGATATCCACTGGAATATTTTCAACGGTTCCTGTTGCGTCACAGGTAACCGGAACGACTGCATAGCCTGATACATCGACCTTGTCGTCAGTTCCTGTAAGGAATCCGCCGGTTGCGCCATCGAGGTATTCAACTCCAATCAATCCAAAGGTTGCTGTAGCCATTCTGGTGTTATGCCATGGCAATTCATTGGAACCATCTTCCAATACAGATTCTCCTTTGTCACATCCTGCAACTTCTCCAGTGCAAATGGTGTATGATGTTCCATTACCATTGAGAACGCCGTCAGAACCATAGTATGTTTCATTGGTATCGAGAGAAGCCCATCCAACGGTCATGTCCATTGGGTTTCCTGAAGCAAGGAAAGCGCTAACAGGATCGTGCCATCCGAATAACCACGCACTCACAGGTTGCTCCAAGTACTGAGTCGTTCCGAATGAACTCATCAAAAATCCTGGTACGAACGATTCTGCTGTTTCGCCATATATTGGACCCATCATCAAAGCGCGAACTGCGCTTGCTGCATTTACATCGATTCCGTAGAGTGTTGCAATCGTTGAAGCATTCCATTCCATTTGTGGTCCGGGTTGCATTGTGGTGAAATCGACTGGAGGTGTTTGTCCTGATAATTCACCGAAGAGGAATATTGTTGCCCCTGCTGAAGTTGTGAGTCCCAGTGGACCATAGAGGAGGTTCCCTGATTGTGCAGCGGTCAACTCGACTGC
>DUKM01000066.1:2560-3277 GCA_013329255.1 Candidatus Poseidoniaceae archaeon | reverse complement strand
TCCCCGCTCCGGCATCACCATGCAGACCCATGCCATGAACATCCTCTACACTGAACTTGTGCGCCTATTGGGACCGGCTCATGAGTTCCAGCCCCATGGAGCAACCCTGCTTTTAGTTGGCTTGTACGGTCAAGGTAAAACGACAACGACAGCCAAACTCGCCGAATGGTACCGCAAGAAGCACGGCCTTCGTGTTGCGGTCATTGAAGCGGACGTACACCGTCCTGGTGCCTACGCTCAACTGACCCAACTGCTCGAAGACAGTTCTGTACAAGTGTATGGAGAGCCAGATACCAAAGATGCACCAACCATCGTTCGCAACGGACTCAAAGCGTGTGCAGCAGCAGATCTCGTGATTGTTGACACAGCAGGACGCCACCAACTCGACCAAGATCTGGTTGATGAACTCGAACAAATTTCAGGACTGACCCGTGCCAATGAACGATGGCTCGTCATTGATGCACAGGTTGGCCAAGCAGCTGGCCCAGTGGCGGCTTCCTTCCACACCCTTGCTGGCGTCACCGGTATTGTCATCACCAAACTCGATGGAACGGCTCGTGGTGGTGGAGCGCTATCCGCGGTTGCTGCAACTGGAGCACCCATTGTTCACATCGGTGTTGGCGAAAACATCGGGGATTTGGAAAAGTTTGAATCCGATCGCTTCATTTCACGCCTCCTTGGAATGGGCGATATTCAGGGCCTCATTGATTTGGCACC
>DUKM01000066.1:0-2178 GCA_013329255.1 Candidatus Poseidoniaceae archaeon | reverse complement strand
CTCAATGACATGTACAAGCAGATGGAAATGATGTCAAAAGTGGGGACGATTGACAAGTTGATGTCGTTTTTACCAGGCAGCATGCTGGGTGGTATGGGCGCTATGTCAAAAGGTCAAAAAGAGGCCATGCAAGGCAACCTTGATCGATACCGCACCATCATGGACAGCATGACGGCTTGGGAAAAGAATGAGCCTGCTAAGATCAAAGCCGACCGAATCCGCCGGGTTGCTAGAGGCTCTGGCGTGCGCGAAAAAGACGTTCGGGAATTAATCGCTCAATGGAACCGTTCACGTAAGATGATGAAGGGCATGGGTGGCAATCGCAAGCTCAACAAGCAAATGCGGAAGATGATGAAGGACGGCGAGATGGATATGGATCCGTCTTCCTTCGGCATGTGAACACACCGTGCACTGTGTCTTTCCCAGCCTAAACCGCAATAATTGGGCCTGTCTTAAGCCCGTCATCTCGATAAGGGAGTGGAATGAGCCTACAACATGATGCGCCTTCGTTCGGTTTTGTTGAGCCTCCTGATGATCAGCATGGTCATGTCCGGCTGCTACGGTGAAACTGAAGTTGAACAGCCTACTTCTCTGGTCCTTGACAATGCAGCAAACATGGCAACTGCCCCTCGCGGTCAAGTGTACACATTGCACGTTGAAGCAAACGTACCATACACAGTCGAGCGCACCCCTGGCGCTTTTTTCATGGACGAATTTGGAGTCTATCGTGACGCCTTAATCATGGAATTTGGGGCAGAAGTCAAAACCATTGACATCCTCATTCTTGACACTGAATTAACCACCATAGAATTCAACGTCACAGCTGGCGAATTTATGTTAAATCACAGCGTTCAACTTGAAGAAAGTTCAGAATTGATGCTTGTGGATGGGCGCAGGGCTTTCCAAACAATCGACATGCTGACCAGCCAATACAACAACCGATGGTGCGCATCAGCATCGGTCCACGAAGGTGGTTCTGCCTACGAAGCAGCTGCCGAAGCAATGGCCGAAGAAATGCGGGAAATGGGCTTTGATTTCGTCGAAGTCACTCGATACGAAGACGATCCAAATCAGTTGAACGTGGTTGGTTACAACTGGGGCCGAGTTACGCCTGATGAGTACATCATCATAGGTGGCCACTTTGACATCGCTTACATGTTTACACCGCCCGGTGGCGGAACAAATGAAGGCGCTAACGACGACACGTCCGGCTCAACGGTTTCGTTAGAAATGGCTCAAGCCCTCGCTCAAATGGAATTCGATCACACGGTTGTGGCCGGTTTGTGGGCTTGTGAAGAAGAAGGCCTCTTGGGTTCGCTCGCCTACGTCGAACACCTGCCAGAAAACGTTTCTGTTCGCGCCTACATGAACTTCGACATGGTGTCCCTCAACTACCCCATTATACCGTTGTCTGAGCCTCTCATTGGCCCAGGTGGCGAAGTGTTTTCCGCAGCCAAGTACGATTGGACAATCAGCATCGCTGGAGCGAATCAAGAGAACATGGAACGAATGCATGACTGGGTTGGCACCATTATCGATGATGATTTGGATTACAAGCCAACCGAGGCGAACCCGATTACTTGGGAAATTGCAGAATCATGTGCTTCAGACCATTGTGCCTTCTTTTCGGAAGGGTATCCAACATTCAACTTCTTTAGTCCAGGTGGCGATATTTCTTTCTGGCAAGAATGGCATTCGCCCTCTGATACCTTTGAATTCATGACGGCAAAAGCCGGTGGCCAGCAAGGGATGGAAAGTGGCTTCAACAGCCTTGTTTGGAGTTCTCTTGATCTGTTCATCCGCGTCGACAACGCAGAAGAGTTCCACGGAACTTGGATGGAGTGAACACCTAGGGGTTGAAACCCAGTGGCTTTACCTTCAATACGTCTTGGCTAACAGCACACGACGCTTTGTGAGTGCGCCACTCATGTGGCAGGGTTGATCTTCGTCGTATCCATCGGTGGAGTCACCCAAGAATGCAAATCCTGTCAACCGTTCAATCGCTTCAGCGTGGGCATCGGTTCCATCAAATGGCATTTGATAGATGTGACCGTCCTTGACTTCACCATCCATTACGTATTCGCCATCGACGAGGTTGATTGCAGGGAGGGGTTGTACAACATCTTCCATGTGGGCATGGGAGCGTTTTCTCAATTCAGTTGCAATTTCCTCAAGAAC
>DUKM01000065.1 GCA_013329255.1 Candidatus Poseidoniaceae archaeon | reverse complement strand
CGGGGAGGTTCTTCGCGAAGTCGCGATTCCATTCGCTCAACGATCTCTTTGGTCTGGCGTACGTTGAAGTCAGCTTCTTGCAGAGCACGGCGTAAACTTCGTGTCATTTCACGAAGTTCTTCATCGTCCAACTTACGCTTATTCTTGAGCAAGCCAATGGAGCGGAAAATACCCCGAGAAAGGCCTTCAAGTGCCATGTGTCATCCTAACGGCTTCCCCATTTGAATGCATTCATGCAGCGATGAGAATTATTCTTCATCGAGCGGAACATCAAGGCGTAGCACATCGCCTTCTAATTTGGCCGTCACACGACTGGCCTTGGTTGGTACGCTTGTGACGACTTCTCGCTCTCGCCCGTTGAGTCCAACATAGAGGATTCCATCTTCGCTTCGAAGCGAAAGGTCATCCCGGTCGATACCTGGATAATGTAACATGATTCGCTCAATATCTCCTTCTTTTGACCTCGTCATACCTCGGTGTATAGAATGTTTCAGTGCGTCCCCAATGATGTGTGGTCCGAGGTCCTCAGGGTGTTTTTGCACCGCTCCGTATAGGCGGAGACCTACACTTCTCAACGATTCAATACCAACCACTTCGTCATCCAGAAGTTCCATGGTGGCAATGTTCACACCGACCATGCTGGATTCGAGTTCTTCGACGCGAGCAAGTTCTGCAGTCCTACGATTGGCCAAGAAAGGATGGTCAAATTCAGGTGTGAGTCGGTTTACGAGGCAATTTGGCACGGGAAGGTTGTATTCAGTAAGCGATTCATGCGCCCTCAGTGTTTCATTGATCCCCATTCGTTCAGGAATGGTCACAAGGGTAAATGATGTGAGTTCTTTATTGGAAAGGACACGGCGAACATGAAGCACGCGCCGTCGGAACCGTTCCAATTCATCCTTCATAGCATCGCTTTCTTTGCGCCCAAACAGCATGGAGCGAAGACCACCCGATACTCGCATCATGCGAATCAAGCGATCCGACCATGATTCAATCAATTCCGGAAGCGACAAAAATCGCAATGTGTGCCCTGTTGGCGCAGTATCAAACACAATCACGTCCCATGTCGGATCCTCGACATGCCTCAACAACTCGTCAAAAGCAAGCGCTTCATCAAGGCCGGGGATCACCATATCAGAGGTTTTTACTTCGTCGCGAACGGATTCCATTTCTTCCTTAGCGTTGGGGTCAAGCATCATGCTCAGGCTACCAAGGCCTCCAAGTCCGCCACTCCCATTCATTCCGTTCATCATTTCACCCATTTTGGGCAGAACTGAGGAGAGTTTTGATTCGGGATCCATTTCAAGACCAAATAAGCCGGGAACACCCTCCACCTCGGTTGGTACCGGCCCTAATTCAACGCCAAGCGAATCGGATGTTGAATGAGCAGGATCGCTGGAGACCAAGAGCACGCGCAAACCGGCATCGGCAAGCCAGACTGCTGTTGCCGCTGAGGTTGTGGTTTTCCCAACGCCTCCTTTTCCACCAAACAACAGAAGCCTTGCCATGAGTCCCGGTACACATCGAGGTCTTTGAATCCAACGATGCTCAAGTGCTGAGCCAACGCTTTGATGAAGGGCACCGTTTACCAACGCTCATGGCCTCATCCTTTCTGCTGTTTCAGGCTGCAGCTGTAACGTCGCTCGTCGGCATGACATTGGGTTGGCGTGGGGTGATGACCAAGTACTCTGGGTTCTATGATTTGCCCACCGCCTGGAGCAATGTGTTCTGGGGCATATTGGTTGGTGGGGTGTACGCTTCATACTCTCACAACGCCATTCTCGCTCCTTATCTTAGATTGGTAATGGATGGTTCAAGCGCCATTCCCAATCCGTTTGATTTGGTTCTGGTTTGCCTTGCTACATCGGTTGCTGCACATTTCTTGTTGAGAAGGGAAAGGGTGCGTTCAGGTTCATCTCATCCAACAAGCGGATGGGCGCTCGGGTTAGCGATTGGTGCCATGTTGGGCATGATCCATCTTTACCGAGTTTTCGAGGGTTATGACACTTTACTGAGCATGAAACTGTGGATTACTGTATTAGGGATTGGAATTTTTGCGCCGAGGTCTGAAGCGTTGATTTGCTGTTTCCACGGCCAATTGATGCTCCAAGGTAGGCGATGGGGTGCTGTTCTGCGTTCAACTTTTTGGCGGTGTGCTTATTTGTCTATGTTTGCCTATGCTGTGCACAGTCTTTTGGCATGGGTTTTCATTATTCCTTTCGTTCTGTTAGTCAACAGACGAGCCGATGAATGGATTTGGGATTCAATCCCGAGCGAATCAAAAAAGAGATTGCGGAAAATGTGGGCCCGCCAAGTTCGCGAGCAGCGGGAATCACTGCAACGGGGTCATGAGAGCGAATAATATGAGTAATCTTTCCCTTACTAAGGGGATACAAGGTTGAATTCTATGCAAAACACACCCTTTCCCAAATAAGCATTTATGGGGCCTTCCGCACACAACGGTTATACAACGCCCGCACAGCCAAAGGGTCATGGGTTCTTGCCCTTATTGCCGAAGTGTCACCTACCCAGGTGATACGATTTGCTATTCATGCGGTCGGGTGTTGGCAAACCTTCGCTCCAAAACCTTCGCTATGGAGCAGCAATTTAACCAAGGATCTGCAGATACGACGTACAAAATGACCAAACGCCCAACCGGCAGAGGTGTCATTCAAACACATACTGGTCGCTCCAAGAACATCATGAAGCGGACACGCAACAAATCTCGAATGATCGTCATGGTTTTCTTCATTGCCTTCGTGTTCACATCTCCCGCTATTCAAGAAGCCTCAATCGCAAAGTTTGCTTCGATCAAGGAAACTGTCCTGCTCCAAGCGGCACCTTTCCATCCGTACCCTCTTGAGACGGAATATACAATTACCAAAGCCATTGATGTATCGACCCCTGGAGGCGATGGTTACCTGATTGAGAACTTAATCATCCCCTCAGATGTCCAATCCCTTGATGGATCGACCACGATGTTCAGCTACACCGATGGCACTGAACCTGTACCCTCTACAAATATACAAAAAATCAACAGAATTACAATCCAAATTGATCAGCAAGAATTTGATGTCCCGCTCAACGGATTCCCGATTAAATCCGTAGAAGATAGACTAACCACGTCCAACGGACACGAAATATGGTGGCCTGGCTACGGGACCGGGCCTGATTATTGCAGCGTGAGTACATGCGTCAAGGTGAAACTCAACCTAGCAAATGGCGATGTTGCTCAGATCGTCTACAAGGTATCGCTCACCAGTACGGCGTACTCATGGTGGGACGATGGACGAGTTGATTCGCGCATTGCAGGGTCAAGCGACGGAATCAACATGGAAAACAGCGGAACTTTTGACGAAGTGATTCAACGCGATAGTTTTGGTGATTCACAGGCCTATTTGACCTCCAACCAAAAATGGTATGACCGCGGCAACAGCCCAATTCTTGATGAACGATCGCTGGGCAGTTGGGCAATAGACGGCCAAGATAGCACGGTCATGAACGTTTCCAACCTCATTACTCAAAGCCTTCCTAATGGAGAGAATGAAAACGCCTATGGCTATGCACGGGCTGCGTTTGACTACCTTCACAAGCACGTCACATACGACAAATCCGCACCCATTATCGCACGCAGCGGCAAAGAATGCCTCGCAGCTGGAACAGGTGATTGTGATGAACAAACAAACGCGTTCCTCTCGCTGCTCCGTGTGAAGGGTATACCTGGCTGGTACGCCTTTGGCGCCCTAACAAGCATTGAATTTGAGGAATGGGAAGCACACGCTTGGGGTTACATCCAATTGCCACTCAGCGAATCGTTTTGTAATGAGAATAACATTGCAATAAACAGTTGCTACGTTCAAGGTCAAGTTGATGTTGTCAATAACAAATGGTTCCTTCATACACCTACGGCTTACATCGCATGGATTGAAGAACCTGATCCAAGCGGAGATTTGCTCAATGCTTACTACCGCCCAGGGTCGTTCACGAACGGTATTGATCGTTCACCACCGCTTTATCAGACGGATGGGACTCCAAATTCAAAAGGTGGCAATTTCAAGGTACCACTCGTTGCGGAGTTCCTAGGGTGAATGTCATGAGGATCATCATTGGAGGCGCAGGTCGAGTTGGTACCGATTTAGCGAAAGCGTTGCGCGCTGAAGACATCGATGTCGTACTCGTGGATTCCGATTCTAGAGCAGTCAAAAACGCTCAAAATCTCGATGTGTTGGTGATTCACGGTGATTTAACGACCAGAGAAAAATTACAGGAAGCTGGCCTTGGCAGCTCATCAGTTTTCGTGGCTGCGACAAATTCAGATGAACGGAATTTACTTGCTTGCGCCTTGGCCAACCATGTGTACGAAGAAACGGCAGGAGAGAACGCCGAACCGCTGCTCTCCATCTGCAGGGTAAGAGAAATGAATTTCATCGAGGAACAAAACAATGGCTACCTCAGCCAATGGGCCAAGGTGAACCACGTAATCAACCCACTCGAAGGGGCCATTAAGCGCCTGCATTCAGGATTGCGTTCTTCTGCCATCGAAGAAGTCATTCCGTTCGGTCACGATGCTTTCATCATTGAATTGGATGTCACAAACCAAGCCAAAACCGTAGTGTTCCAAACGCTTAGAGATGCCTCCAAGCAAATTGAAGGTGGCATGCCACTGATTGTTGGTCTAAAGCGAGATGGAGAAAAAAGCATTGTACCAGATGGCGATTTCATGCTCGTTCCAAACGACCGAATTGCAGTCGCAACGACTGGTTTGACAAGTTTCAATCGCATTCTGAATATCTTTGGCCACGAAGCAACCGATTTCCCCGTCAGCCCTCGTGTGGCGGTTATTGGTGCCAACAACATCGGTAGACGAATTGCTGATGATTGGCTTCAGTCCGGTGCTCGGGTTACCGTCATTGAGCGTGACCTTCAGTTGGCCAACGATCTCTCCGGCTCTAAAACGGGGGCTCATCCAAATCTGGAAGTGATTCATGGAGACCACCTTGACAGGGACATCCTCACTGAAATTGGAATCCCAGACCACCACATCGCCATTGCAGCCCTCCCAGACGA
>DUKM01000045.1:18008-21801 GCA_013329255.1 Candidatus Poseidoniaceae archaeon | reverse complement strand
TCAAGTTGCACTTGATGACATTTACTTGGAAGCCGATCAAAGAGATGCTGGTGAGGCTGTGGCATTGGAAGACACCGCTAGGGTGCTTGAGGAATTAATCACGCAACTCGATGCATCAGGTCTTGCTGATGGCGTGCCCCGCGGCATGCTCTGGGAATTCCAGCGCGACGGCTTGTTGCCATACGAACGAGATTCTGTTCCTGCCAGCCAACGCACACCCGTTGAAGAGAACATGATTGCAACTATGGAATCCAGCCTCGCAGGCGAAGTTCCAGTTTCCCTGGACGCTGCGGTCGAGGTCGCTGTTGCCGACGAACATGGGTGGGAGGAAATGCCAATCCCGGTCGATGCAGCCACAGGTTCTGAACTTGAAACCACACCCGAATCAACCCGAATCGAACCCACCTCTGACTTGGACGGAAGCGATGAACGAGCAGCCCTCGAAGCCGAACTTGCTCAACTCGACGCATCTTGGGAGCATCGCAAGGAGCCAGCCCCAGAAGCAGCACCCGACCCTGCGCTCGCTGCACTTGAAGCCCGTCTTTCAGGGCTTGACCTCTGAGGTGGTTTCATGGAAGAAAAATCAACAACACTGATGGGTCGCGAAGAATCGAGAGGCCGCACCTACCCATTGTTCATTGAGCGTCTGTTGTTTATTGGCGCCATTGTGGCTTTTTTCTTTGTTCAACCGATGGTGATGGAACCCATTGATTCCACGGTTTTGTCTGCTCTCGCAGGTTGGTGTGGCTTACCGGTTCTGCTGATGTTCACGACCGAATTGATTGGCCGTGTGATGCAGCGCTTGATCTCAAACTAAGTCTCAAAGATCGACGATGTCTTTCGTCATCGAGGTTGTTCCGGCAGGAGTTTGACCGCGTAAGGAGTTGACAAGTCCCCAGACTCGCTCCCATGGGACGAAGAACCTGAGTAAAGCCATGATGCTCAAAAACATCAGTGCAGAGATGACCAATCCATACGTCAAGGACAGTTCGATTGATTCCGAGATTTGCCCAGCCCATTGACTTCCAGTGGAATCCTCAACAATGCTCAACAACACGCTGTGGAAACCAAGAGCAACCATCGTAGCGATGCCAGTTAATCCCAAGAACCCGAAGGTGTGCTTGAGGTGCGTGTTCAGTACGTTGTCCATTTGACGGACATACTCAGGGTCCCTCTTACAAGATTCTGGAAGTCTGTAGGCGTACTCGAGGTAGCGGATTACACCGTAAGATGATTCTTGGAACACCATGATGAGGACTGCAATCATGATCAAAGCAAATTGCTCCTTAGTGACCAACATTAATCCGAAAAGACCGATGGTTGGTTCTGTAAATTGAGTTTCAATCGTCGCTAATGCTTCGCCGTAAGTTCCAAGTTGGCCGTTGATCAGTGGGAAAGCCAGAATTGCGTGAATTCCCAAAAACAACAATGTGAACCCGATGGACCAGGCGATTGACCTTCTAGAAAGCCCCCAGATTCCACGTGTACCCATAATGACAGGAAGGAGATAAATGAACAGAATCATCAGCGACATAATCATCAACAGAGGCCATTCTAATGTGGCTAATTCACCTTGATCGGGCAGGCGTAAATCAAACGATGTGAGCATGCCGAAGCCCCAAGAAACAATCAATCGTCCAACAAGAACCACAATGAGTGTGATGATGAAGCCGAGTTTGATTCGTTGTTGAGTTTTTGGAGTTTGGAAAGCCAAGAACGCCATGCTTCCACCTAGCGACATGCCGAGAATCAAGGGCACAGAAAAGCGCCCAAGTCCTGTGTTTCCTTCACCGGTGAGGAAATCACCAATTGGAAGTTGTTGGCCGATCAGCACTTCAATGGTATCGAAAAGCATGGTGTGGTCAATGGAGCCGACCACATAGGTTGAGACGACTTCCAGGTACATGCCAACCAGAGCCACTGTTGCAATGACTTGGAGAGCAATAATTTGCCACTGCTTTCTCAGCAACTTCAGGTGAAGCGTCCTTGGGCTGTAGTCACCACCTACGGTGACGTCGCGCTGGAGTCCAACATCTTCTGCCATGCTCAGTACCCCCTTACCTGCATCAAGGCTTGAGACAAATCCATGTCTGGCATCCAATCGATGACTTGTGCCCCTGAGCCAGCAAGCGTGGTGAGGCGGTTTTGACGCTCGAGCTTGAGCACCTCATACGACATTCGTGGAATTCGACTGACGAGGCGTTCGAAGTCTATGCTCGAGGGTGACAACACGGTAACCTCGTGGCCGCGACCAACAAGGTCACGAACTGCAGCAGGAACGGTGCCGTCTCCTTCGCATGAAGAGATGATGAACACGGGGCTTCCTCGACTGAACCTTCCACTCAAGGAATTGGTAACCGCCTGCAAAGGCATGGCGCCTTTTGGTGACACTCCAGCAAGAGCACTGAGGATTTTGAAGTACTGCTTGTCACCGGTATCGGGCGGTAAGTAGGACAGTTTGTCATCAAAAATAGCAAGCGCAACCGAGTCACGGCGCTTGATGAAGAAAGCAGCGAGGCTTGCAGCAGAAACTGTTCCCATCTCGAGTGGGTTCTTGAGCACCGTTCCGATTCGGGCAATATCCCGACTGTCGAGCAGCAAGTAGAGATCGGTAACAGCGTCCCGGCATTTTTCGTTTACCATGAGTTCGCCTGTCCGTGCAAACGCTTTCCAGTTGATGTTTTTGAACGGGTCTCCAGGGACATATTCCCTCAGAGAATAGAATTCAGAACCTTGGCCCGGTGTGCGCAGGGTCGTGGCGCCCGTGTACATCTTTGGTGTGCGAGAGCGGAGGAAGGCTTCCTCAACTTCCTTGATTTGTGGGAAGATGACGATGTCGCTGTGATGGTCGACGTACATTTCATCGACACCGAGGTTGAAGGTGTTGCGGGAACGCAACGAAACCGGGCCAATCGAGTAATGACCGCGCAATGGGCAGCGCAGCACATAGCGGATTCGAGCGCTTTCGCCCGGCTTTAGGTTGAGTCGCATTTGATTCAAACCACTGCGCAATTTCATTTCGTGTGGAATGTTATCGTACACTTCGAGCAACTGTGTGTTTCTGTTGGACCGGTTTGTCACAAGAAGTTCGACATAGAGGTCGTCTCCCTTGTACAGGTTATCTGCAGAGAGGGTTCGCTGCACTTCCACCTCACCGTGGCCAGAAATCCATGAGTTCACCACGATAAAGGCAACAAAAGTAAGGCCTAAAATCATCATTTGGAGGTTGGAAATCATCATCCCGATGAGAACCAGTGCAATACCACCGGTGAATGTAAATGATGCCTTACGCGTCCACATGATCTCACCTCAGGTTCTGCCCCATGCTTTGATTCGTTTAACCACCGCAACGGTTTGCTCCAGTGAATACCTGCTTGGTTCAATGGCAAATTTAGCAAGCACGGGGTCATTGATGAGGGCGACGAGGTCCTTGGCCGGCATGGCGTGGAATTCCTCTCGTGTGAGGCCGTTTTGGTTCCGGACCTTGGATAAAAACACCTGTCGAATTTTCTCACTCTTTGCGTAGTAAGTGTACCTATTTGCGTCTCCGAATCCGTAGTAGATGATGCTGAATACGTGGCGCCACGGTTCAGGGTCCCGCTTTTTCAGCAGCACCGCTTCGAAGGTCACGAAGAGGACCAAGAACAGCAAGAGCATTGCAAGCCCTTCCCCTGTAAAGTAAACCAGAAGGAAATAGACGGTGTTGTAGGAATCAGCGAGAAGAGCATTTTGGGGATGCCGCGATTCATCGAAAATCACCATTGCGGTATCCGAAGGTTGCCCAGCCTCAGCA
>DUKM01000045.1:8704-17939 GCA_013329255.1 Candidatus Poseidoniaceae archaeon | reverse complement strand
GATGATGCTGAATACGTGGCGCCATGGTTCAGGGTCCCGCTTTTTCAGCAGCACCGCTTCGAAGGTCACGAAGAGGACCAAGAACAGCAAGAGCATTGCAAGCCCTTCGCCTGTAAAGTAAACCAGAAGGAAATAGACGGTGTTGTAGGAATCAGCGAGAAGAGCATTTTGGGGATGCCGCGATTCATCGAAAATCACCATTGCGGTTTCCGAAGGTTGCCCAGCCTCAGCAGGGTCGGTTGACATCAGTGCCTCAGCGACGAAATCCATAGCCCACTTGCGGTTGTCGTTCTTTGGAATCGTTTTGTTGGTTGGGCCGTATTCGCCTTCGTTGAACGCTTCGTAATCATACATGGCGTTGATGAGCGCAGACCCATCAGCCATGAACACAATTCGGCCCCCATCATTTGGATCGCATGTACTGCGTGCACAGGCTTCGAAGCTGAGATTGAATTGCCCCCACAGATCGGGGGTCTCTGAGTTTTGCTCGTTGCCAACCCATATTTCGCCGTCACCGTTGACATCGACGGTGGCTTCGTTGCTGGTTACAGCACGCACAGATACCTCCGGCAAAGCGCCGATGGCTCCGGGAATAAGTTCGAGTGCGGTGATGTCGTTGAGAAGCATTTGGTAGGTGGCGTTGTACTGGATCTCTCCAGCCACCCAGTGCTGAGCGCACAAGCCTGCGTCTTCAAGCGCCATGGTTTGACCGTCGAGTACGCCGCAAGGGTGTTCTCCTTCACCCAGATTCCCGCTCCAGCGGTTGTGAACTGAAACGGTGGATGTATCGATTTCGGTTCCGTTCATGCCGCATGGAGTGGCTTGGACGCACATCCAAATGAAGTTGTAATCTAAATCGGCGACATAGGTAGTGTCGTAAAGCTGGTATCCAGTGTAGCGAATCCCAAAGGCTTCTGCAATGGTTCCAGCAAAGCCATAATCATCGAGGACAAGCGCTGTTCCACCTGCCTCGACAAATTCCACAATGGCGTCAATTTCAGACGGCGAATACCCGTCATCAGCAGCGATGGTGATGAAACCATCTTCGTCAAATTGAGGCAGCGAAAGGGTGTCACGTTCTACACCGGCCACGATGTAAGTTGTGTTGCGAGGGTCTTCAATATCGGCAAGCAAGAGTGGACTGCTCACGAGGGAACTCGTTTTGATTCCAGCGTCCTTTAAATCCGCCCTAAACGCTGACATATCGTCCCAATCGTCGTCATAAGCGGACAATTGATTGGTGTTTGAAATGTTGACAAAATTAAGTAAAACCGTGAGCAGGAGAAGCGACATCACAAACCAAAAAGCGGCTTGTAGGCCGATTCGTCGGTAATTGAAGTTGCGGTCGCCGAACATAAAAACACCAAGTGGAGCGAGATTCCGACATGAGGACGCTCTCGCATCGGTTTAGAAGGTTGTGACTGCTTGTCGCACAAATGCTCACCCAAACCACTTCCAACCGAGAGATGGAAACGAGCCAAAGGGCCCCTAAAGTCATCTTTTCAGGTGTATTTTAGCTGCTACACGGCTAATGTCATCGATAGGGATTTGGACAAAGCCATCGGCCAATTCCCAGGGAAGTTTTGATGGATCAATGTCCGCTTCAATGGCCACTTTCAGGGCGATGATTGTACCTGTTGGGCTGTCAAAAACGAGGTCCCTCAGTTCACCCAACCGTTCGAGGTGCGAATCGACAACATCCCTTCCGATGATTTCCCGTGCGAATATTGCCATGTTCTGTCACCTCCTTCAATGCTCTCGCGAACAAGTTTCGTCACATCAATGCGTCGCTCGGAACGAGGGTCTCACATCGATTCCATGCCGAAGCTGGTATCGCGGTTGCGCTTGATGTTAGACAAGCCACTCGTGAGACGGGTTTCCATCTTCTGATAGTAGTCCAACATTTCAGGCGTAACCGTCGGTCGAACACGCTTGATTGCTTCTTCGAAGTGTGTCTTAGTGACCTTCTTTTTCTTGGCACGCATGCAGATGAGGGCTGCTTCTCGGCAAACTGCTTCAATATCAGCACCGGTGAATCCGTCAAGACCGCCAATGATGTCCTTGATTGCGAACTTGGAGAGTGGCATGCCTTCGCTGTGAATTGCAAAGATCGTTTCACGAGCACCAATGTCCGGTGGTGGGACGTGGAGTACACGCTCAAATCGACCGCTTCTCAACAGAGCGGGGTCAATCATTTCTGGTCGGTTTGTTGCAGCAACAATGATGACGCCATCGAGCGATTCAACACCGTCCATGCTGGCAAGCAACTGGTTGACCACACGGTTGGAAACATCGCTTCCAGAGCCGTCGGAATTGGAAGATCGCATGCTTGCAATCGATTCAAACTCATCAAGGAAGATGATGGCAGGCGCGGATTGCTTGGCTTTCTTGAAAATCTCCCGGATGGCCCGCTCCGATTCTCCAACCCATTTAGAGATCAGTTCGGGTCCTTTGATGCTGATGAAATTGGCTTGAGCTTCGTTAGCAATCGCCTTTGCCAAGAGGGTTTTTCCGGTCCCTGGTGCACCGAACAGCACGATGCCTCGTGGTGGCTTAATGCCGAAATGTTCGAACAGATCAGGTCGAGTAAGAGGCCACTCCACAGATTCCTTCAAGCGGTCCTTGACTTCTTCTAGGCCACCGACTTCTTCCCATGTGACTTCAGGGATTTCAACATAGATTTCACGCAATGCAGACGGTTCGACATCCTTGATTGCTTCCTTGAAATCATCCATGCGGACTTCCATCTTTTCCAAAACTTCTGGAGGTATTGTTTCCTCTTCCAGTTCAATCTCAGGCAGGTATCGACGGAGGGCCCTCATGGCAGCCTCACGAACGAGTGCTGCAAGATCTGCGCCGACGAAACCGTATGTGTTGTCAAGGACCCAACCGATGTCAAAGTCTTCCGAGATTGGCATTTGGCGGGTGTGAACGTCCATGATTTCGTTTCGTCCATCGCGGTCAGGGACACCGATTTCGATTTCTCGGTCGAACCGGCCAGGCCTTCTCAAGGCAGGGTCGAGTGCGTCCCTTCGGTTGGTTGCACCAATGACGACGACATTGTCACGTCCTTGCATACCATCCATGAGGGTGAGCATCTGGGCAACAACCCGCCGCTCAACTTCACCGCTGACGTCTTCGCGCTTGGGGCAGATTGAATCAATTTCGTCAATGAAGATAATCGCCGGTGCGTTTTCCGCAGCTTCGTCGAAAATTTCACGCAATTGTTTTTCTGATTCCCCATAGTACTTGGAAATAATTTCTGGCCCATTGATTGACTTGAAGTGCGCTTGCACTTCAGTGGCTACTGCCTTGGCGATCATGGTCTTCCCTGTGCCAGGTGGCCCGTGCAGGAGAACGCCCTTTGGTGGGTCGATGCCCAACCGACGGAACAACTCTGGGTGCTTGAGGGGCAACTCGATCATTTCTCTGACCTTTTGCAATTGTTGCCCGATACCACCCACGTCTTCGTAGGTGATGCCTTCAGATTGACCAGCGTCTTCGTCATCGACCGTTTCGTCTTTGATGACGATGTCCGTGTCGTTGGTGACCTTGACAATGCCCTTTGGAACGGTGCTGACAACTGCGAACGGCAAAGCCTCAGCAAAGAGGGTCATGCCGGGAATGAAAATGCGATCGCCTTGAACAACAGGTCGCTTCGAGAGGCCTCGTCGGGCAAAGCCTTCGATGCCAGGGCCAAACTTGACCTTCTGTTTGTTGGCCATGACCGGCGAAAGCACAAGTTTGGTGCACTCTTTTGCTTCGACTTTAGAAACGGTCACACGGTCGCCAAGGCTGACTCCTGCGTTCTTCCTGATGATGCCATCGACTCGAATGATTTCCATTTTGGTGTCTTCGGGGCGGCTCCGCCAGTAAATAGCGGCAGTGGAGCGTTTTTCGCCTTTGATTTCTACAATGTCGCCAGGTTTCAGGTCGAGGTCGTTCTCACCCGAAATTCGTGCACGGCCATGGCCGACATCGGACGGAATTGCTTTTGCTACTCGAAGGGACATTGTGTTTTCATCGCCAGCCATATTGTTCACTTCCATGAGTTAGTTGGTCGAGTTCATTTAAACCTCGGTGCCACCCTCTCCTTCTTTGGTTCAAGTCGACCCCCTTTTAACCTAATGTCGATTTTTCATGATTTTATCTGCCAGAACTCCGCCCTTCTGGCTCCATCACCTTGAAGAGGGGCGTTTTATTGGCCGAACCATGGTTCATGTTTTAGAAACTGGTCTTGAGTTCCTCGCCAACGAAAACCCAAATGGAAAACCGGCTGTTCGTGGCTATAACATCATCAACGGGCAACTCACATTGGCAAGCGACGGTGCAACCTTTTCCTCGATGAACCCTGCTATCCTCAAGGATTACCTCGGTGAATTCCCTTTGTCGACCAAAGCAGATGTCAACGCAGCATTGGATGCAGCTCACGAAGCCTTCCCCGGCTGGGCTGCAACACCTGCACCAACCCGAGGCCAGATTATTGGAAACATGGGCCGATTGCTCATGGATCACAAAGATGCCATCGTTGCTCTGGAAACCCGTGAAATCGGAAAGACGCTGAAAGAAGCTGCTGGTTCAGTTCAAGAAGCCATTGACACTTGCCTCTTCTTCCAGTCTGAAGGCCGCCGTTTGTACGGTCAAACAGTCAATTCCGAACTTCCTGACAAGGAACTCTTCACCTACCGTCGCCCGCTTGGCGTTTGTGGCATCATCAACGCCTGCAACTTTCCCGCAGCGGTACCATTCTGGAAGATGATTCCAGCCATCATGTGTGGGAACACCTGCGTTTGGAAGAGTCCACAAGACGCACCTCTGCTATCGTTTGCCCTTGCTCGCATTATGCACGAGGCTGGCCTACCGAACGGCGTTATCAATCTCGTTCACGGGAAAGGCAGCGGCGCTGGCCAGCACTTGGTCGATGCAGTTGATGAAGGCCGAGTGAACAAAATTTCTTTCACTGGTTCAACCGAAGTCGGCAAGATGATCGGCGAAGTGTGTGGGCGCAACTTGGTTTCCTGCTCGCTTGAATTGGGCGGAAAGAACCCGCTTGTCGTCATGCCCTCGGCAAACTTGGACAACGCAGTTGAAGGTGCTTATTGGGGCGGCTTCGGAACGGCTGGGCAACGCTGCACTTCCCTTGGAAACCTCATTCTTCACGAAGATATTTATGACGAATTTATGGCGAAGCTAATGGCTAAGGTAGAAGCCACAAAGATCGGCGATTCGTTGGTCCATGACGGTGTGCTTTACGGCCCAATGCTTTCTGAGAAATACGCCAAGGACTTCTTAGTCGCTGTCGAAATGTGCAAGGCATCCGGCGCAAACCTCATTCACGGCAAAGGTCGCATCTCCAGCGACAACAAGCCAACAAACTTCCTCAGCACGGCCGAAGATGGTGTCTACATGTGGCCGCACGTGTTCACCGATGTCACCGAAGACATGGAATGCTTCCACGAAGAAGTGTTTGGACCTGCAATCACCATTTGCAAGGCACGAGATTTCGATCACGCCCTTCACTTGGCCAACGCTAGCCCCTACGGACTTTCATCTGCTATTTACACCAACGACCGGCTTGAAGCATACCGCTACAAAACTGGAATCAAGGCTGGAATGACCGGCATCAACAACTCAACCACTGGTGCTGAAGCTCACCTACCGTTTGGTGGCGTGAAAGGCAGTGGCAATGGGACCCGTGAATCTGGAATTTGGGTCATTGAAGCCTACTCTTACTGGCACGCTGTAAACGACGAACTCTCCGGCAAATTGCAACTGGCTCAAATGGATGTTGACGAAGTTGAGATGGCTGAAGCAGACGTCGATTGGACTCAACTCGCTTGAGGTTTCTTCCGTTCTTTTTGACGGAAAAAACCATACTTCAAATATGAACGTTGTTGAATGATTAATGTCGGCCGGGGTGAATGATAGATGACATCGAGTTTCTTATTGGTCGAGAACGCAGGTTTATCCTCAACTGAACGCCTTGATTCGGCATATGTGCAATGTGAGTCCATTGCACGGGCAGCATCAAGTTCCTTCTTCCGCTCATTCAGGCATCTGCCAGAACCCAAGAGAAAAGCCGTCAATGCCCTGTATGCATTCTGCCGCCGTGTCGACGACATTGTCGACGGCGACTGGCTACCTGAAGGGGATCTATCCGGTTTTGACGAAGCGACAGAAGAGCGCCGCTCAACGCTGCTCGACCAACGAGAAGCAAATCCAATTTATGAAACGGAACAGCATCGATTGCGATTGCGTGGCTTGATGATGTTCAGGGCGCGACTCGACAGCATCGAAAGTGGAGAATCAATGAACGAACCAATGTTCATCGCACTGGCCGATACCGCTCAGCGCTACCCAATCGATTTAGAACACCTGCGAGAACTCATCAACGGTATGGAAGATGATTTGTTTGAAACAAATTACGCTCGCTTCGAAGACCTACGCCGGTATTGTTACCGCGTGGCATCCACCGTCGGCCTGTGCTTAATCGAAATTTACGGTTACACCGACCCAAACGCTCGCCGCCATGCCGTCGAAATGGGATTGTTTCTGCAGCTCGTCAACGTGCTTAGAGACATTCAAGAAGACCTCGAGCGCAATCGGATTTACCTGCCCACAGAGGAACTCGCCAAATTCGGCCTATCTCATGAAGACTTAGCCGATCCAACCCTCGCCAATCAGCCTGCTTGGCAGAACTTCATGCGTCATTACATCGATCATGTGGTCGCAAACAGAAACAACGCACTTGGCCTGTTGCCACTGCTTGACAAAGACGCTCGCCGCTCCCCCCGTTTGATGTGCATGGCCTACAACGCCATCCTCAAGGAAGCAGTGCGCAGAAACGGTGACGTGCTAAGCCGCAGGCTAACCCTCAACTTCTACAGAAAAATGCAAGTTGCCTTCTCAACCCTCATTACGCCTGGCTTCGACTGAAATCGGGCCGTTCATTGATTCATACTCGACAACAAATGTTGTCTCGCCGGTGGTTTTTCTTAGCGCCACAATCCAAGCGTGTCCCGCAAGGCCGGTTCAAGCGTTGTGTGTTCAAATCGATAGCCGAGTTCTGTGAGGCGAGTTGGAATGACTCTTGCACTGTCGGTCGTCAACGTGACACCCATTTTCCCAAATAAAATCCACACGCCAAAGGGCGGGGTTGGGATGAAAGCAGGGCGGCGTAGAACCTTGCCAAGCACTTTGGCGAATGTTTTCTGTTGAACGGTGTCAGGCGACACGAGGTTGTAAGCGCCATCGCAGGCTTGAGTCATCAGCAGGTGGTGCATTGCATAGACTTCATCGTCCATTGAGATCCATGAAAGCCATTGCTTTCCGCGTCCAATTGGACCGCCAGCGCCCAGTTTTGCGGGCAGCAACATCTTTCCGAGTCCACCGCCGGTTGCATCGAGGACAATTCCACCGGTTCGAGCGTGAATGGTTCGGATGCCAGCGTCTTTTGCGGTTTGAGCAGAAGCCTCCCATGCAGTGCATGTTTCAGGAAGGTAGCCGTCACCAGGTGTGGACGCTTCAGTGAGTTCTTCATCGCCTCTGTTCCCGTAATAACCGATGGCGCTTGCAACCAGGAAGACCTCTGGTTTTTTCTCCAAGCCAGCGAGCGTGGTTGCCAGAAGGGCGGTGCTGTCGGTTCGACTCGACCGGATTAGGTCCATGCGTTTCTTGCTCCAGCGCTTGTCACCAACGCCGGCACCACCGAGGTGAATGACAGCGTCAAAGCCTTCGAGAGCCGAGCCGTCGAGGGTTCCGTTTTTTGGATCCCATTGAATTTCATGGGCTCCTTCAGCGGGCGTTCTTCGCACCAGGCGCCACACTTCGTGGCCACCAGTGTCAAGGAAAGCAACGAGTTGCCTGCCAATTAATCCTGAAGATCCGGCGATCAGTATTTTTTTCCTCTCAATATGTTCAAACTCCTTGTGACGAGCAATATCTCGAGAAAGCCTGTTGCCTCGTGCAGTGAACATACGGTCAATCCGCTTGTTGATGCTTCGACCTGCAACCAACATGCCTAGGCCGCCCAACGGAACGCTGAAGTTGACAGTGTCCTCGACTCTGCTTGTGCCGTCTTCGTTGGCTTCGAAAGCGTGAACGTGGTGCCATGACTTGAATGGCCCTTTGATCATGTCGTCCTCAAACGCGTGAGGTGGATTGTACCCTTTGTGCCGGGCGATCCATTGAAGTTTAATCGGGCCCATTGGGAATCTAAAAATTCGTTCAGAGCCATCTTCTAGGGTTGGGTCGGCGCGAACTTCCTCGACCTCCTCCCATGGCGGCATCAACCTGCGAAAGGATCCCTTTCGTTCATGCCAATCGAATGTTGTTTGCACGTCTGCAGCGACATGGGTGGTGTGAGTGTAGCGCATATCAAGGCCCCTTGTTCTCAATGGCCAAACTCTTGCAAGTAAGGTTTGAGGTCGAATTTGCGTCGGGTGTTCTCAGATGACATGTAACGGATTTTGCCGAAGATGGCCCGCTCAGGTCCCCATGCTCTGTCGTGGCGGCCGAGAACCCAGAAAATGCCGGTGTATGAGTTCGGGTCCCGTCCGTCTAAAGCGTAGGTGTCGTTGAGTTCAATCATCCACTTTGCAGCTTGCTCGGGTGAAGCCGCCCATTCGAGGATTCTTTTGCCCCACAGCATGCGCAAATAATTGTGAATGATGCCCTTTCTCACGAGTTGCCGTTGGGCAGCGTTCCAAATCTCATCATGCGTGTCAGCGTTCCGGATTTGCTCAAGGGTGTATGTCGTTCGCTCATCGTCAGCGTGCTCGGAAAGGGTGATCTTTGCCCAGTTAGGCAGGGATTCGAAGTCATTGTGATTGGGGTTGTGGAAAGCGTTGTTGAATCCGAGTTCACGCCAGGTGATGATTTGGTCAAGGAAAGCCTCGACAGGTTCTGGTAGTCCCCACCAGCCTGCTCGAGCACCTCGTCGTGAGGCGTTGATCAAATCGGGCATCCAGCCGTTTGAATCTATGACTTGGCGAACAACCTCAATCGTGGAAATGTGACCGAAGTGGAACCATGGAGAAAGACCACTGGTCGCTGGGTTCTTCACTTGGTTTCTGTCTTCATGGTAACGGCCGAGTCGATTGGATAAGAATTCTCTGAGCATGCGAACAGCAGTGTCTCGTCCACCTCGGACGTTCTTGACGGGTTCCACGCTGTGGTCGATATCGAGGGTCGAAAGGGCATCCCTTCCAACGGATCCCTGTTCACCTGCTCGCCA
>DUKM01000045.1:7089-8331 GCA_013329255.1 Candidatus Poseidoniaceae archaeon | reverse complement strand
AAATCTTCATCTTCCATCCAGAGGTTGTGGTCGCTGGAGACTGGCATGTGGGACGGCCAAGTCTCGATGCATTCAACGAACCGCTCATGCACAAATCGGCGGAATCCGTGTGCGGTGGGGTAGGGGCGTTCTGTCCAAGACATCGGAAACACGCCGTTTGAGTCCACAATCATGAACCTGCAGGGCAACGATTTGGCTGCGCTCTCGGCTGCTTTGCGGGGGAAGTAAGTAGGAAATTCATCGCTGATGATGATGACTGCATCCTTTGCCAGTTCGTGCAATTTTCCTTTTTTCCCAGAGAGTGGTGTTTCAACCCAGGGAATGTAGCGAATTTTGTTTTCTTTGAAGGTTCGAATGTTGTCTAACATACCCTGAACGACGAAGGCCGTAATCCGGTCGTTGGCAAAGTCGTGCCTTGTAGAAATTTCTTCGAGGACGATGAGCGGTACGTTTTGCTGGTGCGCAACGTAGGCGGCGTATTCCAACGCCGCATTGCAGTGGAATCTTCGATTTGCAATCATCCAGTAAACGACGTACTTTCCTTCACTGTTGAGTGGTTTGGTGTTAAGGGCTCTTGCTCGATCTGCTAGTTTTGTATTCATAATAAGCCCCCGCGTGATTCAGGTAAGGTGTGAAGAACATATGGATGGCCGCGTGCGGCTTCGTAGTCGACACTGGAAAGCAGGTGCTTTGAATTGACCGCGTTAACAGCCATGGTTTGCATTGCATCGCTGATCCATTCTAACTTGGAAAATTGGTCGACGGGGACGAAAAGAGCTTCCGAGACTTCTTCGTTAGGGATTGGCTGAGCATCCTTTGCAATCTCTACCATGTAAGCGATGAATATGGCGGGGGTGCCTTCGAGAAGGCGCTCTCGCACAGATTGAACGCCCAAGACATTACCGTCAACACCGCATTCTTCCCGGAGTTCTCTGAGGGCAGCGTTGCGGGGTAACTCCCCAGCATCGACGTAGCCTTTGGGCAGGCCCCATCTTCCCTGGTAGCGCCCGTGGAGTTCACGGACCAGAAGAATAGAACGAGCGCGACGCACGATTGCTGCGACACCCAAATCACATTCAACGTTGTGCATGATATTGAGTTTGGCTGAAAAGCGTATAAAGGACTGTTTCCAAGCCTATACGATTTGAAACAGGATTTTATAATACAATCCTGTTCATTTCGGGGCATGCCTCACCTAAACGTACCTGTTGCAGACATCAAAGCAGATGCTAACCTTCCCAC
>DUKM01000045.1:0-6726 GCA_013329255.1 Candidatus Poseidoniaceae archaeon | reverse complement strand
CATTCGGTTCTTTCAGTAGGCCTCGAAGACTCTTCCTCCGTGCCGATTGTCAGGATCCATTCAGAATGCCTCACTGGCGATGCGTTCGGCTCGTTGAAGTGCGATTGCGGCCCCCAACTCAAAGCATCCATGGCTCGCATCCAAGAAGAAGGAAACGGCGCTATTCTCTACATGCGTCAAGAAGGAAGAGGTATTGGGCTTGAAGCAAAGATTCGAGCTTACGCACTGCAAGATATTGGATTTGATACCCTCGATGCCAACCTGGCACTCAACTTGCCGGCTGATGCACGCGACTACTCCTTCTGCGCCGAAATGCTGGAAAATGTTGGCGTGAACGAAGTTCGATTGATGACCAATAACCCTCTCAAAATCAGAGGTCTGCGCATCAACGGCATCACGGTACAGGAACGTGTGCCTCATCTCGCTGGCCGTTGTGAATCAAACGACCACTACCTCTCTACAAAACAGAAGCGCATGGGGCATTTGATTCCAGAACAGGCTTGACTTTAAGTTATAAGCGCAAGGTTTGAGGGAGCAGCATGGCCAATGAGTTGTCGGGGAAAACCGCCCCTGAGTTTACCCTACCTACCTCGAACGGTGAATCCTTCTCATTATCGGATTTCGACGGCAAATGGAAAGTTGTGTTCTTCTACGCCAAGGATGGCTCCCCTACATGCAAGCGCGGATGCTTGACCTTCAAAGAGCAATTTGACTTGTTTCAATCGTTGACACCTCCGGTGGAAGTAATCGGAATCAGTCAAGATTCAATCGAAGATCATCGCCGGTTCAAAGAAGACCTTGACCTCCCGTTCCCGCTTCTTAGCGATCCAGATCGCCAAGTCGCAGATGCGTTCGGAGTGCCGGTGTTTTTGGGACGTTTCCCTGCAAAGTCATCGTTCCTTATCGGCCCGGACCGAACGGTGCATTACTGCTACGACTGGTTGTTCCGCCCCCGCCGTCACGTTGCTCGAATCCTCGACGCCTTCAGTGAACTTTCCTCTGGAGGCTCAATGAAATGAATTGGTTCGAATTGTTCGAAGACGCAGGCCTTTCTGAGCGTGAAGCTCGATCCCTCGTTATTCTCTCCTCTTCAAAAGAGCTGAAAGCAAGCGAATTGGCAAAAGAACTGGGAACAAACCGCCTTGATGCTTACAATTCGCTCTCCAGGTTGACTGAAATCGGTCTGGTTTCCGTCACTGCCGACCGGCCAATGCGCTTTTCTTGTTCATCGCTACCAGTGCTTTTCAAGCGATTGTTGAACGAACAGCGTGAGCGAATCGAGCGTACATCCAAGGCTTTCGAGTCAATCATGTCTGGAGCAACTTCGGAATACGACGAAAGTTCAGAAGAAACTGCCGATGACACCAACGCTAAGTTTGCAGTGCTCAAAGGAAGGGAGCACATCCACAAGCGAATTGGAGAATTTGCCGCTCAGGCTGAAGAACGGTTGGTGCTCCTGCTTGGCCGATTTGGAATCCTCCATCTTTGCCGTTCCGTGGGCCTTGAAGAAGTCAACCTCGCTGCTGAACGAGGCGTTATTGTCACCGTTTTGGCCCAGCTCGATCGGCGAACAGTGCGTTTCTACGACCAATTACACGAGTCAATATCGGTTCGTCATTCTGATGAAGTGAGTTCCTTGGGTGTTCTTCAAGACACAGGAAACGTCATCCAATTCTTGCATGTTGAAGAAAATCCTGTCGGGCGAGGTCGGGACGATGCTGCTCTGGTGGTCAATTCAGAAGCCTTCGCCAGTTCTCACAGCGACTTTGTCAATGCCATTTGGTCAAAAGCCATCGATATTGAGGCAGCCAAAAAGCGATTCACAGAGGAACGAATTGTCGACCCACTCCGCCTCACAGTTGGCCAAGGCTCCTTTTTGGAACAATTCCGAGGCGCTCTCAAGGTGAGCGAAAATTTGCCCGAAGATGACGTTCCTTTCAACCCTGAATCATTCCTCGCTTCGAGCAGCGAAATCAATCAAGCACGTGCTGCACTGCAAGAAGGTCGCATGAGCAGCCTGCATGAACTTGGCATTGATTTGGGAACCATGCTGCGACAAGTAGGTCAACGCATCGGTGAAGAACTCGCGTTTAGCCTTCGCAAGATCGAAGGTCACGTCGAATTCCTCAACGAACTAATGGACTGGTGGGAACATGCTGGTCTTGGCGAACTGGATTACAATGCGGATCCGTTTTTCCACATTATTGTCAACCTTGCTCATCCGGAAACAGAGGATGACGACGTACTCCCACTTTGGCAACTCGACGATGGAATCATCGAGGGGGCGCTTCTTGCTCGTTACCCTGAAAATGGAAACGTTCGAATTCGACGGGAAGCCGAGGGTGAAGAAGCATGGCGATACACACTCGTTTTCATCGATGAAACGGATGGAAATCTGCTTGATTGAAAACATCTTTTGATAAGCGAAACCATGGAGACTTGGGCATGCGAATGCTGACGTTTTTCCGTTTCATGCGTCAAATTCTTCGCAAAAAACCGGCGGACTTGGATTGGATACAACGCCAAGGGCTCATCGCTGTGAAACTTGCACAGATTTTTGCACTGCGTCCAGACCTGCTTGGCGTAGAGAAAGCCAGACAGCTACAACAATTGTATCAGCACGCAGCATCGATCGCATCCGAAAATCTTCATGAGACCATAGCCACCAAAGCGCCGGCAGGGTTCATGGACGCGTTCGAGTCCGTTGACGATGAACCACTTGCAGCCGCTTCAGTCGGTCAAGTCCATCGTGGTCGCCTTAAGACCGGGGAAGAAGTCGTCATCAAGTTCATCAAACAGACCAACGCTGTTGAATTCAAGAAAGAAGTCGTTAGGATGCGTCGTTGGTTGCGAATCTTCCTCGTGTTTGCTCCAAAACTTCGCAAAGTCGGCAACCCAATGGCCTTGATTAATCACGTAGCGGATTACACCCTGCGTGAACTCGATCTCCGCAATGAAATCAAGGGTGCAGACGAACTGGCGGCAATCAAAGAATCCCTCGATGGTCAATTCCAAATGGATTTGCTTCGCTTCCCAATCTATTATTCAGAACTCTCAAACTCAGACATCTTGGTTTCGGAGTACATACAAGGCATGTCGCTGGAAGAGGGCATAGAAGAAAAGGCCCTTTCCTGGGAATTTTTACTGCAGTTTTTCCGCATTCACGGTGCCTACTTGTTTGGCATCGGGACCTTCCACGGCGATTTGCACCCTGGCAACTGCATCATCGATGATGATGGAAAGTTTGTGTTCATCGACAACGGCGCTATCTGCCACGCCCCAAAACGAGTCGCTCACGCCTTGTTCCACTTTTTCGACCACCTCTCTAGGCAAGAGATGCAAGAAGCGTTTGATGCTCTCTTGACCATGACGGACCTTAACCCAAATCCAAAGAAGTTAGCGAAATATTACGCCACCATGGAAGAAATCTACACGGATTTCGAAAAGAAGCCAGTCGGCGAACAGAGTTTAACTCGCATCATGATGGGCACCGTCAAAGCCGCAGTGGAACACGCTGGCGCCACCTTTGGCGAGGAAGCGTTTCCAATAATTCGTGCGCTCATGTATCTTGATGGGCTTGTAATTAGAACCCACCCCGATGCCTTGTTGATTCAATCCATGGGCCCGTTTTTGGAAGAATTCCAAACCAAACTCAACATTTGAGGTGTTCATATGGCCTCCATAGCAATCGTTGGCGCAGGTCTATCGGGGCTCCGATGTGCAACATTGCTCCAAGCCTCAGGCCATGATGTGGAAGTCTTCGATCGCGCCAGCATCATCGGTGGACGAATGCGCACCGACGAAGTGGATGGTTTTCTTCTCGATCACGGGTTCCACGTAATGCAAACCGCTTATCCGACCTCACAACGAGCGTTCGATTTCAAGGCCATGGGAGCTCTCGCCTTTGAACCGGGAGCAGTGCTTGTTCAAAACAAGAAAAACCGTTCAAAATTTTGGACAATGGCTGACCCTTTTCGCCGTCCTTTTCAAGGCGTTATGAGTGGTTTGAACCGATTTGCCTCACCCTTTGATTTGTTCCGAGTCGCCCGGCTGCGCTTTGCGGTTCGCAGGGGGAAACAAGCGGATGTGTTCCACGGAAACAACGCTACGTCGAAAGAGTATTTACTCAACAGAGGCTTTTCTTCAGCCATGATCGAACGGTTCTTCCATCCCCTGTTTTCAGGGATTTTCTTAGAAGACGAATTAAGAACCAACGAGCGAATGTTTCGCTTTGTATTCCGAATGATGTCCGAAGGCGACATGGTGCTTCCCGAAGGCGGCATTGCTGCAGCACCAATGCAATTGGCCCAGCGATTGGGCGATGACCGAATTCATCTCAATTCCGCCGTTACGGTGATCGATGATACAACCGTTGACATCGATGGCCAATTGCGTACCTTTGACGCAGTTGTGCGGGCCTTTAACCCCCACCAATCAAAAGAGAAGCGCCATGTTTGGACGCTTCATTTTGCTGCAACCACCTCCCCTCTCAAGTCAAAGCACGTCCTCTTGAATGCAGACGTCAAGATCAAGAACGGATTGATTGCACACTTGGCTGTTCCCTCTGATGTCCAGCCAACATACGCCCCGGTGAGCAAATCTTTGGTGACAATCACCGTTGTCGGCGAGCGAGCGGATGCACTGGGGCTGCTGGATGCTGCATCAGTTGAGTTAGCGGTTCGCGAAGAAGCATCGCGATGGTTCCCCGAGGCATCTGAAGATTGGAACCTGCTGGCAACTCAACACATCGAACACGCCCTACCCGAAGTTGGGCCAGAAGTAACCCTCCTTTCTGACAGACGAAGCACTGGGTTTGAATGTGGAGATCACACTTTGCATGGAAGCGTCGAAGGCGCTTTGCGTTCAGCAGAATCAGTTGCACAAGCTGTCGATGCACACCTAAGAGGCTGAATCAATGTTGAATTTAAGCACCATAGAACAGCATGGCTGCTTTTTTTCAACTCAAATGCAACCGCCACCTTCGGAAGTCAAGGTCTGGGTTTGGCTCTCTTATGATCAATTGAATCTCGCCTTGCTCAAACACATCGAGCGCACACATGTTCCACTCGGGATTGTCTTGATTGAATCCGAGGCCAAGGGAAAATCTCGCCCCTATCACAAACAAAAATTAGCCTCTCTCCTCTCAAGTCAACGGCATTTTGCAGTTGAAGCTCAAGCCAATGGCTACCCCGTACACTACATCACAAGCCGAGAGGGATATGCAGAAGCACTCGAGGCTTTGAGCCAAACCCTCGGGCCCATCCATTGCATTGCCCACGCAGAACGAAGCACGAGGGTTGAGATCGAACCCCTCATCGCTAAAGGACAACTGGTCAGGCATTCCCATACTGGTTGGCTCACTTCACGTTCCTTATTTTTGAAGAGCGTGGGAAACACTCCACCGTTTAGGATGGATTCCTTTTACCGTAACGTTCGCAAAACAACCGGATGGCTGATGCATGACGGAAAGCCAATCGGAGAAAAGTACAGTTTTGATGAAGCCAACAGAAAGTTCTGGAAAGGCGACCCTGCTGCTCCCGTGCCACCCGTTTACCCGCTCGATGAGATCGATGAAGAAGTGCAACAAATAGTCGAACGTGTGTTCAGTGAGCATCCTGGCGATGTGGACTTAACTCAATTTCCAACAACACAAGAGGATTTAGCCCAAGCCAAGGCGTTTGCCAAAGTTTGCTTGCATCATTTCGGAACCTATGAAGACGCCATGTCATCGAAGAACCGTGGTCTCTTTCACACTCGAATGGCGCCGTTGTTGAACCTGCACAGGGTCTTGCCACAAGAAGCCGCAGAATTAGCCCTCACCAGCGAGGCTGCGTTAAACAACACTGAAGGCTTTCTGCGTCAGTTGATTTGGCGAGAATACGTCCACCATGTTCACGAAGTGACCGATGGATTTCGCACCCTTGATGTCAACCGGAGTACTTCACGGCGTGATGCAAATTGGTTTGAAACCGCACCAATCGATCCGGAACTTCATCCGAACCACCTCCAACAGAATTATCCTCTTCCTCAGGCCTACTGGGGGGAAAAGAGCGGATTGGCCTGCCTTGATGCTTCTGTCAGCTCCGTTATGGAAGAAGGTTGGACGCATCACATCCCACGGCTGATGGTGCTCAGCAACATCGCTCATTTGTTGGATGTCAACCCGAGGGAACTCACCGATTGGTTCCATGTTGCATTCATTGATGCCTATGATTGGGTGGTTGAGCCAAACGTGCTTGGTATGGGCACCTTTGCCACTGGTTCAGCTATGATGACAAAACCGTATGTGGCAGGCTCCGCTTACATCAACCGAATGAGCGACCACTGTTCGACGTGTGACTTCCACCCAAAGAAAACCTGCCCAATCTCCCGTATGTATTGGGCTTACTTAGCGCGCCATGCTCCTGCGTTCTCCGGCAATCACCGCCTCTCGATGGCCATGCGAAATGTGGAGAAACGAAGCGAAGAACAACGCCAACTTGATCATGCAACTTTCCTTCATGTCCAGCAAACACTTGCCAAGGGTGGAACGTTGACTCCCGAAAATCAATGATCATCGGTGGGCAATTTGGCATTGCGGGCAATGGTCAAGGCGTCGGCCACCGTACCGCAGTCGCACCACAAGGGTCGCGCATTTCAGGCATGGACGTTCGTTCCGACAAAAGGCATAATGTCGCCAAGTGCGCCGTGGCTCACCTCGTGCCTTTCCTGCGGCTGCAACCTCTT
>DUKM01000126.1:6496-7558 GCA_013329255.1 Candidatus Poseidoniaceae archaeon | reverse complement strand
ATAGCGTGGCAAGCCTCAGTCATACGAACGGCTTCTTCTGTGGTGCGTTGGTGAATGTTTCGACCCGTAGCAGCACCCATGCAGTTGCCGACGCTCATTTGGTCGTGCAGGCGCTGTAAGAAGTCCTTGGCTGGAAGCGATCCGCCACCAGAGCAAATGATTCCAGTGCGGCCTGCTGCTTCAGCAGCCACTGCGAGGGATTCTGGGCGAGTCATGCCATCAAAGGCACCAGGATAGTTCACCTTGGCAAAGTCAGCGCCAATGCATGCTGCAACACCTGCTGCACCAGAGATCAACTGTGGATCTTTCTCGTCAGCAACTGCTTGACCTCGAGGGTACATCCAAACAACAGCAATCATGCCGAGTTCGTGAGCTTGACGAATGAATTGAGCGGCTTCGGAAAGCATCTCGTGCTCAAACTCGCTGCCGATGTAAATGGTATAGCCAATACCAACCACGTTGATGCCGTTGTGCGCCAAGGACATGACGTCGTCCATGTCCCACATTGCCTGCGAAATAGGGTCACGTTGTGCAGTCTTAACCATGTGTGATTTCGAGTTAAGCTTGACCAAATAGGGCAGGTCTGGGAAGTCACGAGCGTATTTAGAAATCAGCCCGAGTTGACCAGCGAGGACGCCGATTGTCCCAGCATCATGGCAGCGTTGTCCAATTTCGAACAAATGGCCCGGGTCGTTTGAGGTCAGGGGGATCTTTGCACCACCGTCATAGAAGTCATCGTTGAGGTGCTCGATTTTTTGGTCGCATGCAAACAAATTCATCTTTCCTGTTCCAGCGGTGGCTGCATCCATGTTTGCAACATAGGTGTCAATCAAATCGTTAGGGACATCTGCTGGGACATTGTACTTGGCCATGGGCTCACCTATGATGCGAGCCAGAGGTGAAGGGGATTTCAAGACTGCGGCCGGTTTTTTCCTGTTTTGGCCAGCAAAACAGTGAGGTTTTAGCTCACAAATTTTGCTCGTAATGTTCACGCCTTTGGTTTACGAGCGCCGATGTACATGTCACGGCTTGGATGCTTCTGGAAGAATTGGAATGTCGCTG
>DUKM01000126.1:5604-6127 GCA_013329255.1 Candidatus Poseidoniaceae archaeon | reverse complement strand
GGCGTGCGTCAATAATCTGACCGCCGCTTCACTGACCAGTGAAGTTGGCCACACGCTTTTCGACGTATGCTGCGATGCCCTCTTTGGCGTCTGCGCTGTTGAACAGGGACGCTTGGAGTTCTCGCTCGAGGGCCAAGTGGTACTCGAATGGAATTTCTGGGCCAGTTTGGCACGAGCGCTTGATGTTTCCAACGGCCTTGACAGCCTTGTTTGGAAGGGTGAATTGACTGCACCAGTCGAGGATATCTCGGCGGAAGTCTTCTGCAGATCCTTCCCAAATGTGGTTGATGAGGTTGCAGCCGTGTGCGTCTTCGAAGGACATGAGTTCGCCGGTGACCATCATTTCGAGGGCCATTGCCTTGCCAATGAGTCGAGTCAATCGAGCGGTACCACCCGTACCTGCAAGCACACCCAGATTGATTTCAGGAAGTCCGACCTTGCCAGCGTTCTTGCGGGCAATTCGAATATCTGCAGCCATGGCGATTTCCAATCCGCCACCAACAGCGTGGCCGTTGATTGCGCA
>DUKM01000126.1:1743-5231 GCA_013329255.1 Candidatus Poseidoniaceae archaeon | reverse complement strand
CAGAAGTTGTACTTGAAGCCAGGTGTCACGCTGTTAAGCATCTGAATGGATGCGCCAGCAGAGAAGAAAGAAGCACCGTTTCCAGTGAGCACGATGCAGGTCACATCATCATCAAAGCGAGCCTTGACGATTGCAGTGTCGATGTCGCACATCATGCCGTGGGTGTAGGTGTTAGGGGAACGGTCGTTCACGCCTTCAATTGGAGCACCAGCCGAGTCGGAGGTGAGTTCAATCACAGCAATGCCGTTGGTTGTGACACCGTAGTTGACAAGTCGGTTAGGCATTGGTTCAAGGGTCAATCCGTAGAGGTCGTCCATGCGTCAAGCCACTCGGACTCGTATTAAGAAGAAATCGCATGTGTGGATTGCTCATCTTTGGCGGTTTCAGCGTCATTGGTGAAGGAAGTTTGTCCACCTTTCCGGCGCGCTGCATCCCACTGTTCGCCGATTGCCTTTGCTGCTTCGGATTGCTCCCATACGTCCCTGTTCAATGCTTTGCGAAACGGCATTCGTTTAACACCACGGCCCATTGACTTCGGGTCTTTTTTGAGCATGAAAGGACTTACCAATCGATAGAGGATGGATTTGTACCATGTGGGCCTGAACAATTTTCCAATCCAAACCAACCCGTCACCGCTCTTGGATTGGTCCTTCATCCATGCCTTGCACATTCGTTTGAAGGTTCGGTCACCCACACGATTCATGAGCCAGCGGTTGGCTACGCTGGTGCGAACATAGGGCATGAGATGCTTTCGGACATCAGCCTCATAATCGCCTTTTCCAAGGATGTCATTTGCAGCAAGAACGCCAGACCATACCGCCATTCTCATGCCAAAGCCCCACATGAAGTCTTGAAGGCCACCGGATTCACCGACGTAGTATCGACCATCCTGCTTGTAATTGCGATTGATGGTGAAGTCGCCTTTTCCGCCAACCCGCTTGATTGGTTTCCGATTGAGGTTCGGGTAATGTGCTTCATACCACGCAATTGTTTCATTGAGGAATCGCTCGCTTTTTCGTTGCTTTCGCCACAGACAGGTGCAGATCAAGCCAACGCCGTCGATGATGATTAGGTATGAGTACGAGCCTGGTGCGAGTTTGTCATTGAGTTGAAACCCAATGTGGTTTGGGTGGTCGGTATGGAAGATTTCCCCATAAGCTACGGCCGAGGTACCTTTTGGTCCACAGGCAATAATGGTACAGTCCTCTTCTTTGACCTTCGATTTGTAATGGATTTGTGCTCCTGCGGCCAACGCTTGGCGCTTGAAACCTTGATCGATGGTGTGCTCAGATGTGCCGCGCTCAACAATTCGGTAAGCCACACTTGGCGTGACGGCTTGAGTGATGGCATCATCAGGGTGAATCAAATCCACTACGTCGAATTCAGTGGCCTTAAACTCGGATGCATCGAAGCCCCACTCTGCTAATTGGTCGAAGAAATCAGCATCCATGCTCCAGTTTTCAAGCGCTTGAAAATCGCCGTCAAACCGGGCACCTGAGTCTTCACGGACATCGTGAACATGGACTTCTTTACCTGCTCGTGCTAGAAGCGTGGCGGCAGCAAGTCCGGACAAACCAGCCCCCATGATGTGGATTGCTCCATCCCCGCCCATGGGAGAGTCCATGCATGCGTGAGGTTTGAATGATGCGTTCTCTTCGTGTGTCTATGGCGGGGCCAATCATCATCGAAGAAGCGCTCACAGCGCTCGATGAAAATCAGCTCAAGGCCAAGCTGCCGCTTGATGGATGCGGGGCAGTGGTCTCTTTTTTGGGGATCACTCGCGGTACAGAAGGCGATGCAGAAGTGCTGAGGTTGGAATTTGATGCTTGGCAAGCCCAACTTACGCCCGTTCTCCACCATCTTGCCGAACAAGCCATTGAGATTCACGGTATCCGATGTGTGGCAATGGCCCATCGAACCGGTTCAGTTGGTCCGGAAGAAGCGATTGTCTCCATTCATGTTGGAAGTGCACATCGCAAAGAAGCCTTCCGCGCATGTGAATGGCTCATCGACGAACTCAAGAAGCAGGCCCCCCTGTGGAAAAAAGAAGTCACCAGCGAAGGGGAAACTTGGAAGGCTGGTTTAGGGTAAGTGAACATCATGGACAAATCGATTGAAGGGATTGTAGAGATTGGTGCTAAGCCAGTGGTTGAACGGCGCGCTACCGCTACAGGTCTACTCAACATCAGTGCCCAATCAGCCGCAGCAATCCAGTCGAAGACCATCAAGAAAGGAGACGTGCTTGAAGCGTCGACCATCGCCGCGATTCAGGCCGTCAAGGACACGCCACGCATCGTGCCGCATTGCCACCCTATTCCATTGGAAGGTTGCAACGTCGCATGGTCATGGGAAGGTTCCTCGCTGCGATGCACTGTGAGCGTTTCAGCCCATTACAAAACTGGGATCGAAATGGAAGCCCTAACCGGCGTGAGCGCAGGGTTACTTTGCGCTCTGGACATGGTGAAATCCATCGAAAAAGATGAGGATGGTCAATACCCGGGCACCTCCATTTCTGACATCATGGTGCTCGAGAAGTTCAAGGCTGAGCCATAAGCGCTCAGTGCGCTTCCGTTCCCTTTGTTTCCATCCCAAACCGAAGCATCGATGCTGTCTGATTTGTCAAGCACTAAAAACTCTCCAAGAATGGAAAGTGCATGCTCAACCCCCAGTTGTTGGTGAATCCACTGCATTGGCACCTTGCTTTTCGCGATCAAAACACCAACCTGAATGAACGCGCTGTAGGCGTGGTTTTGTTTGCTGGCCTCACGGCATTGTGCGCACAAATTTCCTTCCTGACCCCAATCAGTCCGGTTCCATTTACCATGCAAACCTTTGCGGTGCTTGCCACAGGTGTTTACCTGCGTCGAAATGACGCTTTTATGTCTGGAGCACTCTATCTTGGTATCGGCGCTCTTGGTGCACCCGTGTTCGCCGATGGTGGGCACGAACTGTTCAGCGGTGGAGCGTTGATTGCCAGTGGTGGTTACCTGCTGGCCTTCCCATTTGCATCCGCAATTGTCGCCGAAGGTCTTGACCGGTCCTACAAAGCAGGGATTGCAGATCTTCCGGCTCAGCTCATGTGTTGGTCCATCGCCATGGTTCCAGTCTATGCGGTTGGCACACTTTGGCTCGCTGAAGCGTACAACGTCTCCGTCTCTCAGGCCTATGCCTGGGGTACCGAACCCTTTTTGATATGGGATTTTGGAAAAATTATCATCATGTGCTTGGTGACTTCTAAGCTGTGGAAGTACAGCCCACCCACCCAAGAATAAGCGTAAATCGTGTGCAACTTGGTGGTTGATGCCTCCTTAACCATCAACCGTTTCATTGATGGATGGGACGCGCTCGTCTGTTGGTATGGGCGGCGTCGGCGACCTCTATCACCACTTCCTCGAAGCCGTAGACCAAGCCGCTATTTCCAGTGCTGCGTGGCGCGGACTCGGTGAAAAAGACAAGGCTGACGAAGCCGCTGTTGAAGCCATGCGCCG
>DUKM01000126.1:901-1353 GCA_013329255.1 Candidatus Poseidoniaceae archaeon | reverse complement strand
TACATCGGTGAGGAAATCGGCAACATGGTTGGCGTTGCTGGTGCTCCGATGATCGACATCGCCGTCGATCCGCTTGAATGCACGAACAACTGCGCCGACAACTCTCCAAACTCCATCGCAGTACTCGCTGCAGCGCCTCGCGGTGCTCTGCTCCATGCACCTGATTGTTACATGGATAAAATCGCAGGCGGACCTGACTTGGTCGGCCACATCAGCCTTGACGGCGGGGTCGCTTACAACTTGGAACAAACGGCAGCTGCCCTTGACAAAGCAGTCAGTGATGTTCGTGTGGTTGCACTCGACCGCGACCGGCATGCGGATTTGTTCAAAGAAATCCGTGCCACAGGTGCTCAACTTGAGTTAATGGGCGACGGCGATGTTTCAGGAGCCATTTGGGCGGCTCGCCCAGATGGGCCGTTTGATTTACTCATGGGCATCGGCGCAGCGCCAGA
>DUKM01000126.1:0-532 GCA_013329255.1 Candidatus Poseidoniaceae archaeon | reverse complement strand
CGCCTCGTCTTTAGATCTGAGGAAGAAGAAGCACGTGCAGAACATATGGTCGGTGACGATTTGACCCGTCTTTGGGAAGCGCATGACCTCTGTAAGAGCGAAGATGCAATCTTTGCGGCCTCAGGTGTTTGTGATGGTTACCTGCCTGGTGCAATCCTTGGCGACGTGACGACAACCACGTTCAGCGAAGTAATCGATGTCCAATCGGGTACGGTTCGCAGAATTGAAACCACCCGCAATCTTTGAAGCAATGCGAGTACCTTCAAGAGGTACCCCGACAACCTCTAATCATGGGGGTACAACAAGTCCGGATGGAAGTTCGGTTACCCGAAGGCCACTGGGCGGGTGATGTGACTCGAAGTCACCCTTCAGCCGTCCTTCGAATCGATGAGCACATGCCCTTGCAAAAGGGCCGAGGGACAGCCAAAGCCTCGTGCAGTGAAGACATTGCCTCAACCGTAAGCAGCCACGCTGGAATCGAAGATGTGCGTTCGTTTGGGAAACAACAATTTGCAGTGGATATCATCGCTGG
>DUKM01000146.1:2287-2607 GCA_013329255.1 Candidatus Poseidoniaceae archaeon | reverse complement strand
CCGCAGGTCTTTCACGTCGCGACGATCAACAATGGGGTCAGGAAACGGTTCAACACTGGTCCCGTTGAATGTGTGCACGGCATAAGCAAGCCGTGGGTGCTGGTGGGCGATGCAGGATTCGAACCCGCGTCGTCGGGTTCGAAGCCCGACAGGATATCCAGGCTACCCTAATCGCCCTTATTCCACGCGAGTTGGCCACCCTTCTTGAATAAGGCGGGTCGTTTCCAACGGACATGGGCCGCTCCCTTCCATGCATACCGACGGGTTGTTCGGCATGCTGCAGAGAGACCACAATGCCCTTGACAAAAGCAGAGGCCTCC
>DUKM01000146.1:0-1905 GCA_013329255.1 Candidatus Poseidoniaceae archaeon | reverse complement strand
GTGTTGACGCTGCTGAATGACGAGACGACTCGAGCTTGTGTTTTTTTGTTAACATCCTCTTCCGATGCCAATGCAGAAGGCATGTGTTCTGTGTATGAAGTGCGTCCGCGAGGGTGCCGCACCTACCCGAATGTGTTGAACGAACAGGATGAAGCGATCTTAGACGAAGGCTGCCCTCACCGTTCACAATTCCCTGAACCGACCGAGGAAGACGCCATCACACTGCTCAATCTTGAGGAACAACTGTTGCGTGAAGTATGAGCCGACTGAGGCTGGCATGGACGTGCTCAGCCCAACGCCCTTGAATGGACCAATGTGATGTTTGGAGGGTTCGTTGAACATCCGACCATTCACCGTGCAACAAATTTACTTCGATTCCATCTTGTAGTTCTTCATTGGGATGCTCCCCCATAGGGTGCATGGGGAGGATCAGCACCAAACCTGCTTGTGGATGGGCAACACTGCTGGCACTCAACAGCACCTGCTCAAGCAGAGCGAGAGGTTCGAGGGAGCCTTGTGAGTTCCTCCCATAGGGCGGGTCAAGCACAAACCCAACCACTCGATGTGCTTCGATAGCGGTGACTTCACCAAGCGAAGTTGCATCAGCCTTCAGCACCATTGCCTTGTGCCCATCTTGGTGTTCAGCGGCCAGCGCCCACTCGAGGTTTTGTTTGGTGCCATCAACCATCATCTGGTCGAGGTCAATGCCAATGGCCGACCGCTTCGACAAGGCCGCTTCGATCAAGAAACCCCCCGTACCGCACATCAGATCAACGGTCGTCCCGTTCTTTACAGGTCCAGAGGCGAGGTTCACAGCCAATCGAGCCAAACGCGGGTCAAGGCTCACCGGTTTGAAAAAAGGCCGCTCTGCCGCTTTTCGCACGGCCAAGCCATCCGACTGTTCGCCGTACCCAAGCATCCATCCGCACACAATGGTGTTTGAACTTGCATCGATGACCACGCCAAAGCGGTGTTCCGGGGCCTCCAAGTCAATGCTGTACCCTTGGTCGTGCAGTCGCCCACCAATCCGTTGGGCCATCCGGCTGGGACTCACGTCCTTGATTCGTCCTTCATGCCGCCAAGCGCGAACCGCAACGGTTCCAGTTCGGGGGTGGTCGTCAAGATGGTCAACAATGGAATCAATCAAGGCGTCAAGGGATGAATTTTGTTGGTGGTCCCATACGATTGCGTTGCAGAGGATCGCTTGACACCCGCTGGAAACTTCAACAGCAGCGTTGAGGTCATCAACGGGCGCATCGCCAGTTAAAGCAACCAAGCGCCGCCCGTTCAGTCGCTCAGTTTCGAGCATGGGCAGCAATGCGGCAATCTCAGCGCGACCAAGCGCAGGATGCCATCCGCGTAAACACGCTACATGCCTCGCCATGTCAAGCGCTTGCGCCCCGACTTCTTGACGGGTTCGCATGGGAACAACCACATACCCGAAGCGAATGTGAACTTCATGGGCTGCAACCTTCGAGACCTCACGTCGCCAGAGACCATCGATCTCAACAGTCTTGCGGGAAAACGAGTCGGTGTTGATGCCTTTCTTACCGCCTTTCAATTCCTCACCACCATGCGAGACCGATCGCCACAAGGGGATGGGGGACCGCTGCGAGCTGAGAACGGCAAGGTCGTCTCGCACTTGATGGGTTTTCTGAACCGAACAACCACTCTATTGGCGGCCGGCATCAAGCCAGTCTACGTCTTTGACGGCAGGGCGCCGGAACTCAAAGCGGATGAAATAGCCTCGCGCAAAGCCCGTCGACTCGAGGCAGAGCGCGTGCACAAGGAGGCCTTGGCAGCAGGGGATTTCCCATTGGCGCAAAAAATGGCCTCGCGCATTATGCACTATTCCCCTGAGATGGTCGCTGAAACAAAGCAACTGCTCGATTTGCTCGGTGTGCC
>DUKM01000105.1:14699-14942 GCA_013329255.1 Candidatus Poseidoniaceae archaeon | reverse complement strand
ACAATTTCATGGGACGAGAACCCTGCGGAAGACTGCACTTTCTATGCTATCTTCATTCGACTATCTGCAGGTGGATTTGATGGCGATTCGATTCCATCTGCTTCGGTTGAAGGCGATCAGTTTAGCCAAGCGAAAATCATTGATGACTGCGCAGAGACTTCAACCACATTGACCAGCATTGATGGCGTTGCATTGCAAGATGGACAAGCATACTATGTCGGCGTTGTTGCTTACGATGATTGG
>DUKM01000105.1:4189-14304 GCA_013329255.1 Candidatus Poseidoniaceae archaeon | reverse complement strand
ATCTCAAACGTCCAAGCCTTTGATCATCCTGATGATGATGGCACATCGGTTGATGTGCTCTGGTCAATTTCAGACGCTGATGATTTCTCCCATTACACCGTATGGGCAGCCGACCAGCCCCTCACTGACCTCTCAGCTGCGTGGGCTGCATTTGGCGAGAACCCGGAACGCTGTGGATGCTTGAAAGTCAACAAGCAATGGGTGGATGAAGAATTCAATCCAATTGAGATCACGCTCACCACAGCGCTTTACGGAAGCGAAGGCAACATGATGAGCATCACGCAAGCAACGCCTCAGCAAATTCAACCAGATGTGGAACTCTATGTTGTAGTCACCGTGCACGACTTTGCTGGAAACGTGCACCTCACAGATTTGACACAAGCAACAGTGATTCCAATGAACAATGAAATGGATGTCGAACCACCGGTTCGCCTCGAACTGGAGGCACTCAATTTGTACGACCGTCCTGCAGACGATGGCAGTGCGCTCTTGCTTGACTTCGAACTCAGCGACGCAAGCGATGTCGGCACCTACGAAGTCTATGCAGCCACTTGGTCATTCACAAGCGTTGGTGTAGGTACACTCGGCCCAAGCACCCCGATTGTGACCCTTGACCGATTCCCTCAGCTTCCACTCTCTATCGATGTGGTGGCTGGTGACACCCCGGTTATTCCAGGCCAAGAAATCTGGGCTGTGGTTGTGGTTCGAGACACATCTGGAAACGCATTCACCACCGACCTGGTGGCCGTATCCGCTCAATCGGTTGACGATGGAGTGGATGCGAAAGGCGATTACCTCCCAGATGTCAACGGCGTAACGCTGACATGGGTGGATGAGCAAAGCATCCTCGTTTCGTGGACGCTTTCGGACGACGATAGCATTGAAAACTATGTGATTTACATCGCAGAAGAAGAATACTCGACAACGCTTGAAGCAATATGGGTGGCCGATGTTAAGAGCTCGAACTCGTTCTTGATCACTTCGGAAAACTTTGAAGATTTGACGAACGCTACGGCATGGTACGTCGGCGTAACCTCGCAAGACTCGTTGTTCGAAAAACAGGCCTTAACCCCGGTGAAGCTGGCTCCTTACGGCGCTGACGGAGGCGATGATGGAGATCTGGTTCAAGCAGATGAAGGCGTAGATTACTCTTCGTTGTTGACCACACCTAACCTCTTGGCTGCTGGCTTGTTCCTCACAGCGATCATTCTCTTTGTTGCGGTGGTCCGAACGAGAGGCACACAACGGAATCGCTCGAAGTCTTGGGAACTTCAAGAGGCAACATGGGGCATTCAAGACGATCAGGGTTGGGGCGATGCTGCTGCACCGCCTGCTGCATCCCCTGCTGCTGCTCCACAACAGGCCGCTCCTGCTGCGCCCGCACAACCTGCTGGTCAAGCCGAAAACCTGTATGCGCCACAAGCAAATCAGGACATCTATGGAAGGCCTGCCTACCAACCTTCACAACCTGTTATGCAACCTGCCCAAAACAACGACTTGATGAGCGATCTTGGCATTGGTACAACACCAACGCAACCTTCGAACGCCATTGACACATCCTTTTTGGATGACTTGCTTTGAGGACGGACAATGGAGAAAGACAGCACACCTAGTCCGAGAAACGCCGTCTTCACGACGGTGGTATGGGACGGTGGTTCTCATCTGGCTGATCTCAAGGCCCATCTTGACAGGATGGAGGCCCATGCTCAACGCCTGAGAATTGCTTGGCCTAAGCACATGATGAGTGAAATCAACAGGGAGTGGGAGAAAGGCATTGGAACACGAGAAGGGGATACTGTTCGAACACCTTCCGGTTTAATCCGATTAGAACTGACGCGTGCCGGCGATATTTCACTCGAAGCACGCCCCTTCATCTTGAGAAATGAAGGGATTGAGGCCGTGACGGTTCCAGCGCCCCGATGGTCACCGAAAATCAACGGCACCAAGCACGGTGATTGGAGTCCCTATGTTGACGCAATGCAGCACGCAGATACAAAGGGAGCTGATTTAGCGCTCATGGTTCATGATTACGCACTCGTGGATGGCGATCGAGCCACACCGCTTGTGATTGATGAAGATGGCACGGCTTGGCTCGCTGCACCCGCTGAAGGCGGCGTTATGGGAATCACGGCGGAACTGCTCGCTCCACTGTTGGAACAAGCGGGTGTTCCTGTTCATCGAGGACGATTGAATGAACGCCTCGTTGCCCGAGCGTTGGAAGTAGTTGCTCTCGGCAGCGGCATTGGTGCCTCTCGAATTGAATCGATTGATGGCGAACCCGTTGGTTCAAATCACGAGTTTTCAGAAAAATGCCAGACGTTGCTGACCCAACATTATGAAACCAAGAACGCTTGGACTCATGTGGGGGCGTGACCATAGAAGACAGCATGCTCTCCCTCGTTGCCCACCTCAAGCGTTCAGGTTTATTGGGCTCTTCTGCTTTCAAGTACGGCGGGCCAGATGAACTGCTCCTGCTTTCGGGAGGGCCTGCTTCACACCTTTCGAAGCATTCGATCCTCTGTGGCCCATCTCGAAGACGCTTCATTGTCCGACAACCCACCATCGAGCCCGCACCACCGCATCGCCCAAGCCAAGGCGAGATTCAACTGGTTGTGCAGCCAACACAACTTGTCGGGCGTATTGAAGAATGGAAGCATGGCTGTTGGTATCATGCAACCTCAATATTTGATGAAACTCTGTCTGGTCTGCTTGGAAAATTGAAAGCGTTTTGTGAACCGACTCCCTTCTCAAACCAACCCCCAGAAGGCATGCCTCAGCGACCGTTCTGGTCAGGAAGCCTGGCCTATGATTTGCTGCAATGGACCCAGCCAATCGCTTTGCAGCATCCGCCTCAAGAAGGAGCCCTCTTGGCCGTTCTTTGGCTGGTTGAACGGTTTGTGTCTGAAACCAAATCCTCGGGTGAGGTTCAGGCTTTCGCGCTTCCAGGGGATGACTGGGCAGACAGGTTTGAGCAATTGGAAGCGGCTCCTGCACTTGCTGAAATTGAATTGAGTCACACAAACCCTCATCCTGAATCATCGAGCATGACGGATGAAGAGCACGAACATGGTGTAGAGATCATTCGTGACAGCATTGCTGCCGGCCAAGTGTATCAAGTCAACTTAGGAAGGTGGTGGGAAGGTTTGCTCGATCAGCACCCCTCTGAAGTTTTTCAACGCCTATGCCAGTCAAATCCCGCTCCATTTTCTGCCTACCTTCACGCTGAAGACCTTGGCTTTTCCTTGGTGAGTTCATCGCCAGAATCCTTGCTTACATCCGATGGAACAAGGTTGACAACCGCTCCAATCAAAGGAACTCGCCCGCGTGGGGTGAACGCCGATGAAGAACTGGCGCTTCGCCTTGATCTGCTGAACGATGAGAAGGAAAGAGCAGAACACCGGATGCTTGTCGACCTTATGCGCAACGATTTAGGGTCGGTGTGTGCGGTTGGGGGTGTTCAAGTGGAACGCTTTGACGTTGAGGCCTATGCCAATGTTCAGCACCTTGTTTCACAGGTGGCTGGTGATTTGGAGGAAGGCGTGACCTCCCTTGACGCGTTGCAGGCGGTGTTTCCAGGAGGCAGCATCACTGGGTGCCCGCGTACTGTTGTTTGCGCTACGATTGATGAACTCGAAAAACGACCTCGCTCTTTTTGGACGGGATCCATTGGATGGTTTGATTCACATTCGGGCGCAAGCGCTTGGAACATTCTCATTCGAACGCTCATCGCTCAAAGAGACAAAAAGCAGTGGTTTGGCGCTGTTGCAGCAGGCGGTGGAATCACCATTGGGTCGAATCCAAGCGATGAAGTGGAAGAAGCAAAATGGAAAGCAGCCGCACTTCGTAAGGCGTGTGGATGGGCTGCCGATGAGGGAAAACAGCTCCCTCAAGGTGCTTTAGAAATTCACAACCTCGAGCCAGAAACGACTCCCAGAGCATTTGATCCGGGAACAATAATTTCCGATCATCAAGAGTTGACCACCGAAGGCTGTGTTCTGCTGATTGACAACCTTGATTCATTCACACAAAACATCGCTCATGCAGTGGCTGGACTTGGCCACACCGTCGTGGTTCATCGAGCACGAACACCTGCTGAACACCAAAGTTCCCCAATGGGCGTGCTGGTCTCTCTTCTTGAGCGACTAAAACCCACGCACATAATTCTCGGACCGGGGCCCGGAACCCCTGATGACTCGCCACTAACAATGGAGTTTGCACGAAAGGCATTGAGCGGTGAACTTGACATTCCATTGCTGGGGATCTGCCTTGGCCACCAAGCGATCGGTGTGGCTGCTGGCATGGATCTCATCCAAACCCCTTCAGGGCCGGTTCATGGTTCGCCTCGCTTGGTTGCTCATGATGGCCTGGGCTTATTCGAAAACTTAGCCTCACCGCAGCCATTTGCGCTGTATAATTCGTTAATTCTGGCTGCAGTAAATGGCTCAGACCTTGTTGAAACAAGCCGTCTGGAAGCAACGGGTGATGTCATGGGGCTGCGCCATAAGCAAGCCCTTGTGTTCGGTGTTCAGTTCCACCCAGAATCCGTAGGCTCTGAAAATGGAATCGATGTCTTGAGTAATTTTCTCAAGATGAGAGCGGATGCTTGAAGAATCGTGAGCATTTGGAACACCTTGAGGGAAGACCATGCCAACCTGCCGTCATTGCTCAAGCACCTACCCACGGGAACAATTCATCCATGGAAATGGACCAATGACACAGATGTGCGTTCGGTGCGGTGTCGAACAGGGACTTGTCTCTAAAGAGGACGCTGCAAACATGTTTGACAGCGGTCTGGGGAGTGCTCGTCTGCAAACCATTGCTCGAAGGTACAGTATTTTCCTATACATCCCATTGCTCTGGACTCTTTGGATCATGGTCCTCAGGGATGTCCAGCCATGGGGATTGTACTTCCTCTTGGTTTTGCTCGCCATGACCCTGCTCACACCGGTATGGTTCATCTATCGCGGTGGACAATACTCCGGCGATTTAGCACGCCTTACGCCGCCATACGAGCGTCCTAAAGGCCACTGATCAAGACTTAGCGTGAATCTTCAAGACATCACCGTCTTGCAGCTCGTGATCAGAACCCACAACGCGTCGGCTTCGTCCGTCAACACCTCTGATGAACCCGTCACCAAGATCGCTGTGAACTTTGTAAGCGAGTGTTTTGGCATGAATGTTTGCGGGAACGACGAATGCATCAGGCAGAACCTTTCCATCGCCATCGGTCCAACGTGCTTCATCTTGAACCGGATAGACCACAATGTGATCCAACTCATCGAACAAGACCGTGTCCAACACGGCTGAAACACCTGTTCCTTGATTTGCCGCAAGTCGCTCTTTCATATGGACGAGGGCTTTCATTTGGGCTTCATTCAACAGTGAAGCGTCTGTAAATACAAAGTCGCTAGAACCTGAAACATAGCCAATCAAGTCTGCTCCTGCCGCACGGCGGAGACCCAATTCCACATCAGCCATGCACGGCACGATGCACCCGTTTGCAACCACACCGTCTAAAACGCCATCCGGAGCGACATCAAACTTGTTTGCTGCAATATGTATAGGGAACAGCGCCTTGCGAAGATGAACGGCCAAATGAGAAAGAACAGATTCATTCCAATCCCAGGGTGCGCCAAGATCGGTGTGTTCAACGCGGAATGCCTCATAGGAGGCACCAACTAAATTGAGGGTGGCCCCGAGTCCTGTGAGGCGTTCATGGATGTACGAAACCAACCCTTTGTCACCTTCTGCCTGCACGCGGCGGACCCCTCGAGTCCATCCATCTGCCAGCAATCCAGCAATCCAGGCATCGAGTTCAACACCAAGGAATTCAATCTCTTCGTTAACCCGTGAACGAGCGAGTTCTGCTGGCTGGTTCAACCCCTGAGGGTTACCTTCCAAGTCAGTACTCCCTGCTGCATCGACCACCTGAATCAGTGCGTTGCAATTGGCCAGATCCGCGAGGAAGGCATTTCCACGCCCCCGCCCTTCGCTGGCTCCGGGCACAAGTCCTGCAATATCAACTAAGAAACAGGGCACGAGGCGGCGATGGCCGATGCATGATCCGGTTCTTGGTTCACACAAACTTCCCTGTCGAGGATCGTCTTCTGTAACAGGTTCGAGCCTGCCTTCCGATTCTAATTTTGTTCGGATATCCTTGCACGGGCAAGCCATACGGGCTGCGACAAAGGCGACACCTACGTTTGGCTCAATGGTGCAAAACGGATAGTTTGCGATGTCAACTTTGGCCAGTGTTGCTGCGCTGAAGAAGGTAGACTTGCCAACATTCGGTTTGCCAACAAGGCCAATTCGCACCTTGTTCACTCCCGTTGATGGTTTCACTCTTCTTCGGAAGTTGCTTGGCTGCTGCGAATCTTGGTCAAAGCAATATCAAGTTCTGGCAGGTTAATTTTACCATCGCCGTCCAAATCTACGGCTTCAAGCAGTGCGCCCATCTCCCAAGGTGGGAGGTTGGCGATGTCTGCATTCTTGAGCGCTTTTTGGAACTCATATCCATCCACGGTGCCCGAGTCATCCAAATCAATGGACTGGAAGAATTGGAAAATCGACTGATCGGATTTCATGAGGTATTCGGCAAGCATAACTAATTCTTCTGGAGGGGCTGTGGAAGCTTCTGGGAACTCAGTCACTTCTTCGTTGTGCAAGTGAGCGCCTACGGAAATGATGGTTGGGCCTGCTTCTTCTTCAGTCTCCCCGATGTGAAGTTGAGTGTCAATTCCAACGCCGCGTCCCAAGAGGGTTCGGATGGTGGTTGAACCCTTGCCGAGGGTGTAGGCATCGATGTCGCTCACCGCTTCGGTTTCCACAGAATCGCGGTTACCGCGTGTACCAGTTCGAATCATGATTTGAGCAGCCATAACGGTTGCCAGTGCACACAGGTAGAACATTGCGGAGGAAACCAAGAGGAAGCCACCAGAAGAGGAAACGGCGTCTTCGACCCCCGAGTTGAGAACGGCTTGGTCGGTGAAGTTGCCCATCAAACGAATGATCGTCGAGGTCAAGCCACCAATCAATGTGAACCAGACTGCAAGTTGAGCGTTGGAGGCGTTAGCCAGTTGCTTGCGTGCTGCAAGAGGATAGGCTGTGAAGACGCTAGCGAGCATCATTAAGCCGCCAACGGTGTACATGAACCCTTGATCGACGGTTTGAGCCATCGTTCCAAGATTGCCGAGCCCCACAAACACGTCCATGCCGGTGAAGTAGCCACCAACTGTGAACAAAGGCAAGACAAGCATAGCCGCTGTTGCTGCAAAAGCACCGGGGCTCTTGACGATGGCTGCTGCGTTTGACTTGGCGGTGATCAGCAAGTTGAACGACCCTGCGAAGAGTGGGAGCATGCCAAGCGTTAGCAAAATTGCTCCAACGTTTTGAAGGAACTCAGCGCTGGTTGCCGCAGTCATGTAGAACGGAGGTACGGTAACAAACAGCAAAACCATGTTGACTTTGAGCATGGATTCGGACCAGATTGGAGTGCCTGTAGTGTATGGGATGATATGGTATGCAAGACCAAAAATCAGGGCCAATGGAACCCAGCCGGTCAGAACATGCTCGGCCATCCACACGGTTTGTGTGGAGTCAGCAAGCTCGCCGATGAAGGCCAAGAACCCAGCGAGGATCTTAGCGACAAGCGCAAGCACAAGGAACCATGTTGTTGGAGAGAGGTTGTCGGATGCTCGGTTCGCAATGGTGATCAGGATGTTGATCAGAATCGCTGCGTGGAGCAGACCGGCAAGAACGAGGGAGGATACGTTGGTGACGGTCTCAATCAAGCCCGCTTCGTTGTTGAGGTTCACAAAGGAGAGCAAGACGGGAAGGAAAAGGTAGGCTGCGGTTGACACGGTCAACAGCAGAGCAACCATGGAGGCGCTCTTCTCGCTTGCAAGTCGTCCTTTAGCTGTGCGAGAAACTGCAACAAGTGCGCCACCGATCAACATGTAATTGAGGGCGGTCATGAAGAATACATTGGTGTAATCCGTTAGCATTGAGCCATCATCATACGACCAGCCAATGCTTGCCAAGGAGTTCAAAGCGTTTGGATCATAACTGTGCCACAGACCGAGGAAACTCGAGATTGCCGCAAACAAAAACCAGAACATACCGAACCGGATCCAAGTCTTGCTGCCACTTCCAGCCTCGTCGCTGAACAGATCAATGATGCCAGCGGGTGCTTTGTTGAGCAGGAACATACCGATTTGTTGCAATGGGGCACTCATGCCACCAACGCCCTTGACAAGGTAGTTTGCGGTGAGAAGGAGAGCGGCGACCAAAAGGCCGGATGTAATGAAAATTGTTTCCATGCATCACACCTCCTAATCGACGATTACCTCTGCAAGAAGCGATGCTACAATAGCACCCAGACCAATCAAAAGTCCGATGAGATAGTACCAGATACCGCTGCCGCCAAGATTCCCAATCAATGGGACCAATTCCCCGAGCAATGGAATGTTGTCCCAACCGAAGACGTTTGAGAACAACGCAAGCAGGCCAATAACGCCAACTGCGAAGAGGGTCAAAAGAATACGACTGGAAGCCGGTTCGCCGGTTCCAACGGTTACATCTGGCAGACTTGTTGCGTTTGTCATGAGGTTCACCCGAACTGACCCCGTAGGGGTCATTCCGCCCACTCGTACAGCGGTCATAAAGATTCACACCCTCCAACGAGGGATAAGACGGATTGCTGGGAGCCAATCAGGGGGCTCGAAGCGCATCCAACAGGTTGCCTCGACGAGGTTTCGAAATGCCCAACGGAGTTGGTAGCGCATGCTCCAATGCGACCTCTTCGGCCCATGCTTTTTCACAATCGCACGACAACCCATGGAATTCTTGTAAGTCGCCAGAAACTGCGTAGCGTTCGATGGCTGCAACAACTTCTGCGTCACATGAACCGCAGTTGTGAGCGCCACGCACCCGTCCGCCTGCAGTGGGATGAATGATCAGACGGCTGATTTGGCCCTCGCCGCCGTTTCCAGTATCTTTGGGGTGAATGGTCGGATGGGCTCTTCGAATCATCTCAACGAGCGACCACAACCAAGGAGGCCGATACTCATTGTGTCGATGCAAGCGGTCGATGATGGTCCCGCGTTGGATGTTCATCGGGTTGACTGAAATCTCATCGCTTCGGTCGGCAACCGCTTCAATCCATTTTACACCGTGCAGGAGGGCATCGGCTTCGTTCATGAATGGAGGCTTGAACATGAGGTAAGTCTTCACGCGAACGTTGAATTTCTTCAAGTTGGTTACCGCTCTGTCCCAAGATTTGGTCGTGAAGCCCTTGTTGACGTGGAAGCGAAGAACTTCATCATCGTAGGCTTCCAAACCAATCGCTACTGCAAAACTTGTGTTGATCGATGTTGCCCATGCCAACTTTTCTTCCGTGAGTTGCTCACACCTCGATTCAACGATCAGTTCCTTTCCAAGTTCCTGGCAGTCTCGCAAGACCGTTTCTTGGAACGGCACTGGAATCTCGCGGTCCTCAAGCAATGAACCGCTGGTGTAAACCTTGACCATAGCGTGTTCTTTGAAATCATCAAACTTCGTCTTAGCATAGGCCCATTGGGCGTGCAAATCTTCGTTTGTCACATCGTCCCTCGTATCGTTGAAGTAACCGCAGAATGTGCAACCGCTCGACCACCACCAATGGCAGCCTTTGGTTCTCAAAATCACAGTAACGGCGCTGCAAGGCGTTCCATCAGCAAGTGTTTCGGGCGTGTAGTAAACCGTTGCTGGTTCGCTTGCATCCCAAGACTGTTGTTTTGCCTTTGCCCAAGGTGTGTTGGCGGGCGCTTTGACCAAATCATGAATTCGGGCACCTTTGTTGCCTTCGCCAACCAACGTGAGTGATTTTTGATTCGACATCGAAGCCCCCCTTGTTTGACTGGCTGGCCGAGTGTGTTTGAAACCACCGACGCGGCTCAAGGCCTAGGTTGAAACAAAATCGAGGCGCCTGCTTGTACGAATTGCCCCTTCGGATGAAGAGGATCGTTCGCTTCAGCGGAAACAACGGCTGGCTCGAACGCCTCGGCAGGCGCCCTTATGTCAACTCGAGAACCAAGGCGGATCATTCCAAACCGCTGGCCTCGGCGCATTGGGTCGCC
>DUKM01000105.1:3350-3820 GCA_013329255.1 Candidatus Poseidoniaceae archaeon | reverse complement strand
ATCCGCATACCATCATCGGTGATGAACACGGTTCGCACGCGTTCATTGTACTGGCTTTCTTTCTTGTACGCCGGGCGAAAGGGCCCGCGCTTCAGGCCTTTTCCGGTTCGGTGTTCCATCCGTTCGATGGTTGCGGCAAGCGGAGAGCGATTCACGTGAACATCAAGGGGCGACATAAAGATCGCAATTCGAATCACATCATGAGCCCCTTCTTCGCCTTCAGGCACCGCTTCAAACCGTTGTTCAGTTTCAAACTCCAGCGGATCCTTGCATGGTTCAGGCGCCCATTCACCCGTGAGTTCGTCGTGTTCAATGCGCCCAGAATCGATTTCCTTTCGAGATGGTCTTCGCCCTGTGGCTCGTTCTCGACGGATGAACATCACGTGGCCGTCTGCGGGCGAAACCAAAATCCCCGGTGCCTTTGGAATCGGACGGTCGGGGTCGCGCCAAAAGTTGACGAAAAAGGCTGA
>DUKM01000105.1:2357-2979 GCA_013329255.1 Candidatus Poseidoniaceae archaeon | reverse complement strand
TTCCAACAATGATGGAACTTACGCCCATCATGAAGGTAATCAAAACCGGCGCGTGGCCTCCGTGGGCCAACACACCCATGCTAACGCCTCACTCTGCCCAAGGGTCCTCGCCATCTGACCAACTGGAAGCATCTGCTTCTGTTGCTTCAGCTGGCTTAGCCTCGGTTGCTTCAGGTGCGTCTTCTTCCGCAGCCGGTGCTGCGGTGTTGCTGTTGTTGAGTTTCCCGTCGTCAAGAAGATCTTCAACAGCGCTTTCGCCCACGATTTCAACGGATGCTGAGTCGCCTTCGGCTGAGGTTTGCTCGGCTTCTTCAATGGTCATGTCCGCTGCACGCGCCTCGACCATGTCGTCCATTCGTTCTGTGAACGCACGGGACATGTGTTGGGACTTGCGCTCGGCTTCAACAGCCCGTTCGATCATTTCGTATCGCTGTTTGATGGCCTTGTTGAGGTCTTCGAAAATTTGCATGTGGTCGACGTACCAGTCGTCACGAGCCTTCATTTCTGAAACAGCTAATCGGAGGTCGTTATCGAGTTCCTCTGCGATTCCAAACACCTTGCCGAGGCGGTCCTTTTCACGGGAGTACTTCTCTTCCATTTTCTCGAGTTCAGGCTTGAGGTG
>DUKM01000105.1:0-1956 GCA_013329255.1 Candidatus Poseidoniaceae archaeon | reverse complement strand
GTTTCCTTTTCGATTTCACGTTCGATGATTTCCTTTTCGAGGACTTCATTTTCAGTTCGTGAATCAAACAGGTCCTTCTCGACCGCTTCATAGGCTGCGAACAACTTCTGTAGACGGTCTGTCTCAGTAGCAAGTTCTTCCTCGAGTTGTTGAATTCGAATCTCTGGCGTGACGGTCCCTTCTTCAGTCATGGTATCACCGGGAGGTAAGCCTCCATGCGAGTCCACTTAACTCCACCCTATCAAGCCGACGCCTCACCGAGCCTGTAAAAGGGCGTGAAATTACGGGTTCGTTCCCGCTCAGAGAGCGTTTGTGGCCTTGACCAATTCCCGGGCAATGCTGACTTCCCCCATCGAATGTCCCGCATCAGCCACCATCACCAAACTGCTGTTTGGGAGCACCTTGTGCAACTCCCATGCGCTTCGTGCCGGGCACACAACATCGTAACGCCCTTGGACGATCACCGTTGGTATGTGAGCGATAATTGAAGCATGATTGAGGATGTGAGCTTCCTCGACAAAAATAGCATTGATGAAGTAATGACATTCAATCCGAGCGAAGGCCACTGCGAAATCTAAATCTTCGGCTTTTTCGAGGTATGACGGATCTGGGAAAAGCCTGCTTGTGGCCATCTCCCAGCGCGTCCATTGCTTTGCTGCGGCCCGGCGAACATCGCCGTCGTCGCTTGTTAAACGGGCGTAATATGCTTTGATTAAGTTGGCTTGCTCAGCCTTTGGGATGTGTTCTCGGTATGGTTCAAACGCATCAGGGAAGATATGGCTGGCTCCGTCTTGGTAGAACCAATGCAATTCGCTTTTTCTGCACATGAAAATGCCTCGTAAAACCAAACTGATGACGCGGTCTGGGTAAGTTTGTGCGTAAATCAATGAAAGCGTTGAGCCCCAGGAGCCTCCAAACACATGCCATGTTTCGATGCCGAACGAAACTCGGAGTGCTTCGATATCAGCCACCATGGCTTGCGTCGTGTTGTCCCTAAGTTCGGCATGCGGGGTTGATTTGCCACAGCCTCGTTGGTCGAATTGGATGATGTTGAACTTGCTTGGATCAAAGTATTGACGGTAAGCGGGTTGGCCACCGCCACCCGGTCCGCCGTGGATCACAACGACGGGTGCACCTTCTGGATTTCCTGATTTCTCCCAGGCGATTGTATGGAGATCGGTCACCTGCAGCGTGCCTGAATCATAGGTTTCAATCGGGGGAAAGAGCACGTCGTCCAGTGTTGTGGTTGTGTCCAGCATGGCTTCGGCCAAGAAACGCCCATGCATGTGCCTTTCGTACAAGGGACATGTTGAAAGAACGCCGAGCAAGGGCAAGATGATGGCCGTACGACCCGCAACCGATGTGTTCTCTGAATGGGCGGATAAAAACAAAGACTTGGGCATGGAAAAGGGTCACGCCGCCTCTGTTGGCGAGATGCTTGACATGGCTTTAGCCAAAACTTCTTCACCTTTTTCCGCCATTGATGTTGGATGCGGTAACGGTTGGGTGTGCAGGGCGATTGAAGCGATTGAAGGTTGCACCCACGCAGTTGGCGTTGACGGTTCTGAAGCCATGATTCGGAAAGCTAAGGCCCTCGGTGATGGCGAGTTCCACATGGCTAAATTACCTCATTGGAAGCCTTCAGAGCGTTTTGATTTAATTCATTCAATGGAGTTCTTGTATTACCTCCACGACCCGATTTCAATGCTCAAATCGTTGCACGATGAGTGGTTGAATGAGGAAGGCGTTCTGGTGGCAGGCGTCGATCATTACCTCGAAAACGAAGACAGCCACGGATGGCCTGCAGCGCTCAACGTCCACATGAGTTTGCTCAGCGAAGCGCAGTGGGAACAAGCGATGGTTGACGCTGGATTTGTGGAAGTCGAGATGCATCGAGTTGCGGCAAGCGGGGATTTTGTTGGCACGCTCGTGATGATTGGACGAAAGCAAAATCGC
>DUKM01000127.1:5612-11013 GCA_013329255.1 Candidatus Poseidoniaceae archaeon | reverse complement strand
AAATTAGGAGAGAAGGGCTCGCCACTGTTCGGATATTGCGATAAATCAATAGCGAGGTGCTTTTGCGATTAGTTGTGCAAAAAGCTCATACTCTTCTTGCAAAGTCAATTCATTGGAGTTTTATTCTCCTGTATGTCTATGGAATTTTCAAACAAGTCAACAATTTAGAGGATCTTGAGGACACAAATCTCCTTTTGTTTGAGATTATTTTCGCCACTGTTTTCCTCGTTATTGTCATTTTACGCTATTCATACATGAGTCGTTTCAAGACGTTCTTGGGGTCTCGGGAACCAGTTCATATTGTTCATTATTACTTTGCACGAACTGTTCACAAAGCCATGTATGCCTGCTTTATTCTCTTGCCGCTGACAGGCTTGATGATTGCCGGGTTGTACAGTCAAGGATACACGGTAAACGCAACGCCTGATGAAGAGCAGACCGTTATCGATGTAGTATTGGATTTGCATGGGGCTGTAGCCAATCTCAGTTACATGCTTATTTTCCTTCACATTGGAGCTGCAATTTACTCCCGAATCAAGGGCGAAGGAGTTTGGTCCTCTATGGTTCCAATCCTGAAGGAGGATAAGCCAACAGAGAACGAAATAGTCAATAAAATTGCATCTCTCGAAGAACAATTCTACGATAAAGCACAAGCTCTTTTTACATGGAAAAAGAAGTAATTATATCGCCCTTGACATTTTTTCTCTATACAAAGAGGACTCAGTGGACGAGAAGACGCTACCCTTCAAGATACCTACGTTCGCAAAGGTGCCCCTTTCTAATCACTCATTTTTCCCACTAAATCTCTTCAGAATCGATGAAGAGTTCAGGTAATATTTCCTCGAACTGCCATTTCCTGACAGGGCAACTAAAAATCTCTCTATCACTATAGTATATTTTAGTGATATAGCGATAATCTTGGCCGCCATTTTCCCTAGAATGGGTGGTTACAAACTGATTTAAGGTGAGTTTCTTTATCTCCAATTCTCGGCTAGAATAAACCATAAAGGGTGTGAATTGCTTCAGAAACCTTACATGCTCAGAATTGGCATTTCTCGTAAATTTTGCCTTATGCTGGTATGCAATCAATCCAATGGAAGTGGTTACAATAAATATGAAACCTATTTTTGTGCCGGCGATTTTTTCATTGGTTATTTCTCGGAATGAATATCCATTAAACAGAGCAATCATCGAAATTAAAATTATGATTCCGCCGATTCCCACTGAAAAACTGACGGCTTTTGCAGAAAATGAGCCGCCGATTGTGGAAAAAGAAACAAATCTTCCTTTGTCCTCTCTTTCATCCTCCATAAACTAAACAGAAGTCCACTCTATGATATATTTATGCCAAACGGTAGAGGTTATCTGTACCCTCTGTTCCAGGGGAGCGAGGGGCTGTTCACAACGCTACGCATGGGCACACCGCTTCCTGCTGGTCAGATACCAGTTCAAATGTGCTGCTCAGTTTGCTGTGTTCCAATAGGACATTGGGTCCCAAGTCTCACCGACCACTGGCCAGCCTTCCTCGCTCCATGTCAACGTGTTCGCTTGAATGAAAGCCCAAGCAATTCCGTCAGTCCAAGGTTCCTCTTCATCGCCACCATCTGGGTAGAAGTGATGAGTAAAGACCTGAGTGTCCCCGTGTATGAAAATTGAAGGGTGGCCGGGACCTATGTATCCTGATGTTCGATCCATGACCAATGTGCCTCCACCCTCAAGCATCGAAACTCCGTTTGCATCAACATAAGGCCCGTCGATGGTTGTAGAACGACCAACATAGATCTCATAGGTGGAATCTGGACCTCCACAACATCTGAACCAATTGACAAAGAGATAGTAGAAGTCGCCTTGTTTGTGGATGTAGGCGGCTTCTGTCCATGTCTCCTCTTCGGCTTCTGGATCAAGGGGGCCATTTGCCAGATGGACATAGGTGCCCGAAGTACCGTTATCCCAATCTTCACCGGTGAGGTGCTCACCAGTTGTTGAATTGACTTCAGTCATCCAGATGTGTGCACCACCGTAGATGAGGTAGGTTCGGCCGTCATCATCAGTAATTGTTGCAGGGTCCAATGCCGGTGGTTCAGGTTGATCGGTATTCGCTTCACCAAGCGGCTGGCAGAGGATCGGCGATCCGTGATCTGTCCAAATCAAATTTGGAGCAGTTCCAGTGGCTTTGATCATTCCAATACACGATTCAGTTGAGTCGGGGTTGCCCATGGCATTGCCAACTGGAACGGTGTAATACATGGTTCTTGCATCCAAAAACCCTGGAGCCCAATAGGCACCATCGTTGCTTGAAACAGATTGGGACACCCATGCTGGCTTTTCGCTCAACAGGCATTGACCTGGGCTAAATGAGGTCTCATTAGGGAATATGTACCATGTTTCTAGACCGCAATTGTAGCCATCTTCTTGAGCCTTTCCCGTGTTGGCAATCATCAACATGCCATCAATTTCTACGATTTCAGAAGGATCGTGTACAACCCATTCTGCTTCCGCATAGTAGTAATTGCCATCGTAATTCATGCCGTTGAAGACCGTTTCGAGTGGATCAAGCGTCACGGGAGAATCCGACTGACGGGCTGTATTTTCAATTTCCAGAATGCGTTCTGCCATCATCATGCCAATAGCGACGCATCCATCGGGGGACGGGTGAAGTAAGTCTTCGTCGTAATATTCACGGTTGCTGGGTGTAATGGCGTCACCCATGTCGAAAAAGTGAACGTTCGGAAGGGTGTTGGCAAGGGCTTCATAGCGAAGCTCCATCTCTTCCATGACCGCTTCACAGCCAACCATGCTCTCTGAATCAGACGGAATGTCATAGTAGGATGCAAGCATCACGTGCTTTGCGAAGGTTGAGGCCTTATTGACCAAATCCACCATGTCACCTTGTGAGACATCGTCCGATATGATTGCATCAAGAACGGCCCCCTCATCTTCATCGCAGTAGCCATCCACATCGTTTGCCCCCCCGTTGATGATGACCCAATCCCAATTGTGTTCGACGAACTGAGAAGGAATAGCGTAACTCTCTTCGATGACTCGGGCACCACTTTCGGCGTTGTTCAGCACTGCGAACCCTGCTTCCTCTCCCACGACATCCGGGATAGTCGAGGCGTCTTCCCTGTTCCATTCCATGACAGAGTCACCCATTCCCAACAGGGTTCGTTCTTCCGTGTTGAGATCAAATTCTTCTTCCAGTTCTTGTTCACTGCCAAAGCAACCGGCTATGCTTGAAAGAAGCAAAACCAGTGTAATCATGAGGGCGCGCTGAGTGTCCATGGCGTTGGGCTCCGCCGGAGGCGTTTATGGCTTATGGCCAACAATGACCAGCGGCATATGTTTCGACTCACAAAAGTGAACTCGTGGTTTGAGCAGGCAGGGCGAGTACTTCGAGTGGCACGTGGATCGGAGGAAGGTGATCAGCAATGCGGTGCCTGCTTGTTTTAGGAGGAAACACTTCGTTGGAAAGACTCATGTCGATCACATCTTGCTTGGTGAGGCTTTCAAGTTCAGCAGAAGGCCAAACATCGACTTCAATGCTCTCATCAGCAAGGTAATCAACGGCAATCACGGGGATTTGGGCGAGGTTCAGTTCCCCTGCGATGGAGTATCGGTGGTGGCCATCCAAAATAGCTCCAGTGCGCTTATCGACGATGAGTGGTTTTGTGTAACCCCCCCAGCGCTTGGTCATCTCAAGCAACTTGTCTCGATTTCGAGGCTTAATCTCTTCATGCGGCTTCAGCCATTCGACCGGTACCAATTGCACATCCTCTTCGTCCCACATTATCCCATGCGAACGGCTTGTGTGCGATAATGCTATTCATGCATCGGGCGTGGTCGTGGATGGAAGGAAACCCATGCCTGCACCCCCAGCGTCCTCTCCGTTACCCGTCATGGGGGATGCTCCGAGCACTCCACTTCCCCCTTCCCTTGTGGCCTGGGTGGAGTCATTACCCGAAGAAATCAACTCAATCATCGCAACCGTTGCCAGCCATGGCGGCGGGATTTGGATCGTTGGTGGAGCTGTTCGTGACGCCTTTTTGGGCCTTGATTTGGCTGGCAGAGACATCGATTTCGCTGTGTCCATAGCGCCAACTGAAATGGTGAAGTTGTTTCCAGATTCCATCCCCACTGGCATCGACTACGGCACATTGACCCTTCGAGGCAAAGATGGCGGTTTCTATGAAGCCACCACGCTGCGAACCGAGTCGGAATACGCTGATGGAAGACGTCCTGAAGTGGTTGAGTTCGGCACTTCACTCCTCGGCGATCTCGAACGACGGGATTTCACCTTCAACGCCATGGCCATCGATGTGGGCCGTCGCCTCTTGCACGACCCGTTCAACGGATTGAAGGACTTACAACAAGAGCAAGTCAAGGCCGTTGGTCAAGCCTATCAACGCTTGGCAGAAGACGGATTGCGGATCCTTCGGGCCTACCGATTCCTTGACCGTGGCACCGCCGGCGTTTGGCGGTTTGATGTTGAACTCGCCGATGCCCTCAAGCAGCACCGTTCAATGTTATCTGGCGTAACCAATGAACGAATATGGATGGAATGGAAGAAAATCTTGGGCGGTTCAAACGCTGCTGACGTGATTGAGCGAATGGCACGCGATGAAGTGCTCGATCGATTTTTACCCGGACAATGGCGGACTCAATCGCATCGCATGTTCGCCCAACGCCACATGCTGTGCAAAGACCTAACTGGCCTCGAACGGTTCGCCCTTTTGCTCTGCGAGAACGACTCTATAGAGGTTGAAGCAACGCTGATGCATCTGAAACTTTCGAAAAAAGAACGGAATGAAGTCCAAGAAATACACCACCGTTTTGGAAGGGTTCCCGAAGGGAGTAAAGCAGCAATGCGCGTGTTTCGCTCGGTTCTTCAACACCGAACTGCGACGCATTTGAAACTGGAAATTGTCTTGCGAGAATCAGGTCTCAATGTGGCCCAAATGGATCCGGCAACATCTGATGAATTGTACAATCTTATCGATGCGATTGGGGCGTTGGCCCCGCTTTCCGCAGGGGATACCTCCATTGTTGACGGTCATTGGATTATGGAGCGAACTGGACTTGGAAAGGGAATTGCCTTGGGGCGATTGAAGATGTGGCTTCATCGCTTGCAAATCGAGCGCGATCTCTCCGATGAAGCAGCGGTTGAATCTGTGCTCTGTGGCCTTAATTGGGAGCATGAAAACCACGCCTTTTGGCCCAAAGTTGAATTTTAACAAGCCGGCACCATGTTGATGAAAGAGAACCTTAGTTCCTAAACCGAGGCGAACCCCATGTCAGACCGTATCATGCAAGAAATCGAAGTACGAATGGCTCAAAAAGGAATCGACTTGAATCTTCTCAGCGATCAAGAATTATCCATCGTAGCAGAGCGTTTTCTAGGTGA
>DUKM01000127.1:3293-5275 GCA_013329255.1 Candidatus Poseidoniaceae archaeon | reverse complement strand
ACCTGCCTCGTGAGACAATTATCGCCACGCTCAAGGATCAAAAGGCAATTCAAGATTGGGCAATGGGTATCAAAACTCGAGTCGCTGCAACGGCTTCTGAACAAATGACGGACGCCACACGGTCAGCTGTGACCCAAGCACGTACCGCTTACCAAGGAAGAATGGAATCGGACCCTAGACTGGCTATGATCACTGAGAAGTTTGGTGAATGGTTGAAAGAATCGAATTACAATGCAGCACAACTCACCGCAATGGCTGATGCCAATCAAGACGGTATGATCAGCAACGAAGAGATTCTAAATTTAATCCGAACCATGTCGAACGCTGAACCCCCTGGTTGGGTTGCGGACCTTGTCGCAAAGCACATTGATGCTGACGGAAATGGAATGATCACCCTACCAGAATGGTGGGCCTTCTTGGAATCCATTGGTTTTGAAAACGCAGCACCAGCTCTACCTGAACCTATGATCCCAGAACCTGTGCTTGCAGAACCCAAGCCTGTACTAGCGCCAGAACCTGTGCTTGCAGAACCCGAGCCTGCTCCTGCTCCTGCTCCAGCCCCCATATCTGAACCAATTGTCGCTTCAGTGGTTGCTGAGGCGCTCCCAGTGCCCGTTGAAGTGGTTGCTCCAGTTGCGGCGGCTGCAGTTGCAGTCGCTGCCGTCACAGCATCGACGGCAATCGCCCCTCCTGCACAACCAGAGATTGCTGCTGCGCCAACCACGCCGGTGGTTCCCGATATACAACCAGCGCCTTCAACTGAACTTGCTACAGGCCACGTGGGCATTATTGAATCTCTATGGGAGGCCCGACTGCTTTCGGAATTCAATGCCATCGTCGCTCAATCCACTTCACAAACCTCCAGCATCAAGGTCGAAAAGGTAGAACGCACCCTCATGGCCACCGGGGAATACCGCGGCGGACAGACCATCACAGGAACACTTGATGGAAGCGAACACACGGTCACCATGAGGTTCCCTGTGTCAGAAACTGAATTTGTCGAGGGGCTCAAGAAGGGCCAAGTGGTCAAATCAGAAGGCACCATTTATCGCTGGTCTGGTGCTTTGAAGCAGGCCAACCTTGAATCCACAGGCGCACGTATTTGACGCTCACTTCAAGGCACGTGCAATGACGATTCGCTGGACTTCTTGCGTTCCTTCATAGATTTGAGTGATCTTCGCATCCCGGAAGAAACGTTCAACTGGGAATTCCTTGGTGTAGCCGTAGCCACCAAGCACCTGAATGGCTCGTTCACTGACCCACATGGCCGTGTCACCTGCGAATAATTTTGCCATGCTGGCTTCTTTCGAATGTCGCGGTCCACCGTTCTCGTAATGCTGTTGCTTAACCCAAGAGGCCTGATAAATCAACAGGCGAGAAGCTTCGATGCGCGTGGCCATATCGGCGAGGTACGCCATAATCATCTGGTGGTGGGCGATTGGCTTTCCGAACGCTTCTCGCTCGTGAGCGTACTTTAGAGCCGCTTCAAAGGCACCTTGGGCAATGCCAAGCGCCTGGGCTGCAATGCCAATTCGGCTGTTGTCAAGAGCGTTCATGGCAATTGGGAACCCGTTGCCAACGCCTTTGATGACGTTTCCAACAGGGACCTTACAATCATTGAGAATCAGCGTGCATGTGTCCGAAGAGCGAATGCCGAGTTTGTCTTCCTTCTTTCCGACTGAGAACCCTTCGAAGGTTGAATCGACAATGAAAGCGGTGGAACCACCGTGCTTTTTCACGCCGTAATCGGGGTGATCGACATCTTTGGCGAAGAGAACGAGGATTTTGGCTTGTGCGCCATTGGTGACCCACATCTTTTCGCCGTTGAGGATGTAATGCTGGCCATCGTCGGAGAGTTTGGCTTTGCAGGTCATGGCTGCTGCGTCAGTGCCTGCGCCGGCTTCGGAAAGTGAGTAAGCCCCTACTTCCCCTGCTGCGAGCCGGGGAAGGTATTCTGATTTTTGCTCTTCATTGCCGTGAAG
>DUKM01000127.1:1696-2916 GCA_013329255.1 Candidatus Poseidoniaceae archaeon | reverse complement strand
ACCCGTGCCAACTCTTCGACAATGATCGACTCGGAGATGTCGTCAACAGGCGATCCACCGTAGGCTTCGGGAATGGTAACGCCTTGAAGGCCGTATTCGATGAATTGTTGCCATTCCTCGCTCGGAGGAATTTGTTGCTGGTCCCGATGTTCCACGGTAAGCGAAAGAACGCTCTCTGCGAAGTCTCGGACCATCTCTCGAATCATTTGCTGTTCTTCGGTTTCGCCGTAGTCCATGTTCGTCCCCGTGCAATGGAAAACGCCGACTCACTTAACCCGTTTGACGGAAATTCACGATGTGCGGATTTGGCTCAAATTGAAATATGATGGTGATTGGGGCGTTTTACTGGGAGTGCCCCTTATGGATGAAGAAGTAGTAGAATTCAGTGTCGCACACAATAGAAAATATTCTCGAGACCATCTATGGTATCAGGAAAAAGATGACCGCTTGATGATTGGCGTGAGCGAATTTTTAGCCGTTGAAATCGGTGAAGTGCTCCGTGTCATTCTGCCGCAAGCTGAGAACGAAATCGATGAAGGTCGAGACATGTTCTCCATCTGGACCGCAGAAGAAAAGGTGGCTTTCCCTTCCATGTTCTCCGGCGTGATTGCTGAAGTGAACGGTGAAGTCGAAATCAACCCCGACCTCGTCAACGATTCTGCGTATGACCACGGATGGATCATCATCATCGAACCACACGAAATGGACCTTGAGAACCTCCTCGAGCCTGATGAGTACGTCGAATTCCTCGCTGAACTTTGAGCAAAGGTCATACCCTGCCACGCTGGCCATTTGGTCATGAGCGACGCACTTCAGCGCCTGCGAACCAGCCTCGCCAACGCGCCTGTGATTTGGAAAGGCGACTACCCATACTTCATTCACCCCATCACCGATGGCGTGCCGCGCCTTGACCCCGAAGTGCTCAAAGCGGTCACAGATCTATCAGAAGCGGCCATCGACTGGTCGGGCATTGACCTTATTCTCGGCATTGAAGCCATGGGCCTACCCCTGACGGCTCCCCTGAGCGTTCGCACGGGCGTTCCGCTTGTTATCGGGCGGAAACGTTCCTACGGACTTGACGGCGAGGTGGTAATCGATCAGGCAACAGGATATTCCAAGCAACCAATGTACCTCAACGACATCGCACCCGGAGAGCGCCTTGCCATTGTGGATGATGTGCTTTCAACGGGTGGGACACTGCGCGCTGTAATCGAAGGAAT
>DUKM01000127.1:820-1311 GCA_013329255.1 Candidatus Poseidoniaceae archaeon | reverse complement strand
AGTTGCAAGCCGATTATCCAAGCATAAAAATCGATTCATTGGTCCGCCTTGAAATGGACGGTGGCAACGTGATTGTCTTGGATGATTAAATCGCATTCATAGAGGGTGCATTGATGAGGGGGGGGCGAGCCCCCTCTCACGGGGACAACTATGGATTTAGACCGCCACGACTTCCAACTTGACAAGTTGATGGAGCGCATTCAAGCCAATGACAATCGTTTGATTGCCTTGCAAATTCCAGAGGGATTGAAGATGCAAGCGCTCGAAATGATGGACACCATCGAGACTGAAACAAGCGCTAAGGTCGTGCTTGCGGCAGACCCGTGCTATGGCGCCTGTGACCTCGTGCATGACAAGATGAAAATGATGGGCGTCGAATTGGTGGCCCACATGGGACACTCACAAATGAACATCGAATCTGGTATGCCAACCCAATTCATCGACGTCACCTACGACGGCGATCCAGAATTGACACCGGTGATTCCTTTCCT
>DUKM01000127.1:0-414 GCA_013329255.1 Candidatus Poseidoniaceae archaeon | reverse complement strand
GCAGTGGGGCGCATGGCCCCCCTCACCGATACAAAACTGGGTTTAGTCGGTTCGATTCAACACTTGCACCTGCTTCCCGAATTCCACGACCGACTCGAAGAGGCTGGTTACAACGTGACAATCCCAATCGGAGGCGCCCGCCTTTCGTTCCCGGGTCAAGTGCTTGGTTGCAATTATTCCGGTGATGACGATTCCATCGGTCACTACCTGTTCCTTGGCTCTGGAGACTTCCACCCCATCGGCCTCGTGCTTCACACGGGCAAACCCTTGGCCATGCTCGACCCCTACACTGGCGATGCTGAAGAAATGTCCCTCGAACGTATTGAGCGAATCCTCCGCCAACGCTCAGGCCTGATCATGGCGTGCGGGGAGGCACAAAGGTTCGGCATTCTCATCGGTGAAAAACCAGGGCAA
>DUKM01000063.1:8151-9656 GCA_013329255.1 Candidatus Poseidoniaceae archaeon | reverse complement strand
TAGTCCTCTAACGAAAAAGCGCCGAGAGAGAGATTTGAACTCCCGAATCCAAAGGAAACACGATTTCCAGTCGCGCGCAATACCAGGCTATGCGATCTCGGCTTGTAAACCGGCGACTCGCCTTCTGCGTTTAATGCTCACTGCACAATTCGCAGGTTGACAGGAGACTGAACGGGCAAAAGAACTCATATGGTGACCCCTTAGGGGAAGCATGAGCGAGGAGGGAAGTCCTGACGCCATGATTGTGGGTTCACCGACCTCACAAGATGGCGCCCACGACGAAATGCCGTTTCGCTTGAGGGATTTTCATCCTTTCTTTTCATTTGCGAACCTTCATCCAATCGCAAAACCTCTGGACACACTGCAATGCGAAGTCAAATTCCAAATTCGCCTTGCGCTTCATGAATGGGAGCGAAGGCATTGGACCACCATGGCGCTTGGAGCGGTCGCGTTTTTGCTCGGGGCCCTCTCGCCAGAAATCATGAACGGGGGCGACCCTATGGCAATCGGAGCAGAAGGCATTCAGTCAGTTTCAAGCGTTGTGTTCCTTCAAATGCTTGTTTCCTTGGTTCTTTGGGCTTGGTTTGCAATGCAAATTTGGAGGATGTTCCCGATCATGCGCACGCATGCCATTTCACTGCTGGTGTTTTGGAATCTATTCGTCCTGTCACAAGTCCTCTATCACCAAACGAATCCGGGCTTCCCCCGGGATTTGGTCTTGGCCGATACCATGTTTGGAACATTAATTGTTCTCGTTGTTCTGTTTTTCATCTACTTCTTTTGGAAAGCAGTGACTGAAACGCGTGACCTCCACATTGAGGAATATCACCTGCATGAAGATGTTCGATTAATGGAAATGGAAATGGCTGAGCACTCCCTCCGAGCATGGGGCTTTATGCTGGTTTCTTGGACGGCAACAACCATTTTCTCCGCATGGGCAGGCACCCACTTTATCGCCGATCGTGCTGGCACAGGCATCACACCTCTCTTGCTCCATATTGGTTCGGGTCTGGTGTCCATTCCCGTCTTCATGCTGGTGATTTGGTACCCTCAACGTATGTTGGGCCAAGACACAGTTGTTCGAACCCGTGCAGCAATTGCAGCCGAAGCCGAATTGGCAGAGGTAGGAAATGAGCATTCACAACGGGTTGGGTCGTTCTGCCCGGAGTGTGAAGAAAAGGTGCCAATCACACGAAGTGCAACCGGAGCCATTGAACTGCCTTGTCAGACAGATGGGTGTTCAAAAACATCAACCGTTGGGAAAGCTTGCAAAAGTTGCAAAGCCGCTGCTCCAACTCGCTATGATTGCCCTTCATGCGGCATCAATGCGCCCATATTGGACTTTTTATCGGACGTGGAGGTGTGGTGATGGATTTGAAAAAACTTCGTACTGATTTCCCGACCCTCCGCCAAGAAAACGCCCCAGCCTACCTCGACAACGCTTGCGTCACGCTAAGACCCGACAGCGTCGTTCAAGCGATCCATGAGTATTACACAACGAGCCC
>DUKM01000063.1:3073-7751 GCA_013329255.1 Candidatus Poseidoniaceae archaeon | reverse complement strand
TTCCTTAATGCTGAAACCAGCAAAGAAGTTGTCTTCACTCGAAACGCAACCCAATCCCTCAATCAAGTGGCGCATGGACTCTCCTGGAACAAAGGCGATGTCGTGCTCACTTCAGACAGGGAACACAACTCAAATTTAGTCCCATGGCTCCAATTAGAACAGGAACAAGGCATCGACCACCGAGTTGTCGCCTCCAAACCTGACAACACGTTTGATTTGGAAGCGTTCGAGGCAGCATGTGGTGAAGCCGGAAAGGATTTGAAACTTGTATCGATGAGCCACATCGGGAACCTCGATGGCGTTGCAATCCCAGTCAAAGAAATTGCTAAGATCACCCACGATCATGGCGCGCTTATCTGCATCGATGGCGCTCAGTCCACGCCCCATATGAACGTCGATGTGCAAGATTTGGACATTGACTTTCTGGCCTTTTCCATTCACAAAATGCTCGGCCCCTCCGGCATGGGTGGCCTGTGGGGGAAGTACGAACTTCTTGATGGCCTACGAACCATACAAGCCGGCGGTCAGACCGTTCAAACTTCGAGTTATGACGCATTTGAATGGGCCGCTCCCCCGGCACGGTTCGAAGGCGGACTCGGTCACTTTGCCGGCATGGTCGCAACAGGAGCAGCGGTCGATTACCTCTCTGCACTCGACATGGATGCCGTCCGAGAACACGAAATCAAACTGAATCGAATCATGAGTAAAACCGTGAGTGGGATCAATGGCGTCGATATTATTGGGCCCGCTGATGCATCTCAACGGAGCGGAATTTGCTCCATCCTTATGGATGATTTACCGGCTCACGACATCGCTCTTCTGCTCGATGAAGCAGCAGGCGTCATGGTGAGAAGTGGTCAGCATTGTGTCCATTCATGGTTCAATGACAGAGGCCATCAAAATGGTTCCCTACGAGCGTCTGTGTATTTCTACAACACAGAAGAAGAAGTCAAACTCTTTGCCGATACATTTGAAGAAGCAGTTCACGCCTTTAGTTGATTATTATGGATGAAGAATTCACATGGGAGGATGCCGAAGCATCTGGTTTGGAACCTCCAAACACTGCGGTACCCCCACTGCCTGAAATTCCAGATCACTCAATTCACGGGCAGTTCGCCAATGAACATCGAAATGATCCAATGAGTCAACACCTCGACCAAGACATCCAGTTTGCCAAACGCATCGTGAGTTTCAGCCTTGCCCTCGTGATGATCGCAAGTCTGGCCTATGTTGGTTTTGTCCTGTTTGATGGAGGCGAATTAACGGGATACCGTCCTGGAGACGTTGCATTGGAATCTCAAGAAATTTACGAAGACATGATTCAAGCCAATAAGGTCAGCCTGAGTGGTAAAGGAGTCACGGTCTGTATTGTGGATTCTGGATTGAACGCTGACCATCAAGATCTAGACGATTTACGTGTGACACAATGGAGGGATTTTGTAGGCACTTCCACCAAACCATACGATGACCACGGGCACGGGACAAGCATGGCAGGAATCTTAGTCGCAGATGGATGGATGAAAGGCATAGCCCCAGACGTCAACCTATTGGTCGCCAAAGCCCTTGCTGAAAACGGGTCAGGTGATGATACGGTTGTTGCAGAAGCGATTGATTGGTGCGCAGAGCAAGGCGCTCACATCATTTCATTGTCCCTCGGTGGCGCACCAGGCATCTTGCCCTTCAACTTCGGTGCAGGTCGATCTTCGGCACAAGCAGCTGAAGATGCGATGGAATCAGGAATTTTTGTAGTTGCAGCAGCCGGGAACGATGGTGGAGAGGATGACGACGGTGATGTTGCCACGCCCTGCAGTGAGACCGCTGTTATTTGTGTCGGTGGCGTCACCCAGTCAGGAACACACTGGGAAGGCTCCTCCGTGGGTGACAACAACGGAAGATTGTGGCCATTACCAATCATTGTTCCAAGGTCTGACCCCCACAAAAAACCGGAAATCGTTGCACCCGCACAAGGCGTTGCAGTGATCAACAAGGAAGGAACATGGTCACTCAGCGACGGTACGAGTGCCGCTACAGTCTATGTGACGGGTGCCCTTGCTTTGCTGTTAGAAAGCAATCCTGAACTCGCTGCCAACGGTTCACAGGGCAGCATCGCCAGCATCAATCAAGTCAAGGAGTGGATTCAACAAACTTCACTCAAAAAAGCCAACCAAGACGGTCATGACAACGAATACGGATACGGCCTACTGCAAATTCAAGACTTGATTGAAGCGGCCAACCAAGATCCAGAATGATTCAGCGTTGAATCATAGCGACAAGGGTGCCACCAAACAGTGGCATGAATCCAACATGGTGAGTTTCATTGCACGACTGAATCAATTTTATCCAATCATTAAAGCCCTCAACCAATGCCATTCCATGTTCATCATCCGCATCAACATCCCCAACCGGCATGTCGGGTTCAAGGGTGAACAAAACGCCACCCTGCGCTAAGAATGGGAGCATCATCTCGACATTTTTTGCCCGTACAGCTGAGATACCATCGACGATGATTGCATCGGCCTCGGCCTGAATCGGCGCTTCCCCTACTTCGAGTCCAGTTGAAGAAGCAGCTTGCCAAGCCAACGTTTCCCCGACCAGAGCATCAAGGACGCCGACTACAATTTTAGTGTACGATTCTGCCTCGAATCGGGTCATAAGCCGATGAATAATCACGGCAAATTTGGCACCATTCTCGATGATGTCATAGCGCTCTGGTGTGAAGTCATCAACAGTGAATAAATCATAAATCCAAGCAGAGCGATGGCCGATGCCGCCTCCTACCTCGATGATTCGGTTCGGCTTGAGGCGCCCCAAAGCGTCCCTCAAGCGGCGATGAGCCGAAATGGACCATGTTGATAGGCCCATGTGCTGGAGTTGTGCTCCGATGTTCCCAGCAATTTCCGGTTCGTTTCTGTTTCGCAATGGGTCCGCTGTGAGCAGTTGAGCAAGGACAGCCTCCTTGTCCACTGCGGGCGTTGGACCATCAGCACTTGCCATGATTGCCCCTCTCACGGCACCCCCTTGAAGCCTCGCATTCAACCAAGCGGAGGCCGGTGACTTCAAACGAGAGTGATTCCGCGCAAGGCATGGGGAAGCAACATGGAAGAGCCTGAAGCAATGGATGATTTTTATGAAGAAGAGGAAATCTTCTTGGAAAACGCCGTCCATTGTCCCGTTTGCGACGATCTAACCGGTCATGAAATCCTCAGAGAGAATAAAAAAGGCACCGGAATGGACTATTTGCTCAAGTGCATTGACTGCAGCAAAGTTCACACCGTTCACCTCCGCCCCCCACCGCTTGTTGAAATCCCATTCATCTTGACAGAAGGCCCTTCTTCAAGCACCTCGAAACTCGAACTTGATGCCGATGAAATGATTGAACTTGAAGACGTGTTCAAGGAAGGAGACAAGCTCTGGAAAATCAACCAAATCGAACTCAAAAATGGCAGAAAGGCAAAGCGGGCAGAAGCGAGCGTGATTGCACGAGCCTCTGCGCTCCGCTCAGATATGGTCCGCGTCAAACTTACAATGACCCGAGGTGAGGACTCAGAAGCAGATGTGTTGATTGTCCCCGAAGAGACAAAATACACCGCCAGCCACCTCATCGACCTCGATGGGAAAACATGGAGAATTCGAGCCATCCACACTGGCCGTGGCCGGACCCTTCGTGGCACTGTTGATGCCCCTGATATCAAGCGCATGTACTTGCATGAGCCACCAAATCCAGAACACTTTGAGCCTCGAACCCCCCGGGAACGTCGCCAAGCATGGAAGGAAGGACGATTGGGATTCAATCCAAACCCAGTTCTACCAAAAGAAATCATCAAAAAAGGCGTCAAACCAGACAACAAGCGGCAGAAAAAGGCTCGGCGTTGATCATGGACGGTTGGTCCATGGCATGATGAAAGCCTTGGCCACTTGAGCGCCGACAGTTGGGTTTTCCTTCAAACGGCGAATGCTGTATTCATACCATTTCTCTCCGTAAGGGATGTACACTCGAGTTCGATGGCCAGCAGCAGCGAGTTTACGCCGAAGCGGCCCCCGCACGCCGAGCAACATTTGGAATTCATACCCCGGGCCTTTGAAAGAACGAGCGGGACCGGCGTTGGAACGAGGATCCTCGATACCAGGACCCATCCCATGAGCCGTCAGCGCCTCCTTGGCGTGATTGATAACTGGAAGGTCATGGCTGGCAATGGAACAGTAAGAACCGGCTGCGAGCATACGATCGATGCAAGCATTGGTTGAGTCCACGATGTCTTGGTAACCTGTGTAGGCTATTGCCTCTGGTTCCAAATAAATCCCTTTGCAGATTCTGTAATCCGCAGAAGGCCCCAATTTAACCTCCAAGTCGTTGATGTCATCAAGCGTTCTGAAAAGACGGCCTTGAAGAACGGTACCGACGTTCTCAAGCCCTTTTTTGTGAAGGTCGATTACGATCTGTATGGTGTCGGTTGTCACGCGATGATCTTCCATGTCCAAACGAACAAACATGTCCTGTTCGTGAGCCATTTGGACTAACTTTTCGATGTTCTTCATGGCTGCATCCTTGTCCACAAGCAAACCAAATGCCGTCGGTTTGATTGATAAATTCGCATCAAGTTTATTCTGCGAAAGAGCCTCTACAACCCTCACATACTCATCAAAGAAGTATTGCGCTTGGTCCATTGTGGTGATCTCT
>DUKM01000063.1:2014-2759 GCA_013329255.1 Candidatus Poseidoniaceae archaeon | reverse complement strand
TCTTCACCCAAAACATCGACCGTGAAGCAAGCCCCTTCATCGCTCAAACGCTGCATGACTCGGACTGCGTCATCGAGGGTTGGGCCAGCGACATAGCGGCGTGAAACCCAGCCGACAAACCATTTTGGCATCCGCACTGTGGCTGCGACCACGGTTCGAGAAAACAGTCCAACCATGACTTCACCTAACACTCCCTCAGCAGAGGGGATTCTTAGGGCTTGTTGCTTCGAGGACTGAGTCAGGGTGAGCGTTGAACTAAATCCAGAACTCCTTGCCGCTTTAAGATCGAGGCACCGAGGTTTTCAACGTGCGAGCGAATGGCTTGCCTTTGCCATCCTTTGAACGCTTTTTTATCCATCGAGAAGACAACATTCCCGTTGGGGAACGCCTGTCGAGTCGAACGGTATGCAGCGGTGATGGATTGTTGCCATAGCCCCGTAGCCAACTGACCACCCTCTGGTTGCCCATCAAACGGAAGCGCATAAGTCGCAAGCATGTGGCCCAGCCAAATCCCCGATTCGGCTGCCGTTAAGTTTCCACGTGGGGCATAATGCCCTCCGCCGAGGGTAATCAAAACCGGTTCACCAGCATTCAATGTAGCATCCCACGCACCTAAACCTGAACTTCCGTCCAATCCAAGCCCTTCATGGATGAGGTGGCCGAGAAGTTGGGCTGCCCCTAGGTGGCCCCATGTGGCCGAAGTGGAACCGACTTCGATGAACAGGCAAGGAACGTCAAGCCAAGG
>DUKM01000063.1:1338-1634 GCA_013329255.1 Candidatus Poseidoniaceae archaeon | reverse complement strand
CTAAAAGGGAACGCCACCAAGCGGCAAGACGCGTTGATGGCGGGGGCGCATCACCTGCTTTACCACCATAGGGGGGTTCTGTTTGAGCCTCGAGTTGCATAACGCCAATCGGGTGAAGGGTCAGGCACGCACGCCCACTTTTCGCTGCATGCCTTGATGGGAATACAACTTCTGCAACACGTTCCCCTGTTTCGGAAAACCATCGTTTATCGATGTCATCCTCCCAGAGGACACCGTCCGGAAAAACCCACATTCGGACATTCTGGCAGGCGTAAGAAGGATTACCCTCGACATCA
>DUKM01000063.1:0-946 GCA_013329255.1 Candidatus Poseidoniaceae archaeon | reverse complement strand
CGATGAGAATGATGCCGTTCCCTTCCATGCCTAAACGAGGGTCTTCTCGCTTTTGTAGTGTGTGGCGTGGGAGGATTGACAAAGCACGCCCCTAAGGGTACATCATGACGCCCTCATTACCCACGAAGGTTCCGTTCCACCCACTTACCGTTGAACGGCACAGCCAGGGGTACTTGGCCGTTGGAATCGATGGAGAGTTCCTCCAACTCACCGAGGACTTGGAGCCTGTTGGTGACGTTCGAAAACCGTTTCCAATGAGCGTGCGCCAGACCTGCCTTGCGGATGGAGTCTTTGTCGGAACTTGGATCGACCATGAGTTGCTCATGGCGAGGATGGCTGCCTTTGATTGCACCAAGCCCATGCTTGATGGTCCTGAAAAAGGGGATTTACGAACCCGAACCACAATCGAGGCTGCCCAACATCCACAAGGCTCAATTTGGTCGCATGTCTTGGACGCCGAACCTTTAGCCCTGTGTGGACATGAGGACGGATTCGCATTTGTTCTTTACAAAAAGGGCATTTATGCAATGGGCAACGACGCCGGAGAACATTGGCGTGTTGAACTACCAAATTGGCCCGAATTGAAGAAATTACCCCGCGCTAACGAGGTCATTGCTGCAAGGTTTAACCGAACACTGCTCAAAGTGTGGTCCCGTGGAGGAGGCACCAAATCCTACGATGCAAAAAACGGAGATCTCGTATCGACTGGTGTGTTTGATTACGATGGGGTCCTTACGAATGTATACCTTGAATCCGGCCAAGAACTGATGATTTACGATAACGGCTCAATTGTTTGGCTCCATGAAGGTGAAGTCCTCGCAGAGGGGAAACTAAGTGGTCCAATTCAACATGCACGCTGGGACATTGAAAACGAGGCTTGGAGAATGGCCGGATGGAGAGAAGAAATACACCTCTCAAAGGATGGTTTTGAACGGAAACACTTGGA
>DUKM01000011.1:4998-9241 GCA_013329255.1 Candidatus Poseidoniaceae archaeon | reverse complement strand
TCAGGGTCAAACCTCTCAAGGAATGATGGTAGCCAAACTGCATGCTTGCGTGATTTGGAAAATTGACCACCTGCGAGCATCAGGTATTCCATGGCGGGAACGTTGGTTTCCAACGCCATTTCTCCGGGCCCTGGAAGCAACACCTCGTCAGCAATTGTCAATCCTTTCTTGGCATGATTCAGTCCTAAGATCAAGGCTGGCCAAATAACGGTGTGGAAGGGGATGTTGTCTTTTCCAAGGAAATACAAGTGGCGCGGTACGTCACCATTCTCGGCTATATTCCACCAATTTTTCCATGCATCCCCTCCATCGGGGTGGTTGGCTTGGAGTGCGACCGAATCAGCCCAGATGCGTGCGCAGGTGGAATAGCCCTGTACAGCTTCGAACCAGACGTAAACACATTTCCCATTCCATTCTTCACCCTCAAGAGGAAGTGGGATCCCCCAGGCAAGATCACGGGTGACGGCGCGTGGACGCAAGCCCATGTCGAGCCATTGTTTTGTCATGGCTCTGACGTTTGATTTCCAGACTTTTTGCTGGCCAGAAGCGTGGTGCTCAAGCGCTGACTGAAAGGCATCAAGACGGTAGAAAAGGTGTTCAGTATCTCGTACTTCAATCGATGCGGTCGGGTTCATTTTCGACCGAGGTTGGAGCAATTCTTCCGCTTCGTAGGTTGCGCCACATGCATCGCATTGATCGCCACGCGCCCCATCTTCCTGACAGGAAGGACATACGCCTTCGACGTAGCGATCGGGAAGGAATCTTCCTGTTCCGTCATCGTTTGTTTCGTAATATTGTTTCATCGTTTTTTCTTCAAACAAACCTGCATCGAGGAGTGCGGTGAAATTATCTTGAACCATTTGCTTGTGGCGTGGGTCGCTCGTTCTGTTGAACAGCGCTCCACCGTATTCCACGCCACGAGGGTCGACTTGAGGTTCCCATGCGCAACCTAAATCCAGTAAGGCTTGGCTGTTCATTGTGTGGTATTTGTCCACAATATCTTGAGGGCTGACTCCGTTTTGTTCTGCTGAGACCGTGATTGGTGTTCCATGTTCATCTGAACCTGACACCATCAAGACGCGATTTCCAAGCGCTCGCTCAAAGCGTGCTTGGATGTCTGGTGGCAAGTAACATCCTGCAACGTGACCTAAGTGAAGTGGACCGTTTGCATACGGCCAAGCAACACAAATGAGAACGTGTTCGGAGGTCATGTGTTTTGTTCGGTGTGCGGCCTGTCTTTAAAATCATCATAAACTCAGCCTCAAAGAGGACATGTTTCCGAATATACGCTCCAATTCCGTCCGCGATGAAGAAGAAGCAGGTTCCAACATTTTCAATAACTAAGAGTCCCACGCAAAGACAGCGGTCACCTAGGAGCCACTGAAACAGCATGGACTACACAATCCTCATTTTATACGGCACACTGGCGCTCGGCGTCTCATTTCTATGTTCCATTCTGGAAGCAGTTGTCCTATCGATACCCCATACGCAAATTGCGATGTGGGAGCGAGACGGGACGCGGAAAGGAAAAATCTGGGCCAATCTAAAGTCTGATGATGCCGTAAAACCACTGACCGCTATTCTTACCCTCAATACCATTGCACACACAATGGGTGCCGCTGGTGTTGGTGCTGAAGTGGACAAGGTGTTCGGTCATGAATACCTAACCTACGCATCGGTGATCTTGACATTGCTTGTTTTATTCTTGTCCGAAATCATTCCAAAGACACTGGGGACAGCATACTGGAAGCAATTGGCAAAACCCACTGGCTATGTTCTTCATTGGATTACAGTCGTATTGGCCGTCTTTATAGGACCCATTCAAATGCTAAAGTCAATCCTTCCCAAAGGAGACGATGCCCTGTTCACACGCGATGACGTAGCAGCCCTCGCAGACCTCGGTGAAGAAGAAGGCATCATCGAAAAGGATGAAGAAACCGTCATTCACAACCTTCTGCGTCTCGGTGAAATGAAGGTGGTTGAAATCATGACACCGCGTGTCGTGATGACCGCATTTAACCTCAAGGACACAATCAAAGAAGTTCTTGATGAACACAACATCATTCGAGTTTCGAGGATCCCGGTCTTCGAAGAAACGGTCGATGACATTTCTGGTATTGTCATTCGTTCCCAATTATTGATGGCTGCAAGCCGAGATGAATGGGACACAACGATGGAAGAATTGAGGAAGGACGTGATGTTTTTGGACACTGAAACCTCCGTTGACACGGCGCTAGAGATGTTTTTGGGTCAACGCCAGCAATTCGCAGTCGTACGAGATGAATTCGGTGGTACTGCAGGTCTCGTCACCATGGAAGACGTCTTAGAGACGCTATTAGGTGAAGAAATCGTGGATGAACTCGATGAAGTCGATGACATGAGAAAACTCGCACGCGAGCAAGCAGATGCCAGCGAGCAAGAATGATCAGGATTGCACGTCAAGCCAATCTGCAATCAATTGATTGCGCTCTTCATTTACTTTCGCCCCTGCATGGGTTAGGCCTGGTAGTCGATGGCTTGTCAGAAGGTCACTTTGACCAGAATCAGCATAGGACGTGGTGAGCAATTCATAATGCCCCATACCTAGGCGATTGTCCGGATCTGCCTGAATGCAGAGGGTCGGTAGATTTGGAAAACCCCATAGCGGCAAATCAAATTCATCAATGGATGAAAATAAGCCCTTTTGTCCAATTGAGGCGTTAAACCGTCGAATCAGTCTTTGTCGATAGACACCCATGAGAAACGATGGAATCCTCAGCTTGAGTGCGATTTCGTTTAAGATTGGACTGTACATGGTCATTGGTGATTCCAAGATAATATTCGACATTGAGTGGTCGAGGGCTACAAATTCTCGATCAGCAACTAGGCGAAGACCGATGAAGCAACCAATGCTATGGCCATAGTAACTGGCTTTGGTGACATCCTCTTTCGAGAAAATGGCGTCTAAGTCCGAACAAACGGTTTTAATCGCCTGCATTGATTTGTACGCTGTCCAAAATTTCATGTCAGTGGATGCGCCATGGCTCGGTAATTCAATAAGAAGTACATGCCAACCTCGTTGGGCAAACCAAGCGCCTCTGTCACCGACCGATCGAGATGAACTACGCCATCCGTGCACCAGGATAAGAAGAGGAGCAGGTCCCGCTTGCTTGAACGCGACCGCATGGAGGGAATCCGCACCATACGCTAAATCGTGATGAGTCCAACCCTCTGCCTCATAGGATGGTTTCTTCTTCCCGGGGGTTAGAAAACTCATTCCAACATACAGCTCGATAAGAGCGTTGTACCCACAGCATAGCACAAGTGCAGCAGTAAAGGATGCCGGCAACGTGTGGAACCAATATGCCCCAATGAGTGCTAAGGTGGCTGCAAGCCAAGCATAAGGTAGGGAGAAGCGTTTGTCAACCATGCCAATCTAGCAGGATCTTCACTCGACTTTCTTGGCCTTGGCTTTCTTAGCCTTAGGTTTAGAAACTTCTGACTTCTTTTCCTCTGAATCTTCGGAGGGTTCAGTTGCGCCTTCTTCAGCCTTAATAGCCGCCTTTCCGACCTTCTTGAGTCTGGACTCTTCCCGCTTTGCGGTGAACGAATCGCCAAAGTTTGCCATGCCTTCGAGGCGGGCAGCGAGGCCGGTGAGTTCTTCGCCCTCTTGTGGGACATACTTGACCAAGAACGCTCCAAAGAGCATGTCGTAGAGGCCTTGATTCTGGTCGCTGTTTTTCTTGAATCGTCCATCAATGATGCGAACAGCGACAAAGATGATCCCAAGAACGAGGAAACCGATGTTGATTGGTTGTACCTTGCCTGCATCATCAAAAATACTTCCCATGTTGAAGATTACAAGAGAGATACCGACAAGGGACATGAGTCCTACGGAGTTGACAAGCAAACCGTGAATAAAATTAGGTTTTCCATCTGCGGAGGTGATGTACCGGGTTCGTGAAATGAAATTGCCCAAAGTGCGGCCAGTCATGATTGGAATCACAATGAGGTTGATGATCAGCATGATGAGTGCGCCGACAGCTGGAATTGTGGGGGTGGAGCCCATGACCGAGAGGAAAAGGGCACCAAAGAGAACTCCAAAGTTCCAAATGAAGTTCATCAACCATGCGAGCATTCGAGAATTCTGTGTTGCAATTTCGTAGCCTTCCGGGAGGCCGGAATTATTCATGATGGGCTTGCGCACACGCGCTGCTTTGGGTTGTTTTGCGGCCTTCACTGCTTTGGCTGGCCTTGCTTTGGC
>DUKM01000011.1:3250-4659 GCA_013329255.1 Candidatus Poseidoniaceae archaeon | reverse complement strand
GCTTTGGCTGGCATTGCTTTGGCCACTGTGACTGCCTTGGGCGTGGCTTTCTTAGCTGCTGGTTTTGCCCCTGCATCGCTTGCTTTGTCTAGTAATCCCATTCTGTTCACACTCACTGGTATTGCGCGCCGATGGCGCTGTAGATTTCAAAATTCTCAGAAGAAACAAAGGCATCAATGTCTTCTTGAGCCATGTTACCAAGTTGGCTGTCAACGATGCTGAAGAAAGCAGCACGCATGTCTTCATCGGCGTTGTGTGGGTCGCTTCCGACTGCTTCGTAGGTAGCGAAGTCTTCGCTTGCAACGAATGCTTCAACAACTGCTGCTGAGAGGTTGGAGCCTAACAGTTCATCGACGATCGCCACAAAGGTTGCAAACATGTCATCCTCGGCTTGTTCTTCTTCACCGATCGGATTGGCGGTTGAAGGTTCACCTGCTTCTCCACTCATCATGGCTTGAAGCGTCTTACGTTCTGCCATGAGCGCTTCAAGCACTGGACGCAGTTCAGAAAGAACTTGTGCGTCACCGGATTGTTTTGCTGCTTGGTATTCTGGCTTCAATGATCGAAGTTCGTCTTCGATTATTGATAGTTGAGTGGAAATATCGTCGCTTTCCGAATCTGTTTCGAGAAGTTCCACGACGGGTGCATCGCGGACCTCGGAAACTTTGTCTTCATGTTCTTTCTTTCGAAGAACGATGATGTCTCGATCAAGGGCGTGGCCAAATCGGTCGGCGTAGCGGTCGAGAAGTGAACCAGCATCGGCTGATGAGATTCGATCAATGTGACCGTAAATCTGCGGGAGGGGTTTCTCAGAGCGCTTTGCCCATAAGTCACCGTATGCATCGTCAGCCTGTGGTTTGGCTGCTGCTGCGGCATCCCATACACTTTGGTCTTGAGTTGGTGCAGCGGGTGCCGGAGCCGGAGCAGGCGGCAAAGGAAGAGCGGGAGCCGGCGCCGGAGCAGGTGGCAGTGCTGCGGGGAGGGGTGCTGGTGCTGCACCCGGTGGGGCTGGCATAGGAGGCATACCGGGCAACGGCGGCAGTGGAAGCCCTAGAGCTGGCGCAATTGGAGCCTTGTTTTTTTTGCCTTTCCTTAGACCCATGCGGTTCACCTCTAAACCGCTGGATGGTAACGCGGTCTTGAACCTTACCTCAAGAACAGGTCTTGAGGGCGTGAGTTCTAACGGGATAAATATCCGCCTAACCAATTACCTTTGCCCAACCTTTGAGCACAAGGAATGTGGCTCCCGCTTCATGAATTTCAAAACGGTCGCCGGCAGAACGATCAAAAACTTGGTCTCCAAATTGAGCGATTGAATCATCCACCGTCATTTCCACCGTAAGCATATCTTGGGTGCTCAACGCTAGAGCTTCATGCAGTGGTGAATACGGGTTTGTTCCATCGGGATC
>DUKM01000011.1:2680-2925 GCA_013329255.1 Candidatus Poseidoniaceae archaeon | reverse complement strand
CTTGACAAAGGAAATTCACACACGCGCATTCCGGATTTACCGTGCAATGAGGTCGGCCATCTGATTTGCCTCCGTACGTCAATGGTTACGACTTCGTCGGTTTCGCCAGCAGAACCTAAAACAACCGAAGTATCGGTTTTTAACAGGTCCAAGAATAAAGATTGATGCTTCTCTAAAACCCCGAAATTGCCATCCTTGAGTCTTTTTGCCCGGTCAGGGTGATTGACAATCGAAGCGAGTTGTTC
>DUKM01000011.1:0-2295 GCA_013329255.1 Candidatus Poseidoniaceae archaeon | reverse complement strand
GATTTGAGTTCCTTGCGATAGCCATCATTTTTCGTTGCGATGCCTTGCAATTTCGTCACCATCCCACTCATACCGTCGCGAATCCGACGCGTCCATCCTTCGCTGGTAAGGTCGTGATATCGCGCCAAACCACCCTTGACATCAACACCTTCGCCTCGTATGTAAGACACCATCTCACGTCGAGCCTCGGAATCCAAGTGAAACAGTGCTGGATCCCTGTAGTGCAAGTGGAATCCTCTGTGGCCGGAAAAGGTCACTTGGAGGTATTTTTCTTCAAATCCGAATTCAGGTTCCAGAAAATCGTTCCACAATGACCACGCTTGTTCATGGATGACTTCGAGCATGCCTGGGAAATCCTTGTCAGTTACACCGGGTAAATGGTCACCATCTAAATCGAAAATTAAGTCTGCGCCAAGCCAATTTTTGTCAGCCATTTTCATTTCAAATGGCCGTTCCCAATACGCTGTAGAATAGAAGCATGAGTGCATGGCGCGGTCGGATAAGAATTGGCGAACACCTTGCATATCGCTGAATCCCTTGTGTCGAATAGGTGGAGCACCTCCGAATGGAATAAACATCCATTCGCGAGTCTTCATCCTTGGCGGTGCCCAAAATTCAGAACTGCGATAATACGCACTAAAGCGGTGTGCGAAACGAGCCCAGCCTGTTGCCAATAAAATCGCCTCAAAGGTGATGAGGAGTCGAAGGTTCTTGAAGACCGTGGATGCTCACTCGCTGGCCATCCAGAAGCGGTCTTCTGCTTCACCGATGGATGTAGCAGTACCTGCGCCTGTAGCCTCGACGTAATGATCCCAGCACATGTAGAATTTTCCGACAACCATGGCGCTGCCAAACGTAAGACGGATCCCGCATTCTTCGCAACGGGGGCCGATTTCTCCGTTTGGGGCCTGAGCAAGATTGATGTGATCGTGTGGCATGAGGGTTCCCCTTGATTCCTTTCATTCGCTTCGAGTCTTTGAAGTTGAGCCCTGATTCATTCCAATGAGGTGAATTATGGTCCTTTTTACCTTATCCAAATCACTCATTGGAACCGATAAACGCCATATCGACTGCATTGAAATCCGATTGAATCAAACCAAGGTCTTGACCTTCGGTGATAAATCGGCGAACTGAAGCACGGCCTTCTGGTTTGTAATCGATGGTTCGATCGTTGACGTACATGCCGACGAATTCTTTGTTGGTTTCGTCATCGATGCCTCGGCCCCATTTCTTGGCAAATTCCAGGGCATCGGCTGGGGATTTGAGCGCGAATTCAATGCTCATCTTCGTGTACATCGTAATGTCTTCCATAGCTTGTTGTCCGAGGTCCCGACGAACGACGTTCCCACCAAGTGGCATTGGCCAGCCATCGGTTCGCTCGTTCCACCAGATGCCTAGATCAATGTGGACATGGAGGTCGTGTTCAACATAGGTCAATTGGCCTTCATGAATGATTAATCCGCTGAGGTAAGTTCCGTCGAGAACCCTTGGGATGATTTCATCAAAAGGCACAACTGCAACTTCGCAATCGCCCCAAGCCAACCGTAGACCCATGTATGCACTGGTTTTCAGTCCGGGGACTGCGATGACGTTGCTGCGAACTTCTTCTTCTGTTGCACCTTGCATGGAAATCACCATTGGTCCGTATCCTTCACCCATCGAGGCTCCACAGTTCATAAGCGCATAATCAGAGGAAATTTCTGGAAAGGCGTGGATGGATACAGCGGAAACTTCGAGATCGCAATTCATCGCTCTGTGGTTAAGCGTCTCAATGTCTTGCAATTCGTGAACAAAATTGTAACCAGGGGTAGGGAAAGCCCCAGTGGTCATGGCGTGAAACATGAAGGCGTCGTCTGGATCGGGTGAGTGGCCAATTCGAACTATTTTGTTGCCGTTTTCATCAAGGGGTAACTGTGCCACCATGGCCTTTCGACATGAGCGACCTTGATGAACCAACCGATGGGTTTTATTCATCCACCCAAAAAAGACTCTCCGACTTAAGCACCGGATTGTTTGTAGGGGTGGAGGTCTCATAGGGATTTGTGGGGGCGATTGCATGCGAGTGAAGGGTTTTGCAGTTGTGTGTTTAACAGCCTTGCTGCTCACCACAACAATGGCTTCTGCAGCCTCTTCTGACATTTCGTTCAAGGGTGCGACGACCGTACCAGTAGCGGACGGTTCAAGCGCCGTTGCAATTGATGGCGATTTCACCTACCTTGCAAGCGGCTATGATGACCACATGACCGTCATGTGGCTCGATAACCTCACCGTGTTGACAACGGTTGAACTTAATCG
>DUKM01000092.1 GCA_013329255.1 Candidatus Poseidoniaceae archaeon | reverse complement strand
TCGGGCTTCAAGCCTACATTTTCCGATTTGCCAACATCATTGGAACCCGCGGAACGCACGGCGTGATTTTTGACTTCATTCACAAGCTGAAGAATGACCCAACTCGCCTCGAAGTGCTCGGTAACGGCCTTCAAGAGAAATCCTACATGGAAGTTGGTGACTGCGCAGATGCAATTTTGCACGTGATGTCTTGCCAAGATGCCCCTCTGAACCTGTACAACCTCGGCAGCCACGACACTGCTTCGGTTCGAAGGATTGCTGAACTTGTGGTTGAGGCTACAGGTTGCCACGACGCTTCCATCGAGTACACCGGTGGAGACAGGGGCTGGGCTGGTGACATCCCACGCGCTATGCTTGGCATAGAGAAGATGCTTTCAACAGGGTTTGATGTGCGCTACAACAGCGAAGAAGCCATTCGGCACACCGCACATGCGCTCATTGAAGAAATTGGTCTAAACAAGGAGATGAACACATGAAACACACCTATGACGACGAAGCCAGCACCCTAAGCGACACGTTTCTGAAGGTCGCCTCGATCTTTTTTGTTGGCATTTTGATTCTTGCCTTCACCACCGATAGCATCGCTACTGGAACCAAAGAAGGTGAGCGAGCACCTGCTCTTGACGGCGCAGCCTATTCGGGTAACGGCTGGGCTTCTTTTGATTTCCAAGACCAGTTTGATACCACTTGGGATGGCAACGTTTCAAGCGATTGGATCATGATTGAATTCATGGACACTGATTGCCCCTACTGCGTGCGTTCAGCAGACTTGTACGGTGAGGCTTCAGAGGCTTTCCACGGTTCCAACGCCAACTGGAACGGAGCCCAGGTCAACTTCTTCGCAAGCGCCACTCAACTCGATATTGCAGGTCACGAATCATCCCGCGAAGAAATTGCGGCCTTCCGAGACAAATCCACCGGCCAAGAATGCGCTAGTGCAGACTGTGCAAACCGTGGCGGATCAGCACACGACTTAGTGACTTACATCGATGACCTCGATCAGGAAAACATGGACAAGTGGGACATCAAAGGCACCCCTACCTACTTCCTCATCCAACCTGATGGCATCATCGCCTGGGTCTCCAACGGCGGTACCGACATGGGTGACGTCAACAATGATGGGGATGAGAACACCTTCATCGACGCCATCATCACACTGGTCACCCGTGAATCCATTGAGGAAGGTGCTTGAGATGGCCACAACCTTGCTGTTGATGTGCTATGCTGTCCCTATTTTGATCGGTCTGCTCTTGATTCTGCCCGGGACAGGGAGTTATTTTACCGGCTTGAGTGAACGCTTTGAATCGCTCCAAACCCGCCGAGGTCGGTTGTTTACCGGCCTCAACCTCACCGTTCTTGCCGGATTGGCTGTATCGGTGCAAACCCAGTGGATTCACGCCAAGGTCAGTGAAGGAGCCAACTTCTGTGCATCTGATACGATCTTTTCATGCGACGATGTCATTGGAAACATCGATTACAACACCGTACCGTACCTTGATTGGCCATGGGGCATGGTTGGCTTTGTCACCTTCTCTGCTCTTCTCTTTATGTCCTATGCGTCCTCAAAGGAACCAAACGCAAAGTGGGTCAAGAACTTCCTCAACCTCGGTTCTCTTGTCACCGTAGCAGGCCTCGGGATCATCGGCTTGCTTATCTCGTATGAACTTGAAATGGGGAAGTTGTGCCAATTCTGTACCATGGCTCACATCGCTAACATCGTGGCAATGGCAGGTTTCTTGCAACTTCGCTCTATGCATGGCGAAAAGGAATGGAACGATTGAACGGAGTGATTCAACTTGGCAAGCGACCGTTTTATTTGGGGCACAATCACAACTGGAGCGATCATCGTTTTGCTCGTGGTGTTGGCCCAAAGCCCTGACTCAGAGGTAACTGAATCGCTTTGGTCCAGCGCTGATGAACCAGATGATCTTGCCTTAGTTTGCCTTGACCACAGCGAGCTTACCCGTCACGATCACGTGACACTGAACATCTTCATCGATGGAGATCAGCAAACCGTTCTTGAAGGCATTGGCATCAACAGCGGCGTTTGCAATCAAGAAGGTGCGACCATGCATGCGGTTCACACTCACAACGACAAAGGAACACTGCACATCGAACTCAGCGATGCAGGCGATGTCTCGCTTGGGGTCTTTTTCGATATTTGGGGCGTTCACTTCGATGAAACTGGTATCTTTGATCACCGTGTCAATGAAACGCACGAAATGCGCATGCACGTTTTTGCAAGCGGCTCACAGGCTTCTGAAGAGAACAGAGTGACTTCGTTCGATGACTACCTCATGCAAAATGGCGAAACCATCGAAGTGTATTACGTTGAAATTCAACCCGCTGAAGGACAGTGAAGTTTGCTTCAGGGCGTAAAGCAGCCTTCAAAGAACAACGCATCCACTTCGGTTTTGATGGATTCCATTCGAAGCACAGTTACGTCGATCCGCTCACTGCCGCTGTAGGTGCGCTTCAATTCAGCGAGAAGGTGGCGCTGAACCGCTTCGTGGTTTTCACCCCAGAGCACACTCAAATGGTGATGTTCCTCATCGCCGATTTTTACGGTGTATTCGACCGTCCATTCCTTGAGGTGTTTCTCCCCTTCCCTTGTGGTGTCTTCCCATGTTTCTGCCATGGTAGTTGTTTGTCTTTGGAGGGTTATCAATGCTTCGGAGGCTTGCTTCATCTTTCTTCCGGAATCCGGTCGCTCGTAGCACTATCGAGGTAGTTTATTCACCCGATGGTTGGTTTTAAGCCTTCTTTCGGAAGACAAGCAGGCCGATGATGGCCGCTCCACCCAACACTGCCCACGTGGAGTTCCATGGTTCAGGTTCGCTTCGGTCTCGATAGGCAAACTCGACAGCGCCGTAGGTGCCGAGATCTTCGTTTGAAACGATTGAATCAATCGTGTTTTCATGCATTAAAATCACGCTGAACGATGTTAATGCAGTGAAATCGATAGCGAAATCAGTCACGCAATCCGTTGGGGCGCGAGCTTCAATGAGGTTGATGCTGGTGGTCAGGTTCGATGTGCTGACTTCGCATTCTGCGGTGGCAATGACCACCCGGTCCCTCGTTGCTTCTCCTGGATTGATTGCCCCTTCAGGTACCAATTTGGCGTGTTCAAGGACCATGAAGGTGAGTTGGGATCCGTTCATGCCGTGCCCGTCAAAATCCGTAATTGTCGCAGTCATGGTTGCTCCTTGTTGTTTGACGCTAAACTTGAGTTTAGTGAACGATTGACGTTCAACCTCTTCATCCAGTATGTCTCGCTGAACATCCACCCAGGCATCGGTGCCTGTGCGGTACGGCTTCCCTTCGACCATGAACGAGGGCGTGCCAGGTAAATCGGCGTTGACCGTACGCAAGCGCTCGATTCTATGTTGTGCAGCGGGTGGTGCAAAAGCATCCTCTCCATCGTTGGGGTGGTAGGAGGCCAATGCAATCCTTGAGCCGTGTGCGTCTGCAACACCCATCAGATAAGGATCAATGTCAGCGCAGGTCGTGCACCATGTGGTGGTGAGTTCTTCTACGAGGAGGCTTCGTCCTCCTGCTTCTGTTTCAACACCCTCTGCGAGGGATGTGTCTGGTTGCACCACAACGGCTTGAGCGAAGATGGGGGCTTGGAGCAGACCAATCGCCAATAGAAGAACGAACCAGCCTTTGGGCCGAGCCTTGCTAACTTCGACCTCTGCCATGCCTCGGCGACGGTGGCGACCTCCTTCATCCCTTTGTTCTGCTCAGTTTTGAGGCGAGGTTTCTTGAACAGGTCGAAATCAACCGGTAATCGGGAGGGGTAGAAGTGGCTGACCATTGGATTGAAAATCACAAACGAGATTCGTGGCGCCGTCAAGCCAAAGCGAGTGGCTACCGCTCAAGGGCTGCGTTCAAGTTGAAGCAGATTCAGGAACGCTTTGAACTGATTAGCCCCGGCGATGTCATTCTTGATGTTGGCTGCCATCCTGGCGGTTGGGCACAGGTTGGAATGGAACTTGTTGGCAAAACAGGCTACGTCCTTGGCGTCGATCTGGAACCCTGTCAGCCCGTTGAGGGAGCGCTTCTGCTCACCGGTGACATCACCGAACCACACACACAGGAGCGCATGCTGACCGAACTTGCCGGCCGACCCTTGAACGCTATCATCTCTGACATCTCTCCGAACATCACAGGAAAGTGGGACATGGATCAAGCAGTCGCTATGACACTGGTTGCTCAGGTGTTTGATTTCTCATTGCCTCTCTTGTGCAAGGGCGGTTCGTTCACAACCAAATTATTCCAGGGCGTTGGCGTGGAAGAGTTGATCATGGCAGTCAAACCGTTTTTTGCAGACATACGTCGCTTTTCACCGCACGCTTCACGAAACTCCTCTTCCGAAGTGTTCCTCGTGTGCCGAAAGTTCAAGCCTTGGAAGGCCAAGAATCTCTCCGTTCTGCATACCTATGAAACAGCGCTCAATTTGAAGTTGGGTGGCGACGATGTGGATGAAGGGCCCGAAATCATCCAGTCCTCGTTCTCAATCCGTCGGAAAAAAGACGAATAGATTGAAGCGGCTTGAAGAAGAACGGCCAAGGCATGGACCGTTTACTCGACCCCCTCAGCCAGAATGAAGAACACCCACGCCCCGCTCGCCAACTGTGCAGCGATCTGCGCCACAACGCACCCGTTCATCGGGTTGAACTGGTTGTGCTTCGCATCTATCCGGTTCGTCGCGTTGCCTCTGAACGGTTTACGGGCCAAGTTGCAGCTGCATGCGGTCGCGATGAATCAGGGATCATTGGAATGGTGCTGTGGGGTGAACAGACGCAGCGAATCCGAGTTGGAAACATCATTCGACTCACCAACGGCTGGTGCCGTCGCAGAAACGGCGAACTCGTCATCAGCACGGGCATGGATGGTTCTATGGCTGTTTTAGATCGTTGATGGACGGCGCAGTGGCCCATTGAGAAGTTTGAATGACCACGTCGTTGTTCAGGTGACCTGAGGTGTTGGAGCACGCAAGCATAAAGAAGGGGAGGGCATGGGCGAAATGTTCCTGAGGGTCATTATGAGTGAGAGAGCAAAGAACTGCACAGCATCCGGCGTTCCATTGGAAGAAGTCGGTTCCACCACATTTCCATGCCCTGGGTGCGCTGCACCTATTGGCCGAAGCCCACGTTGCCGAAACCAAGGCGTTCTCTACGTCTGCCCGGCTTGTCAATACCAAGGACCCTGAGGTGAGATTATGGGCATGGTAGTAATGACATACAAAATCAATCCAGATTCCGATGTCGACGACGTCGATTCTGACTCGATCGCAACCACCATCACCGGTATGAGCGACGAAATCTACAACATTCAATCCGTTGAAGTCAAGCCTCTTGCGTTTGGCCTCAAATTCGTTCAGGTCCATGTGGTCATGGACGATGGCGAAGGACTCGCTGATGCTTTGGAAGGCCGCATGGCTGAAATCCACGGTGTTGGAGAAATTGAAGTCCTCTCGATGGGCCTCATTTGAGTTCCTCTTGTTGAAGCGCCTCGATTTTGAGGTCGCATCTTATCGTTTTTACAAGCCTTGAGTTTTCTCAGGACTGTGTTTCGAATGCTTGTGTGATGTTTGAAGTCTGCAAAGCCAGTCGACTCAAACCACCGATTGGGCAACTGCACCGTGTGGTCACAGTTGACTCAATGGACCTTGCATGAACTCACGAAGCAAGGTCGTAGCGTAACTGCCACTCGAGAGGATAAATCGGAACCGTATGCATGCGCCTTCAGGGTGCCAACGGCTGTCTTCACCCGGTCCGGACTTCCATCGCTCGCCCATCGATTCGTCATCAGCAATGGGCACGGTGTCAATCGCTAATTCCTTGAATTCAGTCACAAGGGACCTGCGCGTGCCACGGGTGGACAATCGAGGGATTGCCTTGACGTTCCAATCGGCTTCATCGAGATTCATGCTTTTGATCACAGCCACTTCAAGGCCACCTGATTCGCCATCGCAGGTTTGAATTTCGCTGCCGGGCAGCGGTCCTGTAGTGACAAGGCGCCCCATCTCACAGTTGCGTGTGATTCGGGGCAAGGTTCGTTCCTCGACGTTAACGCAGCTTGCGGCCTCGAGTTGGCCTTTTTCGTCGATGCGTCCAACCAAATCCCCTGCTACAGGTCGACTGATCGATAAACCAGCCTCAATTCTAGCGTGAAGGGATTTGTTGAACACAACCGATTGGAGGGCGTGGACGGTCATAAGTTGCAGGTTGCCTGGAAGTTTCTTGAACGCTCCGACATAATCTTCGGGGCGAGCGAGCAAATGCTCGACCATTCTTCGTTCAAAACCGAGCCATTGAGGGGCGATTTCGAGGCCTTCTTCAGTTGGCCCATGTTCTCGAACGTGGGCTCTGAAAGCGTGAACGTCATCGTTTTCCGATGCACCTTCCATAGCGATGTAGGTCATCACTGCTTTTTCCCAATCTTCTGCAATAACATGCTTTCCAACTTCTGCAGTGACCGGTCGGCCTGAACCGAACCGTTGTGGACCGATCCAATTTGGGAATGTGTTGTCGCCGAGCTTTTCGGCCATTTCATCCTTGATGCGCTCTACTTCTTGCAGCGCATCCTCGGTTGACATCGGTGTGCCGTCGTTGTTTGCACATCCTCTCACAACAATGGTGAAGCGGTTTCCACGGTGGTTTCCAAAACCAATTTTTTGATGGGTTCGACCGAGCACTTCAATTTCTACATCTGGCATTTCGACTTCTGCCACTTTCTTTTGAGGCGCATCGATGACAAACATCTGTTGAGTCACGGCCCTCTTGTCTTTTGTCCCAGCAAAGAAGATTCTGTTTCGAGGGATTTTCAAGGCTTTTGCTAAGTTGTTGCAGAAGCGATTGGTTTCCCAGTTGGTCAATGTGACTTTGGCTACCGTGAAGCGGCCTTTGTTGTCCATGTGGATCGAGGTTGAGATTTCTTCGACACGGAAATCTGTGACGCGTGCTTTGAGCACGCCTCCAACACCGGTAGTTTTGGTAGCATAGCCATCCAATCCGATGGCTTCAGCCAATGAATCGGTCCAGGCAGTCAAATGAAACACCCGGTTCAGAGGGTGACCTTTTCAAATTCGTCAGCGAGGCCGGCGACGAGGTCACGGAGAACCTTGTCTGATGCACTCTTGCCTTTGGTTCGAATGTAGAATTCAGGGTCATCGAGTTCTGGATGGCCAGGGAAGTAGTTTGCATATTCCACGCTTTTGTGGTTGTTGAGTCGCTCACGAAGCATTTGGAGAGCCGTGTGGCTTTCGCCGATAATGCGGAGGCGCAGTTCGTTCTTTTCTCGAAGGAGCAGTTTCACAGGCATGATGACCAATTCGCCCACTGGCCTACTTGTTTTGAACCTTCTCCCATAAATGGCTCCTTGAAATGACGTCAATGCCATGATTAATCCTCGAAAACGAGGCCCTAGGTACACACATCTTTGAGGTAAAGCAAGAGAACATGAGCCCGTTTCACCCCCTTCCTTTTGTAGTGCTTTGCGTTGGAATGGCCATGGATACTTCCGCTCTTGAGACGAAGATGGCCAAGGGTGCTGGATTGTTCCAACGCTCAGCCCTCGTCATTCTCATTGTCAGCGGAATCTTGACCGTTGGTTTAATGTCTCATTTGGCCACTTCTCCGCCAGATTTCAACACCGATCTTGCAGACTTTGCCCCTGATTCAGAAGCCAGCGACGCCCATGAACGCATCCACCAGCACTTCCCGAATGAAACACGCCCCATGTTCGTCGAGGTTCGAGCAGACAACGGCTCTAACATACTCTCTATAGAAAACCTCCACCTCATGGATGCCCACCTACAGGTCATCAAAGGCGCCTCCGAAAACCGCAGCAACATGATCACGGTGTGGACAACAGCACCAGGGATTGTTCAACTCAGCCTCGATGAAGAAGGCGATGGGACTCCATTGAGCAATGTATCTTCATGGGAACAACTTCTTGATTTGATTTTCGAAGACGATACAACCTGTTCTATGACGAGCGACGACCAACTTCTTTCGGCAGCGACCTATGCTTCTTCGGCCTTGCTCAACAAGGATTTGAGCATTGATTCAACTTGCTCTTACCTCAAAACGGGCAACGGCAGTGCAGCACCATCCGCTTCTACAACCCTGTGGGTGCTTGAAGTGGATCCAAACATGGATGAGAAAACACGCAAGGTGCTGCAAGACGCAATGCGAGATGAGTTTGCCACCTTGAGTGCCGATTCCCCGCTTTCATACGGGGTGGTATCGCTTGATTTGATTTCATACGACATCGATGAAGGGACCTTCGAGAACCTTACGCTCTTGGTCGTGCTCGCCTTGCTCGTCGTCGTCGTGCTGCTTTCGATTGCCTTCCGCTCCATTCCAGACGTCTTGTTTCCACTCATCGGGCTTTCTTCTGCTCTCATCTGGACCTACGGCGTCATGAACCTGCTCGGAGCCCAATTTACCGCCTTAGAAGTTGCAGTTGCCCCTCTCGTGTTGGGCTTAGGCATCGATTATGCAATCCACCTCCAACGAGCCTATGCCGCCATTCGCAAGGAACATGACAACCCTGCAGAAGCATGGCTGCGCTCGTGCGCTCGCCTGTCTGTGCCGCTACTTCTTGCCGTAGTTACCACGGTTGCGGCCTTCCTTGCCAACGCTATTTCCCCCCTGCCACCACTGGCCACATTCGGTTACGCTCTCGCCTTCGGTGTTGTTTGCGCCTTTGTCTCTGCCACGGTTGTGGTCGGTTCGCTGCACGTGGTTGTGCGCACCGTTGCTATCAAGCGAGAAGCGAAAGCAATCACCATGCCAAAGCTGGTCGATGGGATTGTTGCCATGCAACAAAAGCAACAGGTCGCCGTGATCTTGGTGACCATCTTGATTTCTGCAGCATCTGTGTTCGGTGCAGCATCATTGGAAACCGACTTCGACTTGGGCGACTTTGTTGACCAAGACATGGAGATCATGAAGGTGCGAGAAGGGCTGAACACCAACTACGACAGCGCTGGTTGGAAGTTGCTCTACATTTTGTTTGAACCAGTCGATGGGGAATCCACCATCCCTGGCGATTCCATGCTGCTGGAACAAATCCAAGGTTTGCATCAAGATTTAACGTCCAATCACGATGTTGTTGGGACCGATGAGCGCATCCCTTCACCCGCCTATGAAGGGCCTTATGTCGTGCTTCGAGATTCGGTTTTGCGAAACGCCTCGTTTGGTGAAGCGCACAACTTAGAAGTCTTCGACGGCGATGTGTACATCATCGATTCCGATCTTGACGTGGACTTGTCTGCAGTCTTCCGTGCCCTTTCCTCGAACCAGTCCGTCGCCGACGCTATCAGCGGTGAAACATGGTCTGAACGAATCGCACAAACCGTGGCCTTGAATGAAAACGGCATCACCTTCTTGCGAAACGAAGTGCGCGTCGAAGCATCCACTTCCACACAGGCAGAACGAGTGATTGCTCAGGTTGAGCAGGAACTCGGCTCGCCAAATGAACGAGGCACCCTTCGGGACAACCTCGTCGACCATGCGGATTTGCACGTCACTGGCGACTTGGTAGTCTTGCAAACCGTGTTGGACGGTCTGAGCGTTTCCCAGTGGAAGACCACACTGATTTCCCTCGTTGTTTCCAGCGTGGTGTTGTTGTTGCTGACTCGACGAATCCTGCCGGCTGTAGTCGTGCTGTTCCCGGTTGCCTTAGCCTCGCTTTGGGTTGCGGGTTCGATGGTGGCGCTCGGTCTGAAGTGGAACGTCCTCACCGTCATGGTCACCGCCCTCACATTGGGCATTGGAATTGATTATTCGATCCACATGTGGCGTCGCTTCGAAGTTGAATTGGAACGGCGAGATACGCACTGGGAGGCGCTTCGTGCTGCCCTTTCAACCACAGGCGTGGCGTTGATTATGAGCGCTTTAACCACAGGGTTTGGATTCCTTGTGCTGTTGTTTTCACCAATGCCAGTGATTCAGGACTTCGGTTTGATCACGGCTGTGACCGTCTTCTTCTCGCTCATTCTTTCGCTGATTCTCTTACCAGTTCTTGTTGAATTATCGGCTCGCAACAAAGAGCAGGTCGTCGAAGTGAGCGACGGGACCATCATCGAAGGATGATCAGTACACGGAAAGGGCGGCGGTGATGTCGTCCATTGCAAGGCCTTGTTCACGTGCCACGAGCGCCAAGCACACCCAATGGCTTGCGTAGGTGAGGGC
>DUKM01000125.1:12820-25688 GCA_013329255.1 Candidatus Poseidoniaceae archaeon | reverse complement strand
CATCAGCCATGTGGTGACCATTGCATACGCTGCCGAAGAAAGCACGAGCAATCCGTTTCCCACCGAGGAAGAAGTTCCAGAAGAGTGAACCGGTTCTTCAGGTTTCAATTCACTTTCAGTTGGACTGAATTTGAACTAAAAGTGAACTAAAAGGCTCACAGCGAGCCAGCATTTGGTTCAAAAAGAAGCACATTCGACAAATAAAATTACGCGCCGCCTTTCTGTCTTTGATATACCTTAGCCGAACCAATAGGGGTTGAGCGTGAACCAAAATGGCGACTAAATCGAAAAAGAAAGCGAAGATAGAGATTGAAAACAATGAAGACCTTCAAGAGGAGCCATTGGCAGTGATGCCAACGGAAGATGACGCCCCTGAAGTCAAAATTGATGACTTACCAGGCGTGGGTCCAGCGACCGCAGAAAAGTTGCGCGAAGCAGGCTTTGACGACCTCCTTGCCTTGGCAGTGATGTCTCCTGGTGACCTTGCTGACCAAGCCGAACTTGGAGAAGCTGTAGCGACCAAGATCATTGGCGCAGCAAAGAAAATGGCCAACATCGGCGGCTTCGTTTCCGGTGATGCCCTCCTTGAGCGTCGACGCGAAGTTCTCAAACTGTCCTCAAAGGTTCAGTCAATTGACGATCTGCTCGGCGGCGGGTTTGAAACACAAGCCCTCGTTGAAGTCTACGGGGCCTTTGGAAGCGGTAAAACGCAAATTGGCCACCAACTTGCAGTCAACTGCACCCTCCCAATGAGCGAAGGTGGATTCGACGGCGATGTCTTTTACATCGATACTGAAGACACATTCCGCCCAGAGCGCATCACGCAAATGGCTCGTGGCTACGGCCTCGATCCTGACGCTGTCCTTGCTCGTATCCACGTGGCACGAGCGTACAACTCCGCCCACCAAATGCTGCTCGTCGATGAGATCAAGCGCATGAGCAAGGGCTTGAACGTCAAGATGATCATCGTCGATTCTCTCACCAGCCACTTCCGTGCCGAATACATCGGCCGGGGTATGCTTGCAAACCGCCAACAAAAGCTCAACCGGCACCTCAAGGACCTGAAGCAGTTGGCTGACATCAACAACGCCCTTGTGTTGGTGACCAATCAAGTCCACTCAAAGCCAGATGCAATGTGGGGCGACCCAACCAAGCCAATCGGCGGCCACGTCCTCGCACACGCCTCGACCTTCCGTCTTTACTTGCGCAAGGCAAAGGCTGGACGTCGAATTGCTCGACTTGTCGATTCTCCGAACCTACCGGATGGCGAGTGCGTCTATCAGGTGACCCAAGAAGGCCTCCGTGATTGATCATTGCCTCAAGAAAAGCCCGTTAAGGGCGTTTTCAGGTGCGGCACATTCAAGGTCACTTGGGTGAGCATACAGGCATGCGACACCTTGTTGAACGAGTTTTGGAACTGACTGAAGCTGAACAGGTTGCGAACGAAACCCCGGCTCCCCCAATGGGTGAGAACTCCGAAGTGGAATTGCAAGCGTTGCTGGAATCCCTTCAACCAAGGATCCGTGTGTACGGTGTCGGCGGAGCAGGATGCAACGCCGTCAATCGACTGTTCGATGAACGGCTGTTCAAGAACTCCTATGTCACAGGTTATGCAATCAATACGGATGCTCAAGCCCTTTTGATGTCACCAATTGAGGAAAAAATCTTGATTGGCCGAACCGCTCGAGGCCGAGGCGCTGGTGGCGATCCAACAAAGGGAGAGGCTGCAGCTCTCGAGTCTGAACTCGCCCTTCGAAGAATCACCAACGACACCCAACTTGCCATCATCACCGCCGGCATGGGCGGTGGTTCTGGAACCGGCGCAGCAGGTCACATTGCTCGACTTGCAAAGCAGCAAGGCGCCATGACGATTGCTGTCGTAACCTATCCGTTCAATTCAGAAGGTGCGTTGCGCAAGCAGAACGCTGAATGGGGATTGGAACGCTTGCGTGAGCACTGCGACACCATTCTGGTCATTCCAAACGAGCGGCTTCTGGAAATAGAGGGCGTCAAAGATCTCCCAATCGGAGATGCGTTCAGAGTTGGTGACGAATTGCTTGTTCGTTCCATTACTGGCGTAGCCGAAATGCTGACCACCGACGGCATGGTGAACCTCGATTTCGAAGATTTGAAATCTGTTATTCAGTTCGGAAGTGGCGTTGCCATGATTGGACTTGGCGAAGCAAGTGGGCCTGGTCGAGTTGAGGCTGCAACCGAAGAAGCAATGCATTCACCACTGCTCGATATTGATTCTTCTGATGCTCGAGGCGCCCTGATCAACGTGGTTGGTGGGCCGAGTCTAACCTTGGGCGAGGCAGAAAAATGCGCCAAGATCATCAGTCAACAAATTTCACCTCATGCTCAAGTGATTTGGGGCGCTGCGGTTCGTGAAGAACTGGGTGATGAAATTAGAGTGATGCTTGTCCTCACGGGTGTCAAGAGCGAACAAATTCATGGTGCAAGTGAAAATCGACAACTGCGCGCCCTCAAGAACCGTCACATTGAGTTCGTGAACTGAGTTCAGCGCACTGCACGTATGAAAAACAGGGTTAAGGCCGAAAGGCCGAATGTGAATACTGCCCAGTCAAGAGGTCCGATGTCTCGGTCAAACACAGGTTGTTCAGGCGGAAGTGGGTTGTCCACATGCCCGATGGCTTGACCAAAACTGTTCCATTCGTCTCCGCTTGAAAGTTCATTGCCATTGACGGCGTTTCCATGGACAATGAATTCAACGGGGTCTTTTGACGTTTCAGGTGAGGTCCAAGTGAAATTCCACATCCGCTGATAGGTGCCATTGTTCTGATGCGTCCACCCATCGTCCAAAAACTGCGACTGGCTTGTATTTTCAAAAGCCACTATCCCTTCTCCAGTGACGGTAAGGCGGAAACCACCTTGATGGTTTTCTTTGTGTTCTGCCACAGAACCTTCCACCGCGATGGAAAGATTGTACGACGTATTGGATTCAAAGGCGGCTGGGAGCCCTCGTATCGACACGAGGACATCGTTGGAATCACCGCCGTGGCAGGTGCATCCCTGATCGCCGAGGCTTCCAACGCCGGTTGGGACGCTGGAAAAACTTGGGACGGCCAGAAGCACGACCATCAAGGCAATTCCAACAATGGTAGGACGCAGGTGTGTGACCCTCATGTGCTTCAACCAAACCCAATCCGCCCGCCCCTTTGACACTTGGGCATTGGATGCACTTGTTTGTTGATAATCTATCGGTCAAATGTGCAGACTGCGCTCCTCTTGCTGAAATGGCGAAAAAACATCCTTTCATGTACTATGAAGAGAACAAATCGAAGTGATACTATGATGGGACCATGGGAAACAGCACCAATCGAAGCCGAAGAAGAAGAGTTGGATATTTTTGCAGAATTGGGCGCTCTACGCCCCAACGCTGTGCAAGCCACCCCCCAACCGCAACCCTCCGCATACGTCAACTCCTCCGATCCGTTGGCCATGTTCATGGATGAAGACGAGGAACCCAGTCTGATGGCTGGGGAATCTACGTTCTCCATCACAACGGAATCTAATGAAACCGCTCCATCTGCTGTTGAAGCTCACCAACCAATCCAAGAATCCGCCCCTGAACCAGCCGTCGCACCTGTCTCAGCAGAAGTTGTTACCGAACTGCTCGAAGTCTTGGTCAAGAAGGAACTTCATTCTCGCATTCAGCGAGGGGAAGACTGGTTGAGTGACCTCCCTGCCGAGGCTATCGCCCAAATTGAATCGGCCAAGGTCGTGAAAGATCAACAAGCATACCACCTGTCGTTAATCATCGACATGGTTGGAACTGGAGAGGTTCGCCCCTTCGCTACCGTTCTTTCAACGGACCAAGGGACGCTTCCAGTTGCGCCGCCACCACAGATCCCTCAAACGTGGCATCCGCTGTACAACGCTCTTCGTGAACTCTTGCTGCATGCAATGAATTCGCTGACCGCAATCCGTGTTGTGTCCAACTGATGACTCATTCGTGAATCTCACAAGCGTGAGTGATGTTGACATCAACGAACATCTGTGAAACCGTACAGTACTTTTCGTGGCTCTTGGCTACGAGCCGCTCAACCAACTTCAGAGGAACGTCACCGCGAACGTGGTAGACCATGTGGATGTGAGTGAACACTTTAGGACGCTCTGTGGCCCTTGTAGCGTCCATTTCCACCCAAACTTCGCTGAACGCCCGGTCTTTCAAACCAGTTACGATGTCAACTGTAGAACATGCTCCGATCATCTGCAAGGTGACTTGCATGGGGGTAGGCCCTTCTTCCCAATTGAGAGCAAGTTGGTCGCCCCGTTCGTTTGTGCATGCCAAGGTGTCGCCACCGGTCCATTCTACTCGCCCGTACATGGAAGGGCTAAGGGCGGTTCATTCTTGAAGGAGGCGCTTCTGCGTCGTATCGATTGCAATGTCAGGAACACCCGTCACAATGGAAAACGGCAAACTCAACATACCGGACGATCCGGTAATTCACTTCATCGAAGGCGATGGAATCGGTGTCGACATCACACCCGTCATGATCAAGGTCGTCGACGCTTCGGTAACCAAGGCATACGGTGGCGAGCGAGGCATTGTTTGGTCAGAAGTCTTGGCTGGAGAAAAAGCATTTCACGCTACGGGCGAATGGCTTCCAGAAGCAACGCTCGACGCAATGCGAACCGGCCTTGTGTCAATCAAAGGCCCACTGACAACCCCAGTCGGTGGCGGAATTCGCTCCCTTAACGTTGCTTTGCGCCAGAAACTCGACCTGTTTGCGTGCGTGCGACCTGTCCGGTGGTACGATGGAACGCCATCACCGGTCAAGTCACCTGGCGATGTTGACATGATCATTTTCCGTGAAAACAGCGAAGATGTCTACGCCGGTATTGAATGGGAAGCTGGCTCAGAGGACGTCAAGAAAGTCATCGATTTCTTGCAAAATGAAATGGGCGTCGATAAGATTCGTTTCCCGAACACCTCCGGTATTGGCATCAAGCCAATTTCACAAGAAGGCACCGCTCGAATCGTGCGTGCGGCAATTCGCTATGCGCTTGAAAACGACAAGGAAAGCCTCACGCTTGTTCACAAAGGCAACATCATGAAGTTCACAGAAGGTGGATTCCGTGACTGGGGCTACGACATCGCCAAGAATGAATTTGGTGCTGTTGAACTCGATGGTGGACCATGGTGCACCCTTGAGAATCCACACACAGGTCGAAGCATTTTGATCAAAGACGTCATCGCTGACGCCATGCTTCAGCAAATCATCACTCGGCCCGCAGAATACTCGGTGCTCGCTACAATGAACCTGAACGGTGATTACATCTCTGATGCACTCGCTGCTCAAGTTGGAGGCATTGGTATTGCACCTGGTGCAAACATCAACTACGATACTGGCATCTCCATCTTTGAAGCAACACATGGAACCGCTCCAAAGTACGCAGGCCAAAACAAAGTGAACCCAGGTTCGTTAATCCTCTCCGCTGAGATGATGCTTCGCCACATGGGTTGGACTGAGGCTGCAGATTTGATCGTCAAGGGCATGGAAGGTGCAATCTCCGCACAGACCGTCACCTACGACTTTGAGCGGTTGATGGACGACGCTACTCTGCTTTCATGCAGCGCCTTTGGCGATGCAATGATTTCCCACATGTGAGAAAAACTCATCCGTGAAGGAAACTGTTGAGGTCCCTGCTGTTCTTAGCCACACCAAATCCAAACCGTTCTTCGAAGGCTCGGGATACAAGCGTGAAGTCACTGTCCTTAGTGGCCACAAGAACGGTTCCTAGGTTGCCCAGCGATTGCTTTGCCAGGTGAAGTGCGATGTTCATCAATGTGCGATCAGGGGCTTCTGGATACACGTCCAAACCGTCAACAACGGTACGTGCAGGTTCGCCTCTGGTGCGCTTCATTGCCGTTATTTCCTCATAAATCTCGGTGTAATCCTTCAGGAATTCGACAATCAGTGCCTTGTTTTCCTCATCGTTTGCTTCGGCTTCCAATTGGAGATCCATTGGCCGCCAGGTGCTGTAGTTGCGCAAAACTTGGTCGACAAGTTCGTCGATGACTTCTCTGCGGAAAACCGTATCAAGCATCGAAGGTGGAACAAGAAGCCCGCTGAATCGGTTGCGGAGGAAATCAATGTTGCTGGCGAGGCCTGTGAGTTCTTGCTTGACGATTGAAGGGAGCCACATCTCAACTTTACCTTCTTGGGCTCGCTTCAGCAAGACGTGATGGAAGTGACCGTGCCCGCCAATATCGAGGCTGGCTTCGGTGAACACTTCCAAGCGATGCTTGATGGCGTCCATTAGAGCGTCAACGAGGATGTTTGTGTCAACGATAACGAGCGGTGAGAGTGAAAGGTTTCGCAAATAACGCCGAGAAGAGTTTGGGATGTTGTCTTTGTAAGAGGAGAACAGACCTTGTTCTGCATCGGCTATGCGTTTAATTTCTCGAAGGTTGAACTGGCCTTTGTTTTGAGCTCGTTCGAGGAACATCAAGCCCTCAACTGGTTTTTCTTGAGCCGCTTCTCGCGCCAACTCGTACAATTCGTTGAGTGAAGGTGAGGGCCCTTGCATCAATTGAGTAAATCGCGTGTCAAAGGCGTTGCGTTGGCGGCGTCGGTTCTTCTGCAGTGAGTTCACTGCTGCGGTAACTCGGCCGCAGAATGGGTCAGACGGAAGCTCCCTGTGGTGTTCCAACGGGTAAGTTTTGAGCATGTCAAGGTCGTCTTCTGCGAAGTAAGTGACTTCGACGTCTTCCATCTCTCCTTCTTCTGTTTCCTGAGAAATGGTCTTGGTTGAACGTACGAAGTCCTTCAACAAACGAGTAGCGGCGTTGGTGTCCTTCAGTGACATGTGCGAAACCCGTAGATAGAGTTGGAAGCGCTTCGTGATGGCGCTTCGCAATGCTGGTTGCGCATCAAGCAATTCAATCGCTTCTTTCCACTGTTCGGCGAATGCCAAATGGATGAGAGATTTCCTGTAGAGCACTACTTTGTGCTCGTAGTCAAAGCCTTCATGATCGCCAGCCCGGCGGTAATCTCGGGCAGCGTTCAACTCATCTTCATTGGCTGCAGAAACTGAGGCCCGAGCAAGTGTATGCCACGGGGACAAAGGATCGTTTGTTTGGTACCAGCGCACAAGCGATGGCAAGCCCAAATCGTGCTCCAAAACCAAATGACGCACGGAATGAATCATTGCTGTTGGAACGTTTTCATTCCCAAGAAGGGTGTTGACGCTTTCGACAGTCTCTTGATCTGATGTTCCATGTTGAAGCATCAAGGCCACACGGTTGAGCCTGAGCGTATCGATTACGGCGGCAAACAAATGCTGCTCCATGAGGGATAGTTTCGCTTCGGTGATGCTTGTCTCTAAGGCGTTAAGTTCCTTATTCTCCACGATACCAGATCCGCCTTCACGAAGAGCGCGGCGAATCACCCCAAAGGCAAGCAAGCCATTCTTGTCGAGCAAAGTGCTCAACCGCTCATCGTTAACATTTTCACCTTCAAAGAGCATTAACAGCGCCTCACTGGTCGAGGAAAAGGCAGCAGGTGCCTCTGTGCTGTGAATTGAGTCAAGTGCCTTGGCTCTGGCTGAGCGAACAGAGTGCCAGAGTTCGTTGTCCTTGCCGGCTGCTAAAAGGTGGGCGGCGAGTAAGGTTTCGTAGGGGTGCGACAACGGCGTCAGATCGTTTTTGACAATGATTTCTGAAAGGCGTCGCAAGTTCATTGAACGAGTGTAAATGTCGATCACAATCGGAAGAACGCTTTCCCAAGCCTCACCGTTTTCTTCGCTTAGATGCTTAGCAGCCCAGGCTTGAATTTCAGTTTCTAAGCCGTTGGAACGGATGATATCGACCAAAGCGCCGTCGTCCAAGTGCGGGATTTGACCGTTGAGCCAAGTTTTCACTTCGTCGTTCTTCAAATCAGAGATGAGTGGAAGGAGGTGGGACAGTTCTGCGTGGGCATCGAGTTTCAAGGAAGTCAGGGTTTGCACCGTTTCTTCGGTTTTTCCTTCGCGGTGGAGCGCAGAAAGTCGCCACCACATCACACGTTCAATGGCTTGCACTGGTGCTTTTCCATCGCGGAGCAATTCCAAACCTTCGCTCAACACCTTCGCCTTGAGCTTTGCACTCGATTCAGGTGGATGCTGCCACGCGAGGAAGCGGCGTGAGTGGGACAGAGAATGATCGCCAGAGGCGTTAGAACTCGCTTTCCAATCCTCAACAACACCGTTGCGAAGATTGACTAAATCCGTTAACTCAGCGGCGAGTGTTTCATCGATTTTCTTAACCTTAGCAAGGCTCTTTGTTGCGTCTTTTCCGACTGCAATGGAGAGCAGAGAAGAAATGAGGGAAGCCGAGCCGTCCAATTCAAGCAACAAATCCGCTGGATTCAACGCCCGACCTGAGGAGAGTTGCGAGCCAACGGTTCGTAGCGCCACTTGCGCTTCAGCTGAATCGACGGAATCTGCCAGCAATTCCATCGCTTTCGCCAGATCTTCGGTGACCATTGGGTCGACATAGCCTGCGGAACTGTCAATTTTCTTTTTCGACGCTTTCTTCTTTGGTTTGGCAACAGGGAAGGCTGCAAATTGACCAAACAAGGGCGTGTGTTGAGCGAGTTCGCCCCAAACGGGGTGGACGCCGTTTGCCAAACATGAATCGCGCAGAGTGGTTTCTGTTTTCTCCCATGTGGCATCCCAGTCGTCTTTGTTAAGGAGCTTGTGTGCAAGCAAAACGGCAAGTCGGTAAGCATCAGAAAAGTCACTTGGCACAACCATTTCTGCTGCTGTTGGGAGGGAGTCCAGTGGCTCATTTTTTCCCCGACCACCTCGACGGTTTCGTGTCCGACGCATGTTTGAGGGCTTGCGCATCGGCGAAGGTTGGTCGTCTTCATCTGCCGCAGGGAGTTCAGTTTCAGAGACCGCCAAATGCAATATTGGGCGCCATGGGTCCTCAAGTAATTTCCATTCTGGGATTCGAACAACGAGCGACTGGCGACGACCATTAGGCACGTTCGATTTAAACGCGGCTTCAAGGCATTTTGCCAGATAGTCCTCCTGCAGAATGCTCGCCCCTCACCTTTGCCTCAACCTACCCTCCTTCAATCCACCGGCACGCTGTACTCCTAAGGGATGCGTGGTTTCTGTGAAGTTGGCCAACAACATCCATGAGGCGGGTAAACCTCCCGTTGGTTTGAGGCGAGTTCAATGGACCCCGTGAATACCATCGTGATGCTCTTGCACCCGTTGCTCGCGTCCGGCTTGCTGGTCTGGATTTGGTGGCAATATTCGTGGCGGAAAAAAAGCCATGAACTCAAAGGGGAAGATCGAACTGCGGCACGCAGCCGTCATGAGCGGATGGGTGAACGCTTGCTCTGGTCGACGCTCGGTGTCATTCTTGTGGCCTTCCTTGCCCGAGCCGTTGTTGGCCAACGCACCAATGGCGACGTGCTTTCTTACCTCATGCCGCAAAGCCTTCATGGTTTAATGGGGCCAGTCGGTTTTGCCCTTTTGTTCCTGCTTGCAAGAATGGGCCGTAAAGCCAAAACCGCTCGAAACAGCGGTGAGAAATTTAGCCACCATGTGCTGAAGCACGGGCGTGCTGCTGATTTGGTTGTTGTCTTGGTGTTCATTCACGCCTTCCTTGGCTTCCTGTACCTGTTCACCGTCTTGGGCTGATTAGCGAATTGCAAGCGCTTCAGTGCGATTTGCCCACATGTCGAGCCAAACTTCTAGATTTGCTTCAACACCAGGCGGTTGAATCCTGCAACCGCAAGCGTTTGCGTGGCCGCCTCCGGTTGGGTCAAGAGCCGTTGCCATACGAGAAAGATCGAACCGACCTTGCCCGTTTGCTAAGAACGAATTAGCGTAAAAACTCGCAGAAAGAGCAGGTCGATCTGGAGTTTCAATGGAGCCGTCGGCGTAACCATGGACGATGCAACACGCATCTGCTTTGTCCCCGGCCCATGCAGTAACAAGATAGCCGTTGGAGCGGACGCCCTTTTCATCCATTCTGCAGATTGCGAGCCGGTCAACGATGGTGGTGTGAGTTTCAACAACCAACTGTGCAGCAGAGCGTTCCTCTTTTGCTCGTGCCACATGGGGGGCGATTGAGTCATTTGCCAACACGTCTGCAAGACGGGTGCCCTGTGCGAGCATATCCAAGAGCCGTTGCATGTGTTCAGGCTCTCGCATGGAGAGTGAACGAGCGAGTTGCAACACCGGTCCATCTGCCATGAACGCTTCGCGGGTGATTTGGCCCGAGTCAAGTGCATCGACAATTGGCATGATTTCCTCGAGGTGGCTGAGATCAATGTAGGGGCTGAGCACATCATACGCCAACCTCGCTGCTGAAGGGGTGGCTTCCCAATGGCAAGTACCGCCTTGAGCGGTGAACTTAGCCTCTTCCACTTCGTTTGGCCGGTTCGTTTGATGATGATCTAAATACCAACCGCAATCTGGATGGAAGGGCAAATCCACCATTGCGGTTTGCCGGTCGACCAGATGGTCAATGGCCCCAGAACGGACCAAGGCAGCATGGGCAAAGTGAACGGTTGCGTTCGGGTTTGCAGCTTTGAGAACGGCCGCTGCGCAAAGGCCATCCAAATCTGAGTCAGCGATAATGGAGGTGAATGCTGGCAAACCCGCTGCCTCAAGCACGCTCATTCCTTCGCTCATACAGCGAGGCAGAACAACCCTCACAAGAAGATTTGCGGAAGGTCAACAGCCAAAAGTGACTTGACCGCGAGCCCTACAGTGCAATGCATGGAGACCTCGTGTGGTGTGGTGTTGGTTAATTACGGCACGATTCTTCTGCTCCAATACCCCCAGGGTCACTGGGATTTTCCGAAGGGCCACGTCGAGGATGATGATGAGGACCATCACGCCACCGCTCAGCGAGAATTGGCTGAAGAAACCGGCATTGACCGTATTGAATTCGTCAAGGATTTTGTCGAGCGAAGCGAATACAGCTTCCATCATCGTGGTAAAAAGAAGGAGAAGCAAGTCTATTGGTACCTCGCACAAACCGACCAGTTGACGGTTAAATTGTCACATGAGCATCGCGGCTACATGTGGTTGGATTGGGACATGGCTGAGCAGCAAGTTTCCCATGAAGAGACGAGGACCGTGTTGCGTCGAGCGCGCCAACACATGGCCGATTTAGGCCTTGAGTGATCACAGAGATTTGAAGTCCTCATCTGAAGCGTAAAGGCGGCGGATGCGATCTGCAACTCCTGATTCAGGGCCTCTTTTGCCAAGGGGTTGCCATAATGTTTCATCGTGGCCAAGTCCGGCAGTAACCCACCGTCCTAGGACGAACAACCAGTCAGAAAGTCGGTTGAGATAGACTTGAACCAACGGGCGAACCGAAGCTTCCCCTTCGTGCTCCTTGAGGCGGATCACGGCGCGTTCAAGCCGACGAGTCACCGTTCGTGCGAGGTGTAGCATTGCTTCTGGACCATGCCCTGCTGGAAGAATAAAACTGGTGAGTGGCTCGATATGTTCCAGCCATGCATCCATTTCATCGACCAAAACCTTGCTCTGATCTTCATTGATTAACACCATGTATTCGGGTAAAGCAGAAGGCACGCAAGCCAGTTCTGCCCCCAAGTCGAACAGTTCGTTTTGAACGCGGGTCAACACCATCGAAAGAATCGTCTGAACCCGTTGTACGGTCGCTCTTGTGCCGCCATCTTCGTGCTTTGGCAAACGTTCCGCTTCCATGGCCACAAGACCGAAAACTGAATTCAATTCGTCACAGGTTCCGACCACTTCGAAGCGAAGATCGGCTTTGGAACGGCGCGAGCCGTCAACAAGGGAAGTTTCCCCACCATCACCGCCACCGGTGTACACTCGATTGATGCGGACCATGTTCTCCCCTCATGCGAAGCCAAGTCATGCTTCTATGAGTGGTTTTCGGGCCATGAAGCTCGAATCGATGGGATGGTACCATTCGATGTCCTCTTCACCAAGGCTCCAAGAATACAACGCCAGATGTTCATCAACCACGCCGTACCATTCCAAACGGCCAGGTTCAAGGCAGGCGATTCGTGTTCCTGTTGCCTCGATTCTGGAGGTCGTTTGTTGCCAATGCGTGACAAGTTGTGCTAGGTGTTCTGCCACCTCGACTACGTGTTCATGTTCTGCTTCAAGCGATTCAAGCAGCACTTCGAGTTCTTCGGTAAGATCGTGAGCCTCATCGCTCATCGCTTGGAGTTCAGCCAACCAGCGTGTTACCTTTGGAAGGTTTTCACGGGCTTCTTCAATCGTCACAAGCCGTGCGCCTCGGGGAAGCACACGCAGAGCATCTTCCTGATCGAGCAAGGAACATGTGTCCATAGGTCGACCTGAAAAGAACGGTACCTCGCCTGACTCTCTCACATGCGTTCCTTTACTTGACGGACCATCAAGTCATCGGCCAAAACATTTGATTTTTCGCTAAAATCAAGGGTTGGTTCAATGTTCGCTAACCTTCGTGTCTGGGCTTGCTAATTTGATTCGGAAAATGAACACTATGCAATTACAGCAGCAGTTGTGAGGGCACTTCCTGCTTTCTTAACGAGTTTTTTCAGGACAAGAGAGCCCAAACCGATCCAAATCAAAAGTTCAATCACGAGGACAGCGTAGTAGAGCGGGCCCAGTTCTTCCAAAAGAGCGAGCGCATCGTACGGAACCCCGTTGAAGCCCATGTACAGGGACTGAGAAAACAGGCTTGAGGCAAACCATACGAACACGGCGTACCAGAGAAGGCTGTTCTTTGAGAGGTTCTTTGCCCTGTTTTCTACTTCTTCCATGGTATTATATCGACTTCCATGATATTAAGTGCTTTGTATAGATGTGCGCCTTCTCGTCGACCTGCGGCCGAAAGAAGCCGCTTTCTAAC
>DUKM01000125.1:6079-12400 GCA_013329255.1 Candidatus Poseidoniaceae archaeon | reverse complement strand
TTAATCCATTCTGGCGCAACGCCTTTTTCACCGCCGACATCATTCAATGCATCCAGCCACTCAGTTGCTTTTTCACCGTTACCGATGAAGAGGTTGAGGCGATGTAAAGCAACGTAGGCCATGGGGTTGAGGTGTTCTTCTTCAGCGTCCCAGCCTTTTTCGAAGCAAGAGATCGCCCCGGTTGGCCCGTCAATAAAACCACGCTGCAGCGCAACCATGCCTGCTTGACTCCAAGCCAAGGGGAGCCGCCCAATCAGCAAGCCGCGGAAGACAAGCCAAGTCTGGCCACCGCCGAGCACCACGAGAGCGAGGAACCCTGACCACTGTTCAAAGGTGTTCAAATCCGCCCATGTTGTGACCATCAGTCCACCAACGCCAACGCAAAACATGAATCCTGAAAATGGAGCGATCAACACTTCTCTTCGAGTGCGAATCAAGTGGTGGATACCGACAAGCAGCCCGAACGAGCCGATGGCGGTGAGGACGGAAAGGTGCCCGAGAACAGACACTGGGCGGGGTGCAAATTGCCCTAGCGCCAATAGCAGTCCGATGCTCAACACAATCCAGCCGAACCGTCGCGATGGCAGCGGAAAGGGTTGGCTTTTCGATCCGAGGATTAAAACCAGGCCAATGAGGCACTCAAAGGCGACCAGTATCCATCGAAGGCTATCTTGTTCAAAGAGCAACATGCTTTTGCCTCTGTTTGAGCCAATGTTCGGTGCTTCTTGACCCTTTGCTCAAGCCTTGTGATAGTCGGAGCCTCGAGCAATTTCTGTAGCACGATACACCTGTTCCATCAGCACAACGCTTGCAAGTTCATGCGGCATGGTCAATGGAGAAAGCGAGAGGCGCTCAAAGGAGCATGCAGGTTGAACCGTCCACCCCTCGGCCGGACCAATGGCGAGGTGCACTGTTTCGGTCCCGATCGTCCACCCTTTGAATTGGTTTGCGAATTCGATTGAGGTTTGTAATGCCCCTGCTTCATCCATCAAAACCAGCGCTCCTGGCAAGTTGCCAAGAAGTTCGACATAGGCTTTGCAGGATAACTTTGCAGAGTGGATTTCGACCTTCACTCCTGTGGATTGTGTTCGTTCGCCATACATCTCAAGCAAGCGTCGGAGATCTTTCTGCTTGGAAATCCCGTGCAGATGCACAACCACCCGACCCATGGTCGAGGCTGAACGCCGTGGTTGATGAACTTGCATCAATGCTCCATGATGCGATTGTGCCAAAGCGGATGAAGCGAATGGATGGGTGCCTCAATCAACAGATGGCGTTAAGGCTCTTTGCCGCTTCAGCAAATCATGGGATGGTGGCCTTTCGGATCTAAGAAGTCATCAAAGCGTATGCGCATTGATGACCCTCTGTTAAAGGACGCTCGGACATGGATTTCTGAACTCAGGGATGTCTGTGAAATGAATTTCGAACAGCCGGAAGAAGCTCGAAGGCGCATCCGGCACATGCAGGTTGAATGGCATGATGCAATGGAACAAGGTGTTCTCAGTGCCCCGAACCGTGAAGGCCTCGAAGCCAGGGCATTTCGCTTGCTGAGTTGCGCTGATGACGAATGGATGAACTGGTTGGATGACCTTGATTTTTGGAAATCAGGATGGAAACCTGCTTCCAGCGCTGATAACGAGGCTTGAAGAAGGGGCGGCGATAGGCCTCTTCATGGGTCAAACTCCAACCCTCCACATGCTCTTCACATGCCCATTCTGTTGGAAGGTTCGAAGTTTAACCGAGCACCTCGGCATGGACATTGAGTACATCGGGGTCAATGGTATGAAAATCAAGAAAGAAGTGGCCTTCGCCGGCGATTGGGGCAAAGTGCCTGTGTTCACAGGCGAAAATGGGAACCACGTGGTGGATTCCACACCGCTCATGATTCACATCGATGCGACCTACAACGACGGGAAAATGGCAGCGATGGGCGACGCTGAGCGCCAGAAGAAATGGCTTGATTGGGCTGATGCAAACGTTTCCAAGGCCACAGTACCAATTCTCTACGGCACACTTGGTGCTGCTCTAAAGACCACGACGAGAATCTCAAAACTTGAAAAGTTTGGATTCTTTTCCAAGCGACTCTATGCCTGGGCAGGGTTTCCAATCATGTGGGGCATCATTGCTCGAAAGCGGGTAAAGAAAGACGGTCGCACTCCAAAAAAACTCTGGCACGACTTGCTCACTGAATTCACAGATCAGCACGACGGTAAGCCTTTCTTTGGTGGGGCTGAACCGGATTTGGTGGACTTTGCCATGTTTGGCTACACGCGCTCAATCTCCCCTTTCCCGCAGTTCAAACTGCTTGAGGACCACGAGAAAGGCATGGTCTGGTACCAACGAATGATGGGCACACTTCAATGAGGGATTCACCTGGGATCGGTAACGCTTTCAGGAATTCGCTTTTCCCGAATTGAGGCAACGACGACGCTGCTTGGAAGCGACAAAGGCGGATGGATTTACGCTGGACAGCGTCCACGCCATGAAGTGAAATTACCTGAATATTACATCATGGAGGCTCCGTTAACAAACGGGCAGGCACGAATGTTGCAAGGCCAAGATGGCGAAGATGACTCAAGCCTGTTTAACATCGATGCAGAAGCACTGAAGCACATCATGGGCGCCTGCAATGATGGCGCTCTATCGAGCGTCGAAGGGCTTGATTCAGATGTTCAGTGGGAGGTGCGCTGTCCCTCAGAATCAGAATGGAGGTGCGCTGATTCAGCGATCGGCTTGGGCCTCGAGAAGAAACAGATCGAAGTACTCGCAGACGCCGTGAACTCCAACTACCGAGGAGCGATGATGGACGGACGCCCACGTCGCTTCGAAAGTTTAGGGCCGATGGCGCTTCACCGAGCAGCCATTGAAACCCACCCTTCCAAAGAAGGCATCACTGCATTGTCGAGTGTTCCACTCGACCGCCCCATTGCGGGGGTTGTGGCCCGTTTGGTGATTTCCCCTGTCCGACAGGGTGCGCCAAAACGAGTCCCTGAATCCGCAGATATGGCTGCAAACATTCGGACTGAACTGGTCTGTACCCTTCTGCTGGGCGTTATCCCTTCATTCACCATCCCCGTGCTGCGTGGTATGGGAGATTATGTCCAAAGCGGGTGGGCAAACCTGTTGTTTGGCGGGCTCTGTGCTGGTTTTGTAACCGGCGCTTTCTGGCGACCACGCCGACCTACAATCACCTACGATGAATCGTAAAATTACTTCTCATCAGCGGGTTCAACAAGGCTTTCCCAATAGGGTTCTTGGCGAATCGCATCTGCAGCGCAAATCGCAGCCATGTTGACAATGTGACGAACGCCGTCTTGACGAGCAACCAACTGAACCGGTTGGCTCATGCCTTCCAAAATCGGCCCTGTCATTTCAGCATCGCCCAATTCTTCAAGCAACTTGTAAGCGATGTTTGCTGCTGCTAGATTTGGCAACACCAACACGTTCGCAGCACCGGTGAACTCCATGAATGGATATTCGCCCTGAACATCGCCGTTCAACGCAGTGTCCGCCTGCATTGGTCCATCAATGACAAGTGACGGATCGAGTTCGCGAGCGAAGGAAATAGCGTCTTCAATTCGCTCTGAGCGCTGGGCTCGGCTGCTGCCAAAGTTGGAGAAGGAGAGCATAGCAACCACCGGCGCCACACCGAAGCGGCGAGCAACCTTTGCTGTCTGTACCGCTATTTCGGCAAGCGTCCTGCTGTCGGGATACACGTTGACCGTTGCATCGGCGAGGAAGATTGTTCTGCCTTTGACATTCATCATGTAACAACCGACAATGCAGTGGGCATCATCATCTGGACCAATCAGTTCCAATGTCGGGCGGAGCACGTCAGCGTAATTGCGACTGACGCCGCCAACAAACCCGTCAGCATCGCCATTCGCAACCATTTGGCTTGCGAAATAGGGACGAGATTTCAACAAGCGCGCCGCATCGGCAACCGTCATGCCTTTCCTGTTCCTTCTGTCGAGCATTGACTCGGAGTAAACACCCTTCCTTCGCTCGTCTTTGCGAGGGTCATAAACTTCGTAATCAAAGTGCAAGCTCAATTCTTCAACCATGCGGTGGATCCTCTTTTCGGGACCGAGTAAAATTGGATAACATATCTTCTGATCCACGAGTTGAGCAGCCGCCCGTATCACCTTTTCATTGTCGCCTTCCGGGAAGACAATTCGCTTTCCTCGTCCTCGAACTTGATTGATAACATGGCGCATGATTGAGTATGATTGGCCGAGTCGAGCCTCCAATTCCTCACGGTATTTTTTGATTGAAAAATCCTCAGGTTGAACACCCGCTACGCCTTCATCAACGGCCGCTTGCGCTACTGCAGATGCCTCCCACAGCAAAACCCGCCGGTCGAAGGGTTTGGGAATAATGTAGTCTGGACCGTATTGCATCACTGCGCCGTCATAGGCAGCGGAGATGTAATCCGGAACTGGTTCTTTTGCAAGGGCTGCTAAAGAACGAGTGGCAGCCATTTTCATGCCTTGAGTGATGTCGCGAGCGCGGACATCGAGGGCCCCTCGGAAGATGTATGGGAACCCGAGAACATTGTTCACTTGGTTGTCATAATCGGAACGCCCTGTTGCAATGATGGCATCGTCTCGAACCTGAAGGATCTCTTCTGGAAGAATTTCTGGCGTCGGGTTAGCAAGAGCGAAAATAATTGGTTTTGCCGCCATGCTTGCAATCATTTCCTTGTTGACAAGCCCACCTCTTGAGAGGCCCAACATGACGTCTGCTCCCTTGAGGGCATCCGCAAGTTCTCCGGGTTCACGGTCTTGTGCAAATGGTGCTTTGTATTCATTCAATTCACCGGCTTCGAGACGCGCTTTTGTCACAATGCCTTTGCTGTCGACCATCGAAATATTCGATCGTGTCACGCCAATGGCGACGTAGTGGTTTGCACAGGCAATGGCGCTTGCACCTGCGCCAATTACGACCACTTTGATCTCTGCGAGTTCCTTGCCTTGAAGTTCAGCGGCGTTCAACAATGCAGCCGCTGAAATGATGGCTGTGCCGTGCTGGTCGTCGTGCATCACTGGAATGTCAGTGGCTTCTGCAATCCGCCGTTCGATTTCAAAACATTCTGGGGCTTTGATGTCTTCAAGGTTGATTCCGCCAAAGGTTTTGGCGATGTTGACCACGGTGTCGATGAAGGCTTCTGGATCTTCAGTGTCCACTTCGATGTCAAACACATCGATGTCTGCGAATGTTTTCAGCAAAAGCCCCTTTCCTTCCATGACGGGTTTGCTCGCTAAAGCACCAATGTTTCCAAGGCCAAGCACGGCAGTACCGTTCGAAATCACGGCGACAAGATTGCCTTTTGAAGTGTAGCGGTATGCGTCTTCTGGACGTTCAGCGATCTCCAAGCAGGGGTAGGCTACGCCGGGAGAATAGGCAAGACTGAGTTCGTGCGCCGTGCTGTGAGGTTTGGTTGGGACCACCTTGATTTTACCCCGAGGTTCTGCCTCGTGATACTCAAGCGCTTCCTTCTTCAGCAAGCGCTCTTTCTTCTCGCGGTTCATAGGCAATCGAATCCAACGAATGTGGTGGTGGGTTTGAGTGTTGTGTGTGTACGGGACTGGGCGTGGGTATAATCGGGCCAATCAATTTCATCCAAACTGATGAATTCCACCGTGGGGAAGCAAGATTTTTACGAAGTTTGGCGGGTGAAAATAGTCGCTGAAAGATATCGTTTTCCTCGGTGATTGGAGGGTGGTTATTTGAGGCAAGGAGTAAGATTTGATTGCACGATTGAGGGCCGCGTTCAAATACCCCAAAACTCCCCTCTTAACCCATGAAGCAACTTGTGACCTCCGTTTCCTCCGGTTCGGCCGGCAAGAAGGCCTTGTTGCTCGTGATGTTGATGTTGCTTTCATCGGTCGCCCCGATGATGGCGCTCCCGGGCGTTTCAGCCCATGAGTCTGCCTTCGACACCATCTGGCCCAAATCGGGCAGCAACGACACGGAGTGGGTTCAACTCGATGCCCTCGGAGCAAATCCTGACACCGGCGGGCAAGCAACGGCCTCTTGGACACTCGAATTCGCGCCGGGAGCTGATTTGTCGAACGTTTCGTTCCAAGTTCGAGTCGATGGCGGTGACGGTTTGATGATCGAAGAACCAATGCTTGTGGCCAGTGACATCGGAGTGAACCTCCTTGATTGGCGCGGCCTTGGCATGTTTGGCTCGGCTGATTCATTCACAGGCCCCAACCCATACGATGGCCGACTTTCACCCAACAGTGATTCTGGTGCAACATGGACTTTACCGTCTGATGCAGAGATCACTGACCTTGTCATCGAAGCACTCGCTCC
>DUKM01000125.1:0-5708 GCA_013329255.1 Candidatus Poseidoniaceae archaeon | reverse complement strand
CAATCCACCCAGATGATGGTCGAATGTACATGGCCATCGTCGATGATGTTCTGGTGTTGGATTACAACAACGACCCGCCGATTATTGACATGATGGAATTTGAGAGCGATGTTCTCGACATGGAAATCGATACCACGAACAATTTGATTCACTTTCTCACGGCTGAAGATGGATTTTTCGCAATCTCGCTTGATGACAGCAGCGCTCAGGTCGTCCTACCAAACGCATCCAGCCCCGCATTTGTTGACTTTGATCAATTCCAGATTGCCAGCACAGGCGATGTCTATGCTGCAAATGAAGACGGAGTGTCACTTTGGAACGGAGCCGCTTGGGTAAGCGTCGCAGCCACGGATTCACCTAATGAGGCAATCTCCATGATTGAATTGAATGGCATCCTCTACACCTCGATCGACGACACTGGCGTTAGCCGCTATGACTTGAGCACGGGCCAATCCCTCTCGACCTGGTCAACAGCCAACAGCCTTCACTCGGATGAAGTCACTCAACTCATGGTCTCAGGAAATCAACTCCTGATGGCCTCATCGGATGCAGGCTTGGCTCGTTATGATTGGAGTTCTGGATTCTGGCTCTCGACTTGGAACAGTGGCAACTGGCTGGCCAGTGACGATGTCGCTGGGCTTGCACAATCTGGGAACACACTCTACATCCTCAACGGTGATTCAATACACACTTACAACACGGCGAGCAATGTATTCTCAGGATCCCAATCCATCGAAGATTTCGGCCTGACAAGTGAAGGACAAGACCTGATTCTATGGCCAACTTCAGGAGCCCGTTCCCCGGGTTCTGAACTCATGCTCCTCAGCGATGGGAACGGTGCATTGGTGGAACTTACGCCGGGCTCAACCCCCCTCAATACGGGTGTTTTGTTGCTCGGCAGCGGCCCGACGACCGAACAAATGATTGACGCCACTGAACTTGATGGCGTGCTGTTTGTGGCCACTGACGACCAGTACCTGAACAGATTTGACACCCAAACTTCGCGCTGGATTGAACCGGTGTTCATTGGAGCCGACATCAACCGATTAAGCAACGATGGCAATCACGTCTACATTGCCGCAGACAACGGGGCTCATCAAATGCACAACAATGGAACTGTCCTCCAAACGTGGGACACGACAAACACGGCGCTCTCAAGCAACGAAGTTACCGTCGTCCAATCGGACGGTTCAACCGTCGTTGTGCTCAACGAGTTTTACAGCGAATTTTTGGCCATTAACCTCACAGGATCTCAACCTGTTGTGTTCGAAAGCATCGTGTTGGATACAGGCTCAGTTACCGATGCCGCTCTCCACAATGGAGTGGCATATGTAGGAACCCAAAACGATGGACTGCTCCGTTATCACATCGTGAACGATACTTGGCTCACGCCCTGGATTTCGACTGGCGTCAATGGGGCAAACGAGGTCCCAGTGGCGGTTGTTGGTGACATTCTGTACTTCGGAATCCCCGGGTATGGAGTTGCACGGAAAGATCTGTCCACTGGCGAATTGCTGATTCCGCTCACAGCGAGTAGCAACAGCCCCGGTCAAGGTGCCGCAACGAGTTCCCTACCCAGCGACAACATCTACGCTCTCGAGTCCGACGGTGCTAACCTCTACATTGGAACACAACAAGGTGCAAGCCGATGGGACGGGAACCAAATGACGACGTTCGGCCAAGGGTCCTCTTGGGACAAACGCCCTCAACAATTTTACGACTTCGTAGCCATTTCTAGCATCTCTGGTGGCAGCCTCTATGCTGGCACCAACATCGGCGTATGCAAGTACAGCATTGCTACTTTGGGGATCAATGAATGCCTCAACGTATACGACGGTATGCCGAATTGGGCGACCTATTCAATCGGTGCCGGCATCTCGAACTCATACCTCTTCGGGGGAACGAATTCTGGCGTTGGCATCATCACCACCTCGCCCTTTGAAGTGGTCGGTGAATGGACCGCTGGAGAACAAACAAACAACGCACCTGTCGTGGTGATTGGAGATGTGGCGTTCATTGCTTTGGATGGCATTGGTATCGCTCGGTATGACCTCCCTAACGATGAATGGCTCACCCTGTGGACCGATGACAATGTACTCGATGATGGAAATGAGGATGCAACCGCAATCTCGGCCGATATCAATCCAAATTACATTTGGATTGGAGGCGAGGATGGATTCCAATTGCTCAACGCTACGACAGGAGCCGAAGTGTATGACATCGAAAAATCAAGCAGCCTGTTTGCTGGAAATGGTGACCCTCTTGATATGATCCTCAAAGGCAATATCATGTACTACCATGACGGAGCCAGCAGCGATAATCTGTATCGGTTTGATGCTCAAAATTTCACTTCCCTTTCTTCCCTTGATGCTGGCGCACAGGTGGGCCAGAACAACGGCGATGTCAATGGAATGAACCTTATCGGCGACATCATCATGATCAGCGTAGCCTCTCAAAATTGGTGGCAGGTTGATGGCTCTGGTGGCATCGCACAATTCAACACAAGCAACGGTTCGTGGGGCGAAAACATTCTGCCAATTGGGCAAGTGGACCGCGTCACAGCTTACCAATCTTCAACAGGAAACATGTGGGTTTCATGGGGCGAAAATTCCCTCCAATACATGGACGCTAATGGAACACTGCTCGGTGAATGGGACGATGGTGACTTTGAGTTCCCAATCCGTGAGATCATCGAATACGACGGCGAAGTGATGTTTGCAACCGAGGATGGCGTCGCAAGGTACGATGAATCTGCAGGCCAATGGTTGTCTGGATGGACACCTGGCTCAGGCCTACCCAATGATGCTGGCGACCAAATCTACGAGCTGTGGACCGACGGCACAGACTTGGTTGTTGGCAGCGGTGAAGTGAGTCAATTCGGCCAGTTCAGAAACGGCGCCATTTCCCATTGGGATGGCGCAACATGGAATAATTACGAAACCGGATCCAACGGATTACCAAATGGTTACCCGATTACAATGACCGAGTGTGCAGGCATTGTCCACATTGGCATTTACGCAAACAATGGAGGCGTAGCCCGATTTGATATGGCAAATGATTCCTTCTTGGCCACCTTTAGAGAAGCTGACTGGAACGAGAATTATGGCGAAGTGTCTGGTGTCGCATGTGACAGCGCAGACACCCTCTATGTGGCCTTCTATGAAGATGAAGCAGACGTCAAGAAGTACAGTTACACCTCCAATACTTGGCTCAATCCAATCACCACAGCAAACCACAACTTACCGAGCGATCGTGTTTGGTGGGACGCTATTGATTATTCCAACAGCATGCTTGTGCTGGGCCATGGCATAGGTACAAGCGGGGACAACGTCATCGGAGGAGGTTACAGCGCTGTTGCAACATCTGGCGGCTCCACTGCACAAGTTGCCTTCAACGGACAAGGCTCTTCGGTGACTTCCTTCCAATGGCTCACCAATGAGTGGTTGATTGGGCAAGCTGGTGGTTCATCTGGATACAGCCATGTCGACACCATCAATTCGCTGGGGCAAAACACGTTGCTGGACTTCCCAGGGCTTGTAAGCGGTCAAGTGACCAGCATGGCTGGCAACAGCACGCACCTATGGATCTCAACTCAAGGCGCAATCCAAGGGTTCGGACAAGGCGGCTCGGCAGGCGCTGGATTGCTTCAGGGCGAGCGGCAAGCCGATGGAACGATGGATTGGCAGCAAGGATGGACAATGATTGCAAACACTGTGGTCAAAGACATGGAACTCATGGGCACTGACCTTTACATCACGACAACCCCGACAGGGCTCTACAAACTCGACACGCTAACCGGCGTACTCAGTCGAGTCGGCGGTGCTTTGCACAACAACATGGATGGGCTTTTCGCCTATGGAAACACCTTCGTCATCGGATTGCAAGGTAGTTCAGGTTCAGCGGCTGGAGTCCAGGTGTACGACCCGAACACAGGCTTCGGAAACGGCAGATTGCTTGGCGGCCTGCCCTCAAACAACATCAACGCATTCACTGAATCTTCAACCATGCTCTACATCGCAACCAACGGAGGGATTGGGCGATGGGACTACGCACTGTCGGATTGGGCAAACCCGCTTACAACAAGCGATGGGCTACCAACAAATGTAGTCGAGGACGTTCAGATCATCGGGACCGACCTCTGGATTGCTACAGCAGCGGGTGTCGTCAAAATGGACACGCTCACCAACGCAACAACCCTCTATTCGAGTGGCACTGGCCTCATGGCAACCTCGGCACAATCCTTGACCACTGCTGTCACCACCACTGTTGTCAATGGCACTTCATCAACTTCCACTTCCCTCTTCATCGGCCACGATGGTGCGGGATCAGAACGACCTGGCGTCACCAGCCTCGACGCATCAACAAACGCCGTCACCTGGCATAAATTCGATCAACTGTCCTCAAACACTGTTGATGCTTTGGCTGCAGACTGGTGGGGCTTGCATATTGCAACAGACATCGGTCCAATGACGCATTACAATGGACAATCCAATCAATTTGAAGATGGGGCTCCGTCCTTCCAAGTTGCTGGGTGGCCCATACAGAAGATGGTCAGCGATGGCGATCATGTCCTTGCCATTGGTGAAAATGGCGCCTCAATTCTGAGCGCTCGCACCCCAACGCATGCAACCCTCAAGATGTTCCAAGGCCCTGGGATGACAGGCGGTACAATCACAACCGACGCCATCTGGCTGACAACCGATTACATCGGCCTCTTTGGCTATGAAAACAACGCTCAATACTCCGAAATGGAACGGTTCTCACTTCGCAAGGCCGATCCACTAAGCGTTGGATTCAACCTTCAATCCCTCGACATCAGCGACATGACGCACCCCGGCATGCCAATCATATTGGCAGACGCTTCCAACACCGTTCCCCTCGACCCAACGTTCGGCGTCGAAGGCACAAACGGAATCATGTTCCAAACGGTGCCGTTGGCGTTCACTTCTCCGGTGAACAACGCAGCTACATGGGCGAAATCTGTCAGCTTGAAGTACAACGCAACCATTGAACTGAACAACAATCCAGATTTCGAAACCACAATGCAACTCGCTGTTGACAACGGCGTGATTGTCAACGGAACTCAATTCGTTCAACTCACTTTACGGTCGCCAGCAAACGGATCGATGCATGTGCGTTTGATCTACGACTATGTGAAGACTGAAACTCCAATTGTTCTGACCGATTTGATCGACCGCCCTGACGACGGCGGTGGCGCATTGATGGCAGACTGGAGTCTTGTTCACGATGACGACTTTGCTCGATACCTCGTCTACCTCAACGAAGGGCAGTTCAACACGAACGGCGCCCCGCTGACAAACGCAGATCTAACCGCCCGGACTGCAGACAAAGCAATTTCACTCCACAGTCGCCTCTCGAGCGAGGTTACAACAGCAAACGGCGTAACCTTGGTAGATGGTGTGGAATACTACGCTGTGGTTGTTGTCGAATACGATGATGGGCGCCTCGGTGTCCCTTCACAAATCCTCGGTCCTGCCTCGCCAAGCGATGAGGTCCCTCTCCCTCCAATCTGGGCCACAGCCGGGCCTCATGAAGGTGGAGAAGACGGTGATCTTGATGTCGAATGGGCCCGTTGCACAAGCCTTGATTTGACGCAAACCAACATCTACACCTCCACTCAACCAATGACCGTCGTGTTAGGGATGTCGCCCGAAGCAGAAGTGATGAGAATGGAAGGCAATTCTACT
>DUKM01000133.1:3632-6042 GCA_013329255.1 Candidatus Poseidoniaceae archaeon | reverse complement strand
CGAGTGCGTCACGCGATGATGCGTTGACCCTGAAGAGGCTATAAGCGCAAGGCTTGCCCCACCCTGTTGAACTTCGAGCAACCCTGCCGTTGCGTTGCTTTGCATATGAACAAGGAACTGTACGTCATAGGCCATTGCACCAGCAATGAACGGAGCGTTCACCGGCATAAGCCAAGAGAGGTTAGCGTGTTGTGTGCCGCTATGAATCACTTCCAGCGCCCCGTTATCGTCCGCCTGAACGCTGTTCAACTCGCCCTCAAAGGCGGAGAAACCCTTGTTCAAACCAAAGCTTTCGTTTGCTTCGCCAATTGGCCATTCAAACAACGTTGTGTTGCTGCCTCCAAGGGCTAGCAAAGGCGCCTTGGGCGCCAGTGAGCAGTGAGGTTCGAACATGAAACCACTTGAAACCGCACCGGCGAGCCATGTGAGTGCTAACGGGGTTTGGAACACCGGAGTGTTCGTTTGAGAAAGCACCCTGCGCAAAATCGGAGGGGTGAGTGGTGTATGCGTCCAGGCCTCGAGAGCCAAACCACTGTGCGTTGCTGAGAGGTTGTCACCGTAGGTTTCAACGACCATGGATTGGAACGGGCAGAAGGCTTCCATATCCCACACCAATGAAGTGGAGGTTGCAGCAACGAGGTTGGCGTCCTGGTCGATGCTCAATTGGTTAAGACCAACGCTCGTAAACGGGTTGTTTCGGTGATGGTAGGCGTCATAATAGTGAACAGAGCCTACGCTAAGACGTTCGATGGAAGGGGTGAGAAGTTCATTTTCTGTAGCGAGATGAACCTTCAGTTGGAGGGTTGGATGATGGATCGGATCCAAAGCCAGTTCAATCGGTAGACTTCGGTTTTCATAGCCTGGAATCGCCGTCCCGTTGGCGTCTAAAACATCGAAATGCACCGTGGTGTTTTCTGGTTGGAACACAAAGCCATCGACATGACCCCACCCAAAGGCTGGATGAGGTTGAAGCGGTTGCGAAATCCATGTGCCTTGTGTTTCATACACGTCAATTTCTATGCCTGCATCGTCGATGTACCACCCATCAAGTTCCACAAGTTGATCCGAGAAGAACGTAAAGCGAGCGCGAACCTCAAGGCCAGAGAGGTTGGATAAATCAAAGGTTTTCAAATCGAAGGCCCGCGGGCTCGAAGTGCATCCACCTGCCACGTTGGAACCGTCCAAAATCCCTTCACCAAACAAGGGTGAATTGCTGTTTACCGTCGAAATTTGGTCATGGAAGCCGTTCAACGTAGGTGGCAAAAACCACCAATTCTGACCGCCGTCGGTGGAAATGGAAACCGCTCCTCCGTCCCAACTTGCTTCGGTGCACACCCAACTTCGGAAGGTGAGCCTTGAAGTGGAATTCACCGGCAATGTATACTCTGGTGTGTAGAGGTGAGTGAGCATGTTGTTCCGGTATTCATCATCGAGGTAAATACCGGCGCCTGCGTTGCCAGAATGCCAGACGCCCGGCCCGAATCCAGAAGCATTGGAGGTGGTGCCAACTTCCCAACGCCTGTTCGAGGTGGCATCAAGCGACCAGCCTGCAGGCAATTCAAAACTAACTTCGAAACCCTCGCTCTGGGAGGTTGCTCCGTTGTTTCCGAGGCTTGCCGTCCATTGCCATTGATTGACGCCAACGGCATCGTAGGTGAGCCAGCCGTCATTTGATCCGTTGCTGAGCGATGGTTGTACGCTAAAGTTAGCCAGTGAGGTTTTGCTCTGAGTGGCGGTTCCACGGTCAATCCAAACGCTCACGTCATCGATTGCAATGCCTTCCCAACCGCTTGAGGCAGTCCCCCCGAAGTTGTTCTGCCCGTCGGTTTGAACCCAGAACCTGAACAGAACATTGCTTGCGTTCGCCGGACTGGTCTGACTCCAAGGGAGGTTGTAGAGAACTGGGCACCAAGCATCGTTTGAATCAGGGCCGTTGAAGAAGACGCCATTGCATAAAGCGCCGTTATTTGGATGCCCCGGGTGATTGGAGATTGGAGAGTAAGTCGTCCCGTTGTCAAGGGAAATCCACACTGTGAGGTGATCTTTAGTGCCGCCTTCAATGTCCCAATTGGACGAGATTTCAAGTTCAACGGTTTGACCTGTGAGGTTGGACACATTCGCTGCAAGTGCAAGCTGACCCTCTGCATTTGGAAGGTAATCCCCTGACAAGTTTCCATGGAACCAGGCACCAGCAACATCGCCTTGGTTCTGCATCTGTACCTCATCGATGAACCAACCACCGCGAGCGTCGATTGAGGCACCCGTGGCGTAACAAAATCGGACTTCGATTGAAGGCTGAAGTTGTGAAAGGTGAGAATCAAGATGGAACACTGATGACGCCCATGAGGCATGTTGACCATTCCACACAGAAGATGGAGCCACGCTGGAGGTGGACGTTGCGTTGTACCCG
>DUKM01000133.1:0-3196 GCA_013329255.1 Candidatus Poseidoniaceae archaeon | reverse complement strand
AGGTGTAGCAAAGGCAGGTGAGCGGATGCAGCCCGACATATCGGGACCCAAGTCGCCAAGACCGCGCGTCGAAAGGGCACTCAGTGAGTCTGAGCCGTTGGAAGGCAACACCATGCCTGATAGTGAAACAAGTGGCGTGACCGATGGTTGAATCACAGCCCATGCCTCATGGTCATCGCCCGTTCCCATCCAACCCGAGGCGGTGCGAACTGTGGATTCGAAATTAGCAATCGTTCCCAGCGAAGCCTCGGTAGCAAGCGTCAGTCGGCCACCGTGTCCAATGCCGTTGGTTTGTTGATGTGTTCCGTTCCATTGCTCGGTGGATTGGACTCCGAAGTTCGTGCCGTTTGATTGATCAATGCCCCACAGTGGTTCGATGGAAACCATACCACCGGTGAAGGTTCGGTTGGCATCGACAATCAACGCTTGTTCAATTGTTGCCTCGACGCTTGTGGAGTTTTGTTCAGGGAAGAATTTGACGAAACCCATGCCGTGGCTGCTTTCATCGTCCGCCCAAGTTGGTGATTCTGAACTGGCAATTAGAGGGCTTAGACTTGAAATCAACATCAAGATCACCAAGCCAAAGCATGCGCGAATGGGAGCGTTCCCATTGGCTGTTTGCCGCTTGACTGAGTTCATTCAAGACCACCTCGCTATCGCGAGGTGAGCCATTCGATATGAAGCAACGCACCTGATGATTGAGGGATTGGCAATGAAGGGTTCAAAGTATGTCGGCCATACGCCTAAACGATGTCAACGCCGGGGAACCTTGACAGCGCTCAATCTCGAGAGGTTGAGGAGCAGTTGTTTTCGACGCATCGGCTCCAAGCGACGCGCCACATGCCGGTGCCCTTGCCTCGGCAGGACTTCTGGTCGATGGTCAAGCGATTGCTCAACACCTTGGATTTAGAGATCCAATCCATGCTGATGAAGGGCATTACCGGCATGCGGTTGCAGAACCTGCAAAAGCGCCAAGCGAACATACGCCATATTGCTTCGGAACTTGCTCGGAAACGAACGGTGGCAGTTGTCCAGCACGTCGCCTCTCAATCATTGCGCAGTTCCGCACAGAATCCGGGCACAGCTCAAGAATTGCCTGCCCTTGATTGGCAACGACACGATCCCGCAGAGAAGGCCTTTTTCCATGCGGTTCAAATTGCAATGGACCGCTTCAAGATGGAAGTCGATTGGTCGTCCATGCAAAATGGCATCGCAGGCGAAGGTTTGGCCCTCCCTCAGCGGCATGCACCAGGTACCATGCAACTGGATTCTTTCACAGAGGAAAGCATCACAGCCAGGCCCCCACCAGCCTTGGCGTTTGAAGATCAAGGACCTGAGGCTTTGCCTGACAGGGAGGTCGATGAAGAACACCTGATGGGTCCAGATGAGTGGCCTGACTTGGATGAATACATACACGCAGACTTGGATGAAGCAAGGCCTGCTCCGGTTTCAGCACCCGACGCAAATCAAGAAGATGACATGGCGGCGTTCATGAAGGAAGGGAAATCCAACAAGCACGCAGCGGCAATGGAATTGGCCCCTTCAAAGAAACCTCAAATCACGCTCGACGATGCGTTTGGCGCACCTCCCGCAGAAGCAGTGACTGAACAAGAACCGCTTGCAGAAGAACCCGTTGTGGAACAAGAGCCTGTGAAACCCGAAGCACCATTGGTGCGAATCCGAGTGCTGATGACAAGTCCGGAGCCGATCTTAACCGCCGCAGGTGAATCGCTTGCACTGGAAGCTGGCGACGTCCATTTTGTTGACCACGAATCCGCAGAGTGGTTGATTGATTCCGGTGTAGCCGAAGCTGCATCACTGTGAACCTTAGACTGTTACTGCTTTTGATAAACAGCAGGTCGTCTTGTTTCTAATTGTACAGAGCCTTACGGCACAAGCCTTTGTTGAAAGGTGGTTGCACTCAGTTGACAGAGCGCATCGAAAGTTCGATGCTGACGGTGTCAGGGATTGGGATACGGGTGACTTGGCGAAGAGCCGACTCATCCTTACCGGAAGTGATGTCCATCTCAAGCAGGCGCTTGTGGACACGGAGTTCCCAGTGATCGTAGGTTTCAACGCCTTCGCCGTCAGGTGCCTTGCGAACAGGGACAACCAATCGGCGTGTCGGCAATGGGATAGGACCGCGAAGAGCGATACCACCATTGTCGCAGATGGCCTTGATTTGGCCAGCAACTTGATCGATGTCTCGGTGGTTCTCACCTGTGAGCTTGATGATGGTTACTGCTGCCATAATGACCCGTCCAAATCCTCAACCAATGTTCATTAGAAGACTCAAGCCTTCTTTTCGATCTTCAAGCAGACGCCAGCAGCGACGGTCTTACCCATGTCACGGATAGCGAAGCGAGAGAGTTCAGGGAACGTGTCCATTTGCTCAATAGCCATTGGCTTGTTAGGTTGGAAGCGGATGAGGCATGCGTCACCGGTCTTGAGGAAGGAAGGGTTTGCTTCCTTTCCAGCCTTGTTCGTCTTTTCAAGAAGTTCTTGGAAACGAACAGCGACTTGAGCGGTGTGTGCGTGGAACACAGGGGTGTATCCGACGGAAACAGCCTTTGGAATGTCCATGAGCTGAATTTGTCCGACGAAGGTTTCGTCGTGTCGCACGTACATTGGTTCGCTGTCGGCGTAGCCGGCAACGTCGCCACGGCGGATGTCAGTAGCAGCGAGGCCACGGACGTTGAATCCGACGTTGTCACCAGGCTCTGCCTTGGGGACCATGGTGTGGTGCATCTCAATCGACTTGACTTCAGCGGATTGTGCAGATGGGTTGAACACGACGGTCTTTCCAACGTTGAGGGTACCGGTTTCAATCTTGCCAACTGGCACTGTACCGATTCCGGAGATCTTGTAGACATCCTGAATAGGCAAGCGGAGAGGCTTGCTGATTGGCTTAGGTGGCATGGTGATCTTGTCGATCGCTTCGAAGAGCGTAGGACCCTTGTACCATGGGCACTTGTCGGACTTGTTGTACACGTTGTCGCCGAGCAAAGAAGATGCTGGGATCATTGGAACATCGTCAGGCTTGAATCCAGCCATCTTGAGGAGGTTTCCAACTTCTTCGCATGCTTTCTTGTACTTGTCTTCTGACCAGTCGACACCAGAAATGTCCATCTTGTTGACGTGAACGATGAGTTGCTTGACACCAAGCACCTTGGCGAGGAAAGCGTGTTCCTTGGTT
>DUKM01000049.1:4498-10231 GCA_013329255.1 Candidatus Poseidoniaceae archaeon | reverse complement strand
CCCCTTCTCATCGAGGATAACGCCTCCTTCGCCTCGAACTGCTTCTGTGATCAAAAAGGGCCGGTCATCGGGTCGAGCCAGAGCAGTGGGGTGGAATTGAATGAAGGCCATGTCCTTGACGGCAGCGCCCGCTCTGTAGGCCATGGCCAGTCCGTCACCTGTGGCTACCGACGGGTTGGTTGTGTTTGCCCATAACTGTCCAACTCCACCAGTTGCGAGGAAGACCACATCTGCAGGCAAAGTAAGTATTTCTCCACTTACTTGGTCAAGGCACCAAACGCCAGAAACACCGTGCGTTGGAGAGCCGTGTTCTGTTTGCACCAAATCGATGGCTAGCGTGTTCGGTTTGATGTTGATTTTTGGATGTTGTGCGGCCCCTTGGGTGAGCGCCCGCTCAATTTCTTTTCCAGTCGCATCCTTAGCATGCAAGATCCTTCGCTTTGAATGCCCTCCCTCGCGGACGAGGTTGAATGTACCATCGTCATCGGTTTCAAATCGTACACCAATGTTCAGCAAGTCTTGAATTCGCTCAGAGGCTTCAGTAATGATGCTTCGAACGACGGTTTCGTCACACAGTCCGTCACCACATGCCAAAGTGTCCTTAATGTGGGATTCGAGCCCTAAGCCGTCGGTTTTGTCTAGAATTGCGGCAATTCCACCCTGGGCCCAATTCGTTGACGAGTCGCTTGGGCGTTGCTTGGTAACAACCGTCACCTCATGGCCAGCATCACCAAGGCGTAACGCCGCAAAGAGGCCGGCAATACCACTCCCAATGATTGCAATGTGCGCCATGTATGTACCCCGTTATTTGAGACGTGGCGGCTCGTCCATTTCACCCCATCGCTGAGCGATATCACTATGACCGAGGCTTATCTAACACCGCCATGGCGAGTCTTCGTGTCCTCATCGGTACGCTGCTCGCGGTCGCCATCATCGCAGGTGTGATGGCGAATGCCCAATTTGGCGTTTTGGCTCCAGAAATTATTGACGGGGCTCCAAAGGAGAAGTTCGACCTCTCTCAAATCACAGAGCCAGATTGCATCCCCCCCTTTGAAGAGCTTGAGGAACTGATTGCTGAGGGCAGCCCTACGACTTGCTTTGCACCTTCCGGAGAATGGTCTGGAATGGACTTCTTTGTGATGGGCCCCTCTTTGTTCGTCCTGGTTTCAGGGCGGATTAAATTGGCACGTGTGGGCACGAAGCAAGACCGTTTTTACAAAGGGGCATTTGTGGCAGGTGTGTTCTTCTTTTCGATGGCGGTCATGGACCGGTTGGGCGTGATACCTGTCCAAATAGATTCAAACGGTTTGGCTGATTTAATTCCGGGTGGCTTCCTTTCAGCGTTGTGGCTACAAATTCTTGTGGCTTCGTTGGGCTGCGTCTTAATGATGGGTCCAAAATATTGGGAGGCTGAAGGGGTCACCCAAGCGAATGAAAAAATAACCAAGCGGCGGGATCACGCCAAGGAATTCCGCGCTAAATTTGGGTCCGTAGCGTCCCCCTTGCAATCGCGCACAGGTTCGAACAAACGCATCACGCGTTCTAAAATTTTGCAAAAGGATTCGCGCCTCCGCATGAGGAAAAAAGGAACGAAAGGCGTGAAGGTCTATGCGACATGTCCGTTTTGTTCTGGTGGCGGATGTAAAAAATGCAGTCAAAAAGGCACACAGTGAGCCTTCACTCTGATCTTTATTCTTTGATTTTTCATTCATTTCACAGTGCTCTGGCTTCGGCAGAGAGGGGTTCAAAACCGATGGACTGGGGCTGTATCTCTCGGATTCTTTAAGACCTGTCGCGAACGGGTGTCGCGGATAAGGTCGAGGATTTAATTCTCGATTATGAGGGAATGGGATGTATCTCAAAGCATTGGAAGTTTCAAATTTCAAATCGTTCAAGGGTGAACTCACCATCCCCATGGACCGTGGATTTACGGCAATCACGGGCCCAAACGGTTCAGGTAAATCGAATTGCGGCGACGCGATTCAATTTGTTCTTGGGCCGCGCTCAAACAAGGTGATTCGTGCGCAAAATGCCAAAGACTTGATTTTCAACGGCGGGAAAAACAACAAGCCAGCACGTGCTTGTGAGGTCACCCTCGTTTTCGCAAACCCGCTCCTTGCCAGCGGCCGCCGTCGGCTCCCTATCGATCAAGAAGAAGTTCGAATGACTCGTGCTGTGCGTTTGACAAAGGGAAACAACATCGTAACCGATTACATGTTGGACGGGCAAGACAGCACCCAGAAAGCATTTCACAGGCTGCTCAGTTCAGCAAATGCCCGCCCGGACGGCTACAACATCGTGCTTCAAGGCGACGTCACGCGACTTGCCAAAATGACGGCGAAAGAACGCCGAAAAGTACTCGACGGGGTGGCAGGGGTCACTTCTTACGACGATGAGATTCGCAAAGCAGAGAAGCAACGCACAAGCGTTGAAGGCTACATTGAACGAATCGGCTTGCTTGAAGATGAGCAGAAAGCGCGACTCAAGGACCTCACCAAAGAGAAAGACTTGGCGTTAAAGGTCGCTGATTTGGTTGAAGAACTGAAAACGGCTCGTCAACTCTCAGCCCAGGCTAAGTACGCAAGCCAACAAGCAGAACGAAAGTATCAGATTGGTGAAAGGATCAGAATCGAAGAAGAAGCAGAAGTTCTTCTGGATCAAGTGCAGAAGGGCGACAAAGTCATGGTCTCACTCGACGACCAAATTGGTACACTCCAAAAACAGATTGAGGATTTGCTCGGCGGTGACAACAACGGCCTGATGGGCGCCATCAATGAATTGCAAATCCGTATCGCAACCAATCAAGACCGACTTGATGATTCAGCCGATAAAGACGCTGAGGAAGCCATTGAACTGGCACAACTTTCAGAATCCCTTGCGGCTACGCTTAGCGACCTTGAAGAATTCGACAACGGCCTTAGAGCAGCGGAACAAGACCTCAAAGATGCTCTTGTTGCCCTCAGTGAAGCCAGAGAAGAAGAGAAATCAGTGCAAGAGGCCCTGGAATCTTCCGGTTCTGCCAGTGCAGAGTTGACCCGTGCCTTGGCCGCAGCCACGGATGCTGCTGATTTGGCACAAACCGCTCTCGTTGCTGCTCAAACCGAAGTCAACCGCGTTGCAACCCAGGCAGAAATGCTCGGCGAGCAACTCAGTGAAGTCCAGGAGGCTGCAGAATCCGCAAGATTGGCTTTTGGTGAGTCGCAGCATGAAGGCGATGAACTCAACGCCAATGCGCCAGAACAAGACCGCACTGCCCTTGCCAAAAAGCTCCACGTTGCTCAACGTTCTGAAGCCAATTTGGTTGAAGAATCACAAGCTGTAGAAACACGGCTGCGAGAGACTGAAAGAAAACTCTCCTCTGCCAAAGCAGAGATGGAAAACAAAGCCGGTGCTAAAGGCATGGCTGGTGGAGCAGCAGCCGTTTTAGCCGCTCGAGACAAAGGTGAACTCTCAGGCATCATTGGAACGGTGGCAGAGTTGTGTGAGCCACGCGATGCAAACCACACTGACGCACTTGCTACCGCCATCGGTGGTGGAATGACTTCTGTGGTCGTTGACAACGATGAAGTAGCCGCAAGGGCCATTCAGTGGCTTTCACAAAACCGAGCTGGTCGGGCAACCTTCCTTCCTCTTAACAAACTCAACAACACGAGGCCAGCAGGCCGTGCAACGATGATTGCAAAGAAACCAGGCGTCATCGGTTTTGCAAACGAACTGCTGGACTACGATCCAAGAATCGACATCGCAATCCGCTTCGTGTTGCGCAACACTCTGATTGTCGATAGCCTTGCCACAGCACGGGCAAACATGGGCGGCGTCCGCTTGGTCACTCTGCGGGGCGACGTTACCGAAGCGGGTGGTGCCATGGTTGGTGGTGCGAAGAGAAAGATGACCACTTCGTTTGGTGGCAACATACAGGGCGCCAATGAAGTTCAAACCCTTGCTGCAGATGTAGAGCGTTTCCGTCTGATGGCGGACACCGTCAACGGCGCTCTTATCGACGCTCGCAGGCAGCAGTCCGAAATTAGGAAAACCATCAACGATCTCTCTAACAACGATCACTCCGATCGCCTCTCTGAGTGGAAAGCGACACACAAGCAAGCTCAATCGAATCACACCTCGGCTATTGGCGCCGTTGGTGCAGCAGAAAAGCGTCTCAACGATTTGGAAATCGAAGGTGCGAATCACCTCCAAACATTGGATGCCGCTCAAGCCGCTTTGGCTGCGGCAAATCAAGGGCGTAAAGACGCCCAAACAACGCTTGAAGACGCAAGCCCCGTCCATCTCAAAGACCGCCTCCATTCCACAGAGGTCAAGCGAGTTGAAGCAGAGGGCCTCAAAGCCAAGGCTGAAGCTTCTCTTTCAAGTGATTCAGGGCACCGCACTTTGCTTCAAACGAGGATTGATGAATGCGGAACGCGCATTGCTTCGATCAACACCACCGCACTTGGAAGAAGCGACCGCATGGATGAACTCCAAGGTCAGGTAGCCTCGGACACCATTGCACTGGCAGAAAAAGAAGGCGAACGCCGAGAGTTCCTTGAAGAGAATCAAGGGCTTGAGGACGAACGGGTACAACTCATTGAAGAGCGAAGTGCGCTCAAGGCAGAACTGCAACAGAAAGTGCAAGAAGCCCAATCTCGCAAGAACATGAGCATCGAAATTGGTCGGGCTTTGGCCCAAAAGGACATAACGCTCGCCGAAACCCTTCATGAGTTAATCGACCAAGGTTACCAGCCAGCAGAGGAGGGTGCGGTTTTGCCGAGCCTTGGTGATGCGGAGAAGCGCGAGCGACGACTTCAACGAAGGCTCGATGATCACGGCCCAGTCAACATGCTCGCCATCGAACAGTTTGACGCTTGTGAAGCACGTCTTGCTGGAATGAAGGACGATTTCAAGACGCTCCAATCGCGCCGAAAGCACCTGCTGGATGTGACTGATCAATTGGAAGAACAGCGAAAAGAACGTTTGTTGAATGTCCTGGTCAAGGTGAATGAGAATTTCAAAGTCGCCTACAAATCCCTCAGCGATGGAGGACGCGGTGAGTTGTTCCTCGAAAACAAGGATGAACCATTCAAGGGTGGATTGGAACTTTGGGCGCAACCGAGGGGCAAATCTGCCAAGGTCACCCGCCACCAACTGTCGGGTGGCGAGCAATCCATGGCTGCCTTGGCGTTGATTTTCGCCATTCAAGATTACGACCCAAGTCCATTCTACTACTTCGATGAAGTCGACCAGAACCTCGACGGTTACAACGCCGAACGCATTGCCATGATGTGCAGGGAACGCAGCAAGCGCGCCCAATTCATCATGGTCACATTGCGAAAGGTCTCCTTGCGCTTGGCCGATCACCACATTGGAATTACCCACGGTGGCGATGGGTGCAGCCGACGCATCGTTGATTTCGACCGCGAGCGAGCGATTGCTCTGGGTGAGAAAGCGCTTGCTGAAGCAGAAAAGGACAATGAAAAGAACCATTCACGCATCGAAGAAGCACGTGCTGCTGAACACGATATGCCGGAGGTGCCTGAAGCATTACCTGCCCCTGCTAGCTTGGGCGGCTTGCTCCCTCACTTGGCCAAAGAAGTCGATGAAGAACAGACGCTTTCAGGATTATCAGAACGTACCGCTGAGATGACTGAAGACATCGAAGCCTATCAAGAGGTTGCAGGTGCGGTCCGTGAAGCAGAGCAAGAATCCTCTATAGAAGAAGTCCAAGAGGAAGTAGAAGAG
>DUKM01000049.1:0-4181 GCA_013329255.1 Candidatus Poseidoniaceae archaeon | reverse complement strand
CAGTGAGGTGGGATTATGGTTGAACAGCAAGCAGTTTTGGACAAGTGGTTCCTCCGTCAAGACGTGATGGATCAACTGCTTGCATCCGGTGAAGCATCTTCCGATGCGACACAGTTTGCGGACCGAATCTTAGCAATCGCTGAAACAGAGGAGGCCGAACATCAAACCCTCATCGACCCTTTCGATCGCTCTGTTGCACTCGTGCTGTCGCTCGTTCGAGAGGAAGAACTCGATCCCTGGAATATCGATTTGTCGAGTTTTCTCAAAGTGTTCACCCTCAGGGTGAAGAATGAAGCCTCTGCGCTCGACTTACCAGCATGTGGTCGCTTAATCCGCCTATCTTGGGAAGTCTTGAATCAACAAGCGGCTGTCCTCTTTGATCGAATTCAAGCGGTTGAAGAAGAAGAGATATGGGACGATGGCTTTGATCTCGGCTGGGAAGCAGATTACGATGACGAAGCCTTCCACTTCACCAACTCAATCCTGCAAGGGGATGCTGATGAATTGCTACCAACGCTGTTTGATGAGAGGGTTCGACGGGAAGAAGGTCGACCAGTGACCCTTGGTGAATTGCTTTCCGCATTCAAGGATGCAGCGGAAGACGCAGAAGCCATGCGATTACGAGAGGAAAACAGAATCGCCCATGAATTAGAACTACAGGAGTATCTTTCTGACGTTGGTGGACGAATGCACAATGAAGACCTCGAGGGGGACATTCAGCGTTGCTGGACTGCACTTCGTCGTACTTGCTTGGCCACTGGCTCGAACAAAGTTCCAGTCACTGAAGTGATGGTTGCTCTGTCAGATATACTTGAATCTACATTTGGAGCCGTACCTGAAGGCTACGATGATGAGGCCAAGGTGGCATCGTTCATAGCAGGTCTATTCCTCACCCATCGAGGCTTTGCTTCGATCACTCAAGAGAGCGTGCCAGGCGGTGTGATTTGCTTAGAGGACGCTTGGCCTCAAATCGAAACGTTTGAAGAAATCAAAACGCTGGTCGAAGGCAACCAAGAAGATGAATCAGACCGAATACAATCTCAAGATTCAGGCTCTGTTCGGCACGCTCAACGCCGTGCTGAGAAAGCTCAGAAGGCAGAAGAAACCGCTGCTCGCAAAGCGCAGAAGTCCACTGAGGCATCGAATGCGCCGGAGGCTACTGAGGTTGAGGTCCCACTTTCCTCAGCATCCGCTGCGCCCGTTTTGCCAGAAATGGTAGAAACCGTTCCAATGAATGTGCCAGAAGAAGGGGCTGTTCCATTGGATGATGAAGATCCTACGCTCATTAAGAGTGAAGCATTTGAGCCACACGATTGGTTAGTGGAGTGAGGGATAATTATGTCTGAAGTGCCACTTGATACCCTCTTGGAAGCGACATTATTTGGGGCAGGCCGTTCGATGACGGTTGCAGATTTATCCCTGGCTTTGGGCTATGATGAGGATGAGATGCTTGATTCATTGTATTCGCTTCGCTCGACGCTCAAACGTCGACGAGGAGGCGCACTGCAGGTCGCCGAAGTTGGCGATCGGTGGGCCATTGAAGTCAAGCCCGAAATTGCAAACCATTTGCCAAAGGAAACCAAAACTGAAATTCCGCAAAAACTCCTCAAGGCAGCGGCACTGATTGCCTATCACCAACCCATGGCACAATCTCGCTTGGTTGAATTGCTCGGGCAGAAAGCCTACGATTATGTTCGTGAATTGGCCCAATTGGGAATGATTGACCGGCGCAAAGATGGAAACACTCGGCGACTGATCACGACGCGTCGGTTTTCAGAAGCATTTGGATGCCCATACACCGACCGCAAGAAGGTCAAACAGTGGTTCAGAGAGCAAGTCAAGGGTTCAGGTATGCTCGATGGCATGACCGATGCCTCGGTGCTCAAAGAGGAAGGGGAAATCGATGGATTTGTACAAGCTACGCTTCCTCTTCTCGAAGAAGAGTGACTTCATTCTGTTCGAAGCGCACTCAACAGCTGTTCTACGACCGTCTGCGTTTTCGGACCGTCCACCTTTTGCAATCTTTGGGCAATAATTTCGATTTCATCGCCGATGGCGCCTGCGCTGACGGCCATGTTCCTTGAATGGAGCTTCATATGGCCTGCTTGAATGCCCTTCGTGGCAAGCGCTCGTAGCGCCCCGAGGTTTTGAGCCAACCCTGAAGCAGCGATGATTCCAGCCAGTTCCTGTGCCGATTCAACGCCAAGGATGGCAAGGTTCGCTTGAGCGGCTGGATGGACCTTGGAAGCACCTCCAACGATGCCGACGGCCATTGGCGTCTCAATGCGACCCAGGAGGTTACCGTCTTCAGTTCGCTGCCATTCGGTCATTGAGCCATAGTGCTCCTTCCCGAATGCGGCATAAGCGTGGCACCCCGCTTCAATGGCTCGCCAGTCTTGCCCGCAGGCTAAACCAACGCTGCTGATGGCGTTCATGACGCCTTTGTTGTGAGTTGCTGCACGAAAAGGGTCAGCCAGGGCGAAATGATGGGCTTCTAAGATGCCTTGAATCACTTCCAAGCCGTTCTCCTTGGTCCCATCATCTGAGATTTCTTCCGGCGTAAAGGTGGCTTCAATGCGTGCTAAACGGTAGACTGCGAGGTTCGATAGGATTTTCAAATGCACCCGGCCTTGGGTAAGTTCCTCGACGCGAGGGGCGATCAATTCTGCCATTGTATTGACGGCGTTCGCTCCCATGGCATCGCGGCAATCGACGACAATGTGTAAGATCACCATTGGTCCACTGAGGGTTTCAATCGTTCGCGTCTCGATTCTTTTGCATCCTCCGCCGAGGCGAATCATGGTCGATGGAAGGCTGTTGCACAGCGCCATTAACTCTTCACTGGCTTCATGCAGTGCCTTTTCTGCCGCTTGCGGGTTTGTGCAAGCCATAATTTGCAGTTGAGCGATCATCATAGGGGCGTCGTTGTTGGAGCGAAATCCACCGTGGGCCAAGCATCGTTTTGCCATGTTTGAGGCAGCTGCAACAACGCTTGATTCTTCGAGGCAAAATGGCACGAGGTAGTGCTTTTGGTCAACCACAAAGTTGGTCGCAACCCCGACCGGAAGAGACATGGTTCCAATCACGTTCTCAATCATGCGATCCGCTGCGGTTTCATCAAGTTCTCCGCAAGCGCTCAGTGCATCGATTTGCTCTTGAGTGAGGTTGGCTAATTCTGCAACCATTTGGCGGCGTTCTGCTACAGAATGGCGGAAAAAGCCGCCTAATCGACTGTTTTCTACTGGCATGTGGTTCGCCTCATGTGTTGCACATGCACTGACCCCATCAAGCAATCGCCCGCTCCTGCTTGAACGGGCAAGCTGTGAATGGATGGGTCTAGGTTGCCGGGTGATGCGGTTGACGGTGTGATTAACGGGATTAACGGTTTTACTAACGCGTTAGGGGTGCGTTAAAGAACCGTTAGACTGGGCGCAAAGAAAGCGTCCGTTTCACGAATAACGGCTCCTAACGCATCTCTTGGTGGTCGAAAAACCCTCAAAGATGAAATACCCCTCTGCCGTTGCTCGGTTCATGGAAGTCGAAGGAATCGAAATTGATCTGCCCCCTCTTTCGTCGAACCCTTTCTCAACGCTGCCGCTTGAGGCGAGCCAAAGCCACCTGCTTGTGGGGCGGGTTCATCAAAAGAACGCTATGTTGCAGTACATCCGTTTCAAATCCGCTCGACGTGTCCTGCTTTCTGGGGAAATGGGTTCCGGCAGGTCGTCATTGCTCCGCTGCCTCTCCAACCACGCACCCACTTCGGTTCATATCGACCACATCTCGCACCAGAATCCGGCCTTAGGGCTGCTCCGAGAGACATATTTCCAATTAACAGGCACTGAAGCACCCACTGGGTGGTCACAAGTTGTGCAGAAATTGGTCGATGCTTCCCGCACCCACAACCAAAGCCTGCCGCTGATCGTAATCGATGCACAGGGCGTCGAAATGAATCTGCTTTCACAAGCTTTGACTTCCGCTGGGGCTGCACTCAATCGAGTCCAATGTGTCCTTGTTGTGGTGATCGAGACGATGCAAAAAGCACAATTCCCAGATCAATTGCACCACATGTTCGACAGCAATCATCATCTTGAACCCTTCACGATTGATGAAATCCAAGCTCTGGTGGAAAGTAGGGTCAAGAGCGTTAGCGATGACGAATTCCTTCTTTCTGTGGAGGATGC
>DUKM01000031.1:4268-6467 GCA_013329255.1 Candidatus Poseidoniaceae archaeon | reverse complement strand
TGACCATCCCCCCGAAGCAGAAGCCCCCTTTTGGGATTCTGCCCCATGAGTCAAACAATGATATTTTTGAAACGAGGCATCCCTATTTCGTAATGGGACCCATGAGTGGAGTTGGAAGTTCCTCAGAACGATGGTTCACGAGGCATGCCCGTTTCAACATCGTTTCCAATTCTCAGCAGTTCGTCAATGAATGCATCGAGTGAATGTTCGGTGATTCCGGGATTGGAGATGACGGAACGAATAATGACATCTTCACCAATGTTTGATCTGCTAACCATGAAGTTTGCATTTTCCATCACCCGACTGCGAACTTCTGAATTGACTTCGTTGAGGTCCAACTCCGTCGCTGTTGGCACATACCTGAAGCAAACATTGGTCCATGAACGGGGTGACATCATTTCCAGATTTGGATGTGCATCGATTCTTGATTGCAAATGATCCGCAAGACCGACGTATTTCTCCACAAGTGCCGCCCATCCCGCATCGCCGCATTCACGCCATGCAAGCCAGAGTTTCAGCGCGTCATTCCGCCGACCGCATTGCAAAGAATAGCGACCTAAATCATGGTCCTTGCTGCTTTCGTGGAAGAGATAGTGTGCGACGTTACCGTGAGCGCAAACCTTAGCCAAGATATCGGATTGCTTGACCATGAATGCGCTGCAGATGAGCGGTAAGCCCATCATTTTGTGTGCATCCCAGCAGACGCTGTCCGCAAGTTCGACACCGTCCATCAATTGGGAAAGGGTCGCAGAGAACATAGCGGAACCGCCCCAAGCTGCGTCAACGTGGTGCCACATTCCTTCTGCATGAGCAATTTCTCCGATGGCCTTGAGTGGATCAAAAGCGCCTCGAACTGTCGTTCCAGAAGTGGAAACCACGCAAAATGGCGTCAAACCTTCTTTCCGTGCCCGAGCAATTTCTTCAAGCAAAGCATCCGGCTTCATGCGGCCGTCAGCGTCACAAGCAATTTTAATCAGGTTTTGATGCCCGATTCCGATAACATTGGCAGACATCAAGACTGAATAATGGGATTCAGAGGAAACAAACGCTGCCATTTTGGTTCCATCAATGCCTCGATGGGTGGAAGAGGGGAAAGCGACTTCCCTTGCGCAAAGCATACCGAGCATGTTGCCGTTTGAGCCGCCTGTAGAAAGCGTTCCAGCCCCTCCCGAAAACCCAACCAACTCACCCATGCGCTTGAGGATGGCTTGTTCGATGAGCGTTGCAAACGGAGCAAGTTCGTAGGTGTACATCGAAGTGTTGGTGAGCGCAGCAATGACTTCGCCGGCAAACCCTGTCGTGTTCAATCCACCCCAAAGCGGGTTCATGAATTCAGGACGGTTGGTTTTGACGCACCTGCGGATGAACTCATCGATGTCATCAAACACGGCGTCCACTCCGTTCCCTTCGAGCGGCAAACTCACATCGGTGATCTTGGACAACGACTCGGCTGGGATGAAATCAACCACTTTGCCTGGTTGTTCAGCGCTGTTGATGTATGCGATAATACGCTCACATAATTGATTGACAAAAACTTCGAGTTCCATCGGACGCCTCCAGTGGTTGTGGCATCGCGGCGGCACTTAGAAGGCTGTGGTCGAAAAGCAATGGGCCAACTGCAAAGTACATGACAGTCCCAACCGCTGGTCAAAGCATGGCTGCGTACAAGGCGAAGTTACCTCTGACTCACCAACCGCCCTGCCACACCCTATTTGTTGGCCACAACCCATCGCTATCAACATGGGAAACTGGTCGTTTTTTTGCGAATCCAAGCAATCGCTTTTGGGTTCTGATCCAAGAATCCGGTCTCCATGGCGTTCAACAAGTGGAAAGCGACGATGAAATGGCGGAAGGATTCGGTTTTGGGTTCTGTGATGTATTGGAACAACCGGGAAACAATGCAGGAGCCATTCCTAAGCATGAAATGGAGGCGAACATTCCCGTTTTCCTTAAACGAATAGAGAATTATGCAACAAGCATGAACGGGTCACTCAAGCGTATCTGTTTCGTTGGGAAGCGCCAATGGAAGCACCTATTCACCCCAATCCTCAGCCGTTGCACCCACGGGCAGCAAGACGAAGGAAACCGACCGGCGTTATGGCCTGAACAGTTGGAGGGCATCGAAGTGTGGATCTTGCCCTCTCCGTCAGGCAGAGCAGTGATGAATTGGGAGCAAAGGTTGGCGCCATACATCGATTT
>DUKM01000031.1:0-3868 GCA_013329255.1 Candidatus Poseidoniaceae archaeon | reverse complement strand
ACGAGCAACATTGAATAGTAATGGTCTGAAGCACAGAGCATGCTCGGCATCATTGGCGACAAGTGGCTTGAACGATTACACCAACACGTAGCGAAGGACCTCCGCACAAACGGTTGGTCCCAAAATGACATTGCAGACCTGCTTGGCTCGACTCAAAGCACAATTTCACGGCAGATGCAAAAGACACCAAGCGCTCTCGGCGCTACCGCTGATGAAGCGACCATCGACAGTTGGGGCAATGAACTCTCACAAGCACTCGCCTCTATGGGACCAGACATTCAGGTCGTACGTCAGCGACTCATCGTTGAACTGCAATTCACCGGGAATCATACCCTTCGGTTTGACAAAACCCTCACAGGACTCGACCTCGATGCTGGACAAGAGCAGCGAGCGCTTCTTCGTCGACTCGAGTGGGCAGCAAGCCGATTGGATGTAAAACGCATTGGCAAAGCAGTGCCAGCAGTTGGGCTCAACATTGCTTCTTGCACCCACGGTGCATTCAACACCGAGGAAGTGGCAGCCTTCCCAGGCCGCATTACGCTGGTTGATGGAGCGTTGCGCCATCACGAAACTCCGGCCTTTGGAACCTCTAAGCACTTGGCGAAATTGCTCCTTGCTGTACACAGCCAAGACGAAGGCAAAGTCGCTGCGCTCAACATACGCCCTCCAATGAACGAAGCTGGTGTTGAGGTCGAACGGATCAAGCAGGCATGCGAGCAGCTAGGTTACACCTTTGGCTTGGCTCCAAAAGGCGAAGTCTCTGGAAAAAGCGACAAGCATGATGTTCTCCTCGACGAGGGTGCTTTCGGATGGGAGCCTTCGCTCTATGTTCTGGCGCACAACCCGCTTGAATTGGTGGATCGAACCCACCAAATCGTTGGCGTTCTTGGGGAGGCTACGGCATGAAAATGAACGCTCTCTTGTTGATGTGCGTCCTTCTTTTCGCACCACTGACCGGTTGCTTGGAACAAACGGAATCAAACGATGATTGCTCGGTGCTCCCCGCAGGACATGCTGACGACGGTGTGTTGCGGATCTTAACCTACGACATCACCGCTCTTTCGGAAACGGTCACTGATGAATTCACAAACCAAACAGGCATCACGGTCGAAATGATCAAGGTCGACGATGCCGGCGGCATTCTCGACCAAATGATGCTGACAAAAAGCGCTCAACAAGCAGATTTGATGATTGGCCTGGACAACACGTACTTGCCGACCGCCATTGAGAACTGCCTGCTCCAACCCCATGCAGCGACACCGGTCAACATCGCAAGTTCTGCTTCTGCCTTCTACTCAGGGGATCAAGCCATTCCTTTCGATCAAGGTGATGTGTGCCTTAACTACGATGAGGACGCTCTAAGCGAGGCGAACATGACGGTGCCAACACACTTGTCCAACTTGACTGAAGAAGAGTGGAAAGGTAAAATCGCCTTCCCATCACCTGTGACATCATCACCCGGCCGTGCATTTTTGGTGGCGACCATGGAGTACTTCAGTTACGAAACCGAAGGCGACGCAATGGGATGGTGGAGCGACATGGTGGCAAACGATGCCATCATCACAACAGGTTGGACCGAAGCCTATGAAACGCATTACACCGGAGGGTACGGCGAGTACACTGAAGGGTACATTGGGGATGCATGGATGACAGTGTCTTACTGCCACTCGCCCGGTGTGGAAGCCTTCTACGCAGAAAACTACACTCATTCCACATCGCTGATGTTGGACCATTCTACTTTCCACCAAGTGGAATACACTGGAATCATTAACGGGGCGGCTCAAGTCGATGGGGCAAACCTCTTCATCGATTATTTACTTTCAACGGACGTCAACCAAAACATGCCTGAAAATAACCTGATGTATTCCGTTCTCGAAGGAACAGATTTACCAGAAACGAACGGCTACCGACACCATGCCGATGTTCCAACTGTTGTGACGACAATGACCTATGAGGAAATTGACACCAACATGGATGAATGGTTGGACGACTGGAAGGCAGCAACTCAGCAAGCGTGAAGGACGCTTTGGCGATGATTCAAGCATCGAAGTGGGCGGTTCGAGGCATCTCGATCCTCGCCTACATCTCGTTGGCCAGTTTGCCATTTATCTATGCTTTAGCAAGGTTACAGCAAGTCACCGGCCACACCCCTTGGGAGGCGTTGTGGAGGTTTAGTGAAGTCTATGGTGCCACGGAAGCACTTCATTACACCATGATGGAAGCAACAGCCTCTGCAGCACTGACTGTTGCGATTGGCTTACCGATTGCATGGTGTTTGGGTCGTTACCAGTGGCGCCGGCCTGCTTTGTTTCGAGCCTTATTTTCAGTACCCTTTGTCATGCCTGCAATCGTGGCCGCTATGGGGTTCTTACTGTTGATTGATGAAGGAGGAATGCTGTACGCACTCGGGATTGATTTGCGCAGGGAAACAGGGTTCATCGGTGACTTAGCCGCTCGAACAGGTTGGGATCATCCCGGACACTTCATCGCTCTCATTTTCGCCCATGCGTGGTTCAATCTGTCGTTGATGATTCGATTTGTTGAACCTACAGTCGCCCGCCTTGACCCCGCTTGGGAAGAACAAATCGGGCTTTTAGGGCAAGGAAAAACTCGTCTTGGCCGAATCCGTCATCTTTGGTGGCCCATCCTTGGTCCTGCGGTGCTGTGTGCCGCATCGCTAAGTTTTCTCTTCTCTTTCACCTCATTTGCTTTGGTCAAATGGCTTGCCCCGTTCAACAACACCCTCGAATCTCTGATGGCCTCATATGGAGGGTCCGCCGGGATCGAAAACTATCGAGTCGACACAAGTGAAATTGTCATGTCGGCCTCAATAGTTCAGTTTCTGATCCTCCTGGCTGCACTTTACCTCACTTCTTCGCTTCAACAGCGGCATTCTTCTCGATTCTCTCTTATTTCCGAAGGTGGGGCTCGAGCCGCAAGGGGACCTCCAAACTGGCGCGCTCGTCTGATTGTCTATTCAGGCGCTGGGTTCACATTGGCCCCAATGCTAACGGCCTTTTTTGCATCCTTCAGGGTTCGAGAGACCAAGTTCTCCTCCGGTATGGTGTATGAGTGGAGCGTTGAGGGGTGGCGTGCGGCTTGGTCTGGTGACTTGTCAACAATGGGAGTTGGTGAAGCGCTTGGAAATTCACTTCTCTACGCTTTTTGCACGCTATGCATCGCTCTGCCTACGGGGTGGATGTTGGCATCGAGCATCCATGCGCTGGAACTCCAACAACGCCCGAAATTGGCCAAAGCACTCGACATCATGACCTTGCTTCCACTTGCTGTTTCTGCAGTTATGGTCGGACTTGGTGTGCTGCTTGGCGTCTTGAAAACAATGCCTGCGCTTTTCCAGTGGAGTTTTCTTCCTGTTCTCCCTCACGTGATCCTCACCGTTCCGTTTGTTGTTCGGGTGATGTTGCCTGCAATGCGTGCTGTGGAACCTGAATGGAAGGAGCAAGCCTTGGTGTTGAACCTTACACCGCTTCAAACCTGGTATCATGGCTATTTTTCATTCATTCGGGGACCTGCAGTCGTTGCTTCTTCGTTGACGGTTGCTTTCTCACTCGGTGAATTTGGAGCCTCGTGGCTTCTTGTGCGGGCTGGTTCATGGGACACTCTTTCTGTGGTTGTCGACCAGTTGATGTCGAGGCCCAAATTTGACCCGTTGGTTCAACCGGCCGCTATGGCCGCAGCAACCGTGCTTATGGCCATCACATTCCTGTTGTTTTTCTTGGCTGAGCGTTTCCGGCCAGAAGGCGATGGAGGAGGGTTTTGAATGACAGAAAAAGCAGTGCTCACAGCAACCAGCATATCCAAGTCTTTTGGAGAAATCAAAGTATTGGATGGATTGAACCTCACGCTG
>DUKM01000064.1:11336-11715 GCA_013329255.1 Candidatus Poseidoniaceae archaeon | reverse complement strand
CTATACCTCGAAGTGCATTAGAAACAGAACCGCTCTAACCAGAACCGGGAATCGAAGTTTTACTCTTTCGCTTGGCTATCATCTTCCCAGCGTACGCCATCCCGACGATGACGAGCACTAAGCCAAGCAGCGGTGCCAATAGCGCAAGCAGCGTAACAATCACCGCCATGATCGCTTCGAACACTGAAACGATTGGATTCGCAAGACCCCCTGTCGTTCCAGTTGAAACAGCGCGAGTCGCAACCGTTCCTGCTTGAACAGTTCCGGCAACACCTCCACCACCAACTGCAGCAATACTCCATTGAACAATCGGGTCCAATTCCATTTCAGCGCCTAAAACCGAACCCATCATGCCAATGCCCGCCAACATAGCAGCAGG
>DUKM01000064.1:1755-10938 GCA_013329255.1 Candidatus Poseidoniaceae archaeon | reverse complement strand
CCAAACGCCCCCCATCCATCAAGCAGTGCCAATTGCCCAGCAGGGCTGACCATTCCGATGTTAATCGCTCCACTTAGGAGCATAGGGGGGAGGAACACGCGAAAGCCACTTGCAGCTGCAAGCCCGAGGCCCAGTGAAATTGCAACGAGGCCGCCGATTGGCTCCAACGCGTCACCTCAGTCCTCGTCTTCAAAGAGCACAGGGTCGCCGGTTCCACCTGGAGATGGGGGGCGCACACCATCGACGTCCATGCCGGGTGTGATTTCTTGTTCACTGACGGAAAGTTCGACGCGACCGCCTTCGGCAAGATCTGCCATGTCGCTTGGGTCGGGTGTTGAAAGGGTTCGAGTTTTGTCGGGCTCGTTGCTGTATGCTTCTCGTTTTGCCTCACGAGCGTCATGCGTTCTAACGAGCGACAGCGAATCTGCAAACACCCGTCCAACGACTTCTCGGGTCCGTTCTCCACGGCGTACGGAATCCAATTCATGGGTCATGGATTCACGTTGACCTTCCAGTTCTCGCAGTTCAGCGGTGCGGTCTTGCAATGCCGCCTCCATATCGGTAAGGGTGAGGGTGATCTGTTGCACGCGCTCGTCGCGCTCAAACACGTCGTTGTGAAGGCGTCGTTCACGGCGTCGTAGCGACTCATACTCCCTGTTTCGCTCGAGCAAACGTCGCTTCAATTCTTCAATTTGTTCAACGAGGTAGTCGTGTTCTGCGGAAACGGAACGAGGGCCTTGCATGACCCGCTCAAGTTGTTCTTCAAGCTCACCAAGTCGACCGTCCCGGGCATCCAGTAACCCGCGGAGGCGATCTGCGATGTCCCGGAGGCGTTGACGTTCTTCTTCGAGCGCTTTGTTTCCTGCTTGCTCGGCTTCGTTCTGCATAAGGGCGGCATCGAGCTGTGATTTGAGGCTGCGAACTTCTTCCGCTGTGACCGAGGTGAGTCCGGCTTCTGCAGCCCGCTCTAAAGCGTCGACCATCTGGACGATGCGGCCTTCCAGTTCAGCGATAACATCGTCTTGTTGAATGGAGAGATCTCGCAACTGTGAGTTTTCTGCCGACATCGCATCTCGTTCCTCTTGGGAAATTGAAGATTGCTGGCTTGCCAGTTCTTCTCGAGCATCGCTCAATAGACGTTCAATGTGGATGATTTTTGCTTCGCTTTCTTGTAGACTTGCTTCGGCTTGATTGAGGCGGGCGACTTCGGGTGCGACCATGTCTTCTCGTTCCGCCAAATCCAATTCGAGAACGCGCAACCGTTGCTTTACGGAAACCATCTCTTCATTGCGAGCAGCGAGCTCTTGCCAAGCGATGAGTACCTCTTCTACGAGTTGTTCAACAGGGTATCCTTTCAGCATCCCCTCAAGGGCTGCTCGTTCGTCACCACTGGTGTCATCGAGTCGGCGAATACCGCTTGTTCCAGACGAGTCGATTGTCATACAGGTGACTATCCACGCTCAACTGCACTTGAACTTTGCCAGTCAGAACAGCGCCGCCACGGGTGGTTCTGCACCCTTTCAGGATGACCGTGCTCAGTTGATGGCGGTGTACATATCGTCTGGCATTTCGCCAGCGAGTTGCAAAGCACCGTTTGCCACTGCGTTAATTGGGTCTTCAACGCACCAAACGGTAACGTCGCCAATATCGGAGATTTCATCGGTCATGCGTGCTGCAATACCGTCGATAAGAGAGCCTCCACCAGAGAGGATGATGTTGTTGCGGAGAACAGGTTGGTATTCTGGGTCAGCGCCAGCCACGATTCGCTTGATTGCGTTTCCGATCTTTGGAACAATCATTTCGCAGGCTTGAACCACTAAGTCGCCGATGTCGACAACTTGCTTCTTTCCTTCAACGGACAACTCCACAGTTGCTTCGCGAACTTCGCCGCCAACGTAGGAAACCTCTTCCTTCCACTTGCGAACCATGTCCTTTGTGACTTGAGCGCCTGTGAACTTCTTGCGGATCAGGCTCATGAGTTCGTTGTCGAGCCAGTCGCCAGCCTCTTGGATGGTGACTTGGTCTTCATCAGTTGGGAAGGTCCCGTAGATGCGTGCGATGTCGGTCGTACCTGCGCCGATGTCGACGACAATTGAACTTGCGATTTCACCGATGCCGTATGCGGTTGCAAAGGGTTCAGTGACGACCATGATGGCGTTCACTTGGCCACGGAGGGTTGCAACGAGGTTGCTCTTGTCCGTGAATGAAACGTGGCTTGGCGAGCAGATGACGCCGAACACTTCGTCGAATTCTTCAGGGTCAACGGTTTCAAGGAGGTGGGAAACGAACGCCTTGGCAGCTGCCAAATTTGCTTCGTCGTCCTGAGCAACACCTGCGGCCATTGGCCGGTAAAGGTTGCAAGCGAGTTTGTTCTTGAGCGCATCGTTTCCAAACAGCACATCTCGGCCGAGGAAGTTTCGTGCGACGGGGTCTTTTGGTCGTCCAACTACGGTTTCGATGGTGTGGCTTACGCCAGCACTCGAAGAGATAGTCGATTGGTAGGTGCCTAGGTCAATTCCAACATACAAGCGGTCACTCATTTTATTCACCGTCCGCATTGCGGACATGCTGGCGAGGGTGCCACCACCCTTCAAGGTTCACCTTGTCAATACAGGTGCCCCATCAAGCCCGTTCGGGCCACTTAGCGCTGATAATCCTTGTTTTCAACGAGAGAGGATGAACGCACCCCATCATCTGATTCAGAGGGGTGTGGGATCGTCTTCTCTTCTTCAGGGCGGAGGGTCTGCGCTCCAATTCGGTAGAGGATGAGCCCCACCATTACCACGCCCATAACGCCCCAGAACAGCGCTCTTGTTTGGGCACCCGCGCCTTGTGAATCTTCAGGAGGTTGTGGCTTAGTTTCCTCAAGTGGGTCATCGTATTTGGCGCTAAATCGATTGCTTGTTTGTATTAGGATTCGATCGTTATTCCCTTCAGGCGAGGCGTTCGAGGATTGAACATACACGTCTATTCGAAGCTGACTTTCTGCAATGTTCCACAGAGGAAGGCTCGATGTGGCGTTCCATGTGCATTCAAACAACACTCCCAAGGTTGAGTTGAGTTCGCAAGTGGCTATGCTGTATTCGCTTGAATTGGATTGAGAGGGGAGAACCATCACCTGGGCCCCGGTGACAAAGGCATCACCATCTTCGTCAATCGCAGACCAGCGAACGGTGAGTTCGCCAGCCCATTCAAAGGCGTTCGGAGGGCCAACAACATCGCTAATTTCAGGACTTACATCAATCGGACGACATCCCACGCTATTGACTGGCCAAAGTGCGTCAATTTGGCCCGTAACACACACATCCAGAAGATCATCAACACCATCGCCATCTGTATCATCAATGCATCCGTTTGAATCGCTGTCGTACTGCGATGCGTTGGTGTCCGGGCATTCATCGAGGTTGTTGGTCACTCCATCTTGATCGTCATCATCTAAGCATCCATCGTTGTTTTCATCCCATCCTTCGGCGTTTTGATTTGGACATTCATCTTCGATGTTTACAACCCCATCACGATCGGCGTCACTCCAGTCTTGAGCGTCGCGAATTACGCCTTTGAGAGCGAGAGCAAACCCAGTGCGAGTGCCGTCCAAACCGACGCCACCAACAATGTTGCCTGGGGCTACAAACCGCGCCCGGACTTCGATTTCAACCCACTCGACCCCGTCCAGAGATGCAGCATCAATGCGCAACCCGTGCGTGGTTTCATTGGTCGCTGTAAACACCGTTGTGTTGTCAAGGTCAGTGCTGTTGTAAAACAAAGTGGCACTCCCGTCGCTGTTGGAAACGCCACTTACGCCAATGCGCCCGTCGGAAAGTCGGGCGACGAGTTGTAAATCATTGACAGCCGTTGGCTCCGGTGAAGCGAGGTGGGCCATGCGCGCATCCAAATCTGCTCCAGATTCGATCGTGAATCGCTGAATCCAAGTCTCCCCAGTCTGCAGAAACGGCCCAACAGCGCCGCTCCCATTCCACGGCTCAGCCATCAAATTCTCAAGGGGGCCATCATCGCCTTGTCGTGCAGCCAGCCATTCATCGGGGGTCTCATCCACCAATCGATAGGTATCGTGAATCCAAATGTTGTCCGCTGGGGAAGCATGGCCTTGTGCCAACTCATCAGCGATTTCTGAAAAATCAATCAACTCCGAGAGGTTCAACTGGCCCCAACCGTCATGGGTGTTCTGCAGATCATAGCCCCCATCGCCACCATTGCGTTCTGCTTGTGAGAGCTGAGTGGTTGAGAGGGCCAACAACGCCCGTAGCATTGGGCCCGAGGGGGTAAACCCTTGGCCAACAGAAACAGTGGAATTCGCATTGATTTCCTCGTCCCATGCAGGGATTTGGGAGGCCATGGAAGCATTGATGCGAGGCTCTTGGCCGGAAACCCACCCCTCTTCTACGAGTTGCTGAATCAGAGCAGCAATGCCCGCCGCCCCCGGGGTCGCCATGCTCGTGCCGGTCGAGGTTCTCAACGCGCTGTTGTAGGACTGGGGTAAATTGTCAGCCTTTGCCGATTGAATCGACGCGCCAACTGCTAAAGCAAAGATTCCGTTGGTTTCTGCTTCTGTCGGTCCGATTGAAGAAGCGGACCAGCGTTGCAGATCTTCTGATTTCATTGAGGCTCCAATTGCAGCAACGTTTCGCCCGTTCGCAGGCTCAAGCAGGCTCGAGCCCGTGTTGCCTGGGGCGATGAAGGCTAACGACCAAGGCATGGCCAGCGCCCATGCATCAAAGTCAGAAGTTCTTGCAGTGTAAGCAGTGGTGTCGTCGCCCCATGAATTCGAATGGATCACAGCACCACCCAAACCTGCCTCAACCAGCAGATCATCGACATCCGGAGCCACCCAACCGTCTTCGGAAACAATGTCTTGGAACACGAGCATGGTGCCGTGAGCGAGCGCTGAACCATTCGATGGCTTGAGACCGTTGCGCTCATCGTCGACGTTGAAGCATGACAGCGTGCCTGCAACATGGGTTCCGTGCCTGTAATCAGCATGACCTTGAGTGTCTCCCGAATCAATTGTGGTGTTCAAAATCAAGATTTTACGATGATCTTGGCTTGGGGTCCCAACCAAATCCGTTCCGTTCTCGCCCTCGCTGCCAACGCTTGCGGCAACGGTTGCGTTGCGGAAGCAAGCGTGGTCGGCATCCAGGCCCGAGTCAGCCAAACCCACCACGACGCCAGCCCCGTTGATGCCCAATTGCCAAGCAGGGTGCTTGGTCAACGATCCATGCTGCATTAACGAGGCAGATTGTATGTTTCTTGCCTGTGTCTCCAGCACCGGCTCAATCCACAAAATGCCGTCTATGCTGAGAAGGTGATTAAGATTCAATTGATCGGGCCAAACGACTTCTTCCACGTGGGCGAGTGGTGATGGCGCATAGGAAGCGCCGATCACAATGCCAAGCGTCGACAGGTGGGTACGAAGATCGAGGTATGCATCGCTAGGGAGCCGGGGCTCAATGAGGATCCTGACGCTCTCGCCTGTCAATGGCCCCATGCCGTTCAAACCTCCCCGCCAAGACGCATCTGGCGCGGGGTGGTTCGTGAAACCCTCGCTCACATCGGAAGCAAGACCCCACGCTAGAAGTTGGGTTGGGGAAAGAACGCGAAGCGGCGTGACGCCTGCGGCACCCAGTTCAGCCCAGCGTTGGTGCGTCCAAACACCATTGTCGAGCTCAATAACCATCTCACTGGGGCGCACATCTTGGCTTTGTTCCTCGATAAAACCTGGTGTGATAATGGCGCTCACTGCTGGCAAAAACAGCAGCATCACCATCACCAGAGCCCGCCGCATAATACCTGTTACAGCCTCAAACTTTGTCAATCTCGCGCTTGAATTGAGTGGATAAGGCGCGCCAGCGCGTTTAAGTTGGGTTTGCGAGTCGCCCATCTCGATGAAGGCTTACCGTGTAACAGGAATTGCTCCTTTCGGCAGCATGCGCCAACAATTTTCAATCGACCTTCCAGCGGACAGCCCGGCAGATGCCGAGCACCGAACCTACTCCATTATGGGGTCCCGGCACAAAGCAAACCGTCGTTCAATCGACATCAACTCCGTCAACGAGATTGATCCTCGAACCTCCAAGGAACCCCGCGTCACCCACCACTTCCGTGAACAAATCGCTGCTGCCGGCGGTTCAATCGCCACTGTGGCAGAAGAAGAGTGAGCGTCCCCGGCTCCGCCGGTTTCATCAATGACCCCGTTGTCCGAGGCGTGAGTGCAATGGTTGATCGTTCCGAATTACAAAGAATGGCGCGTACCATCGATGCCCATCGAAAACAACTTGACGATCTCCACACCCAAACCGAACGCATCTCAAAAGTCATCGAGGAGCACAACGTTACGGCAGGCATTCTATTGCACCTGCAAAAAGGCGTAAAGTCGGGCGCTACAAGCGCACGGCTCAGCATTGGTTCCGGCGTCACACTGCGTTACACCCATCAAGAAAAGGAACAAGGAACTGCCCTGATTGATCTTGGCAGCGGCGTGTTCGGTGAAAGGCCATGGGACGAGGCAGAAACCATCACTCGAGAGCGTTTAGACGGCATCGAAATGCTCCAAAAGGAATTGAAAGAACAATCCACCAACCTCGAAGAAAAAATCACCGTGCTGGCTGAAGCATTCAACGAAGCAGCAAGCACCCTCACTGCAGCAACCCAACAACCTCCTCCTCACTCAGCCCCTGCGCCATCCGAAGAGCCAGAGCCAGCTGAAGAACCGACAACCGATGAATCACAGCGCCGTCCACCGCGCCGCTCGTCGCGCCGCGGTAAGGAACTCACATTGGACGACTGAGGTGAAGAAATGGGTTTGTTCGATCGATTCAAGAAGCGCGTCAACGAAGTCGCCGAACAAACTGACGCAGACGCACTTTCCGCCGAAGCAAACTCGGACGAGGCGCAAGCCGCAATTGCAGCCGCCGACCGCCATGCATCCAGTGTTCAAACCCCCGCGCCCTCTCCACCCGCTCCCGTTGAAGTCGAAGAACCACCAACTGATGAATGGGAAGACCTCGACGCACTCGATCCGGTTGAACCGGTTCAAACAGGTGAATGGGACGACCTGGGCGACGAAGACGACATAGAACTCCCACGCGAACTCTCAAGAAGGGAACGCAAACTTATCGAGAAGGTAAAAAAAGCCGAAGGTAAGCGTGAACGTCAGCAGAAAAAGGAGATGAAAAAGCGAGGGGCTGTTGAAGTCGCTCGACCCAAAGGCTCCAAAGTTGACCTCTCAATGATGCGAACAACAACCGGCCGACAACTTGTCAGTGTTGCCGATGCACCAAAGGGATCGGCGCTCAAAGCGGAAGTTGAAACTGAAGCTGGAATCAAGGTCCAAGTCGAACTTGGTGGCGGCGTGGTGGAAGAAGGTGGCCGCGTCATCAAAGCCGGTGGTGCACTCGACGCTCTTTTGGAAGAACTCGAATGGGTGCTTCTTGAATCTGACATCTCAAGCGACGCGGTGACTGCAATCACTAACGCCTTGCGCACCAGCCTTGTCGGCTCTCGCCTCCGCAAAGGAGCGGATTTGGCGAAGGTGCTCGAAGCAGCCCTCAAACGCGCTCTTCGCTCCTTACTTTCCGCAGGTTACTGGGACTTTGACGCCTCCGTCAATGGATTCATCGAAGCAGGCGACACCCCAGTTGTCATCATGCTTGTTGGCGTGAACGGCACGGGAAAAACCACCACTGCGGCTAAAATCGCTCACAGGTTGCTCCAAAATGGCCGCACCGTGATCGCAGCTGCAGGCGATACCTTCCGAGCAGGGGCAATTCAACAACTGGAATCACATTGCGAGACGCTTGGCATCCGTTGCGTCTCAAGCCAGCGAGGCGGCGACACCGCCGCAATCGCCAGAGATGCCATCGATTCAGCGCGCGCAAAGGGCGTGGACGTTGTTCTCGTCGACACCGCTGGACGGATGCAAAACAAAGTCAACCTCATGAACGAATTGAACAAAGTGCGGCGCGTTGCCAATCCCCACCTTACACTGTTTGTTGGCGACTCACTGGCTGGCAACGACGCCGTTGAACAGGCAAGAATGTTCCAAGAAATCATGAAGTTCGATGGAGCGGTGCTCACAAAGGTCGATACCGATGCAAAGGGCGGTGCAGGCCTCTCAATCGCCTTTGCCACAGGCCGACCAATTGTGTTCGCAGGCATCGGGCAAGGCTACGATGATCTCAAGCAATTCGACCCCGATTGGTTGCTCGAGCAAATGTTCGAGTGATGGTTTTTCAGCGATGAAGCGATATGCTTCGCCCCCATCCATCGAACCATGTCGGAGACCTTCAAGGACGAAGAAACGGAACAACTGTTCCAACTGGTTCACATGTTCCAACGCTCTGCCCTCCTTCACATGGGCATGCTTCCCGATAACGAAGGCAACCTCCTGTACAACTTAGCAGAAGCAAAAGCAGGCATCGACATGTTGCAAGTGCTGCAGAACAAAACCAAGGGCAACATTACAGAGCAAGAAGAGCGCATGTTCCGGGGCATTGTCAGCGAACTCCAACTCCAATTTTTGAAAGCCCCCAATCGAAGAAGGGTCATGGAAGACACCCTTGCCGAATCAGAAACGGTGCGAGAAACGTTCGCAAACCCTCAATCGGGGCCTGTGGAAGACCTCTCGACCTCAAAAGACGGCGAGGAATGAATGCTCGTGTACGCATGATTGATGTGGAAGGGCGCGTTCAGGGGATTGATTCACATGGCGTATGTTACTGAGGCGGACCAAGATTCAGCCCCGACCGTGCTCATTGTTGACAACAACCCGATGTCCACCCGTCGGCTTTCTGAAGTGTTCAGAATCAAAGAGTTCCACATCGAAGTGTGTGAAGACGGGGATAAAGCAGTTGACGAATACATTCGCTTGGATCCAGAATTGGTCGTCATCGCCCTCGACATTCCTTCACTCGATGGCCATCTGGCAGCCCTCGAAATGCGAGAGCATGGCGGTGAGGGGCGCATCGTGTTCGTCACGCCACGCCGCCTTGCAACCTTGGCGCGCGACGCGACTCACTCAGCAGGTGCAGTTGCTTGGCTCGAAAAGCCGGTTTCTTCGGCTGCTTTGGAAGAAGTTTGGGCCGACGTTCTAGGCCCTATTCCAGAAGCACCAGGTCTTGAAGACCTTGATGCCCTTTACCCCGAAGACAGGATCAAACCACAACCAGA
>DUKM01000064.1:0-1370 GCA_013329255.1 Candidatus Poseidoniaceae archaeon | reverse complement strand
GAAGGTGCGCTTCCACCGCTCACGCCCGAACTTGTAGCGCCAACGATTGTCGCAGAGGACGCCCCAAAGAAAAAGGGCAAAACCAAGTGGGTGCTTCTGCTGCTTTTGCTGGTGGGTGCCGGATACTACCTTTCTGAATACGGCATGCCGGTTTGAGTGTAGACTGGCGCGACAGGGGCCGCTATGATTTCGGCGTTCTCGAGGTACTGAGCGCCATCAGGAACGGCCATCAGTCGAGAAACATTCAATCCATCATCGGTGAGTAATGTCGGATCGCAAGCAGCAATTCTTCGATTGAGTTCACTCGCCCGCTTTGCATAAGCCCAGATCATGTAAGCCGGAACCACCGTTGCACCCAACGCGAGCATCCAACCAATCAAGGCGATCACAACCAAAGGACACCCCTCTGGCACAAGAAGATGCCCATTCAACGGTCGCAAAGGGCTTGCCACGATGCCTCAGCATACGCTCGGGCTTGGTCAGCGGGCTTCGCCGCTTTGTGAATGCCCGATCCAACAATGATGCAATCAGAGCCGGCCAAAACAGCTTCTCGTGGATCGCCATACCGCTGACCCATTTCTCCGTCTCCGACGGCCAAATTCACACCAGGGGTCCAAATTAACTTGCCATCGCCAACCGCTGTGCGCAGCAGCGCAAGCTCTTCTGGGCGAGAGCCGTTTCCAATAAATCCGAAGACGCCAGCATGCGCCTTGCCTTTCGCAACAACTCGAGCGGTATAATCGGGTGCGAGCAGGTTGCCTCTGCTCGACATTTGGGCAAGCAAGAGAACGCCACCTTCGCGCCCGACATCACCCCACCCTGCTTGCAAACCATCGACAATATCAGGTCCTGAAATCAAATGAGCCGTTACGAGGTCAGCCCACGAACGAATGTCATAGACGCCTGCCATTTGCTTGCGGCTGATGCCACCGATGTCGGCAAATTTCCGGTCCTCAAAAATCAATAAATCCGCAGCCTGAGCCTTTGCACAGAACGCTTCCCAGGCCTGCGCCGTCCAATCATCCACCAAGTCGACGTGCGTTTTCAAGGCAGCAATATGCGGTCCAACCTGTTCAATCAATTCGTTGAGGCCCGCCATTGTGGACCGGTCAGCAGCAAGGCAGACCAGGCTTTGCTTTCTGCATGCCACTTCCATGTAGGTTCTGGCCATTGGCAGATCATTCGCTGCCCACCGTTGACCCCAAACTTCCGCTGCCTGCATGGTTCAACCGAGGGCGACCCGCCCCTCATATCTTGCGGCCTTCTTGCCAAGCGTTGGATGGCAGCCCACAGACGCGCCCGCGGCTAAACACAAGCACGCAAACAGTGGAGGAAGAGGATCCGTTCACGTTGAAGCAATCGGGCACTCG
>DUKM01000134.1:39989-52421 GCA_013329255.1 Candidatus Poseidoniaceae archaeon | reverse complement strand
CGCCATCCGGCCCACCGCCGGGTTCTCCCTCAGGCGCGCCACCACCCTCGCCTTCCGGTCCACCGCCGAGCGTCACTGCTGTTTCTGAAGTGGAGCCCGAAGCAACCCCCGAGCCACAGCCTGAAGTTGAGGAAGCACACGATGTTCCCGACATTATGCAGCAAATGCCTGTTCCAAAGACCGTAAAAATGCCAATCGAGCCTCAGGGGGATGGTTCCTCACGCACCGACGCTGCGGAAGCTGAAGTTGCGCGCCTCTCTGCCGAGGTGGCTCGCTTGCGCCAATCCATGGCTGGTGCTGCTGAAGTAATCGAAGAATTGGAAACGCCCCCAATGCCGCCTGTCGTCCTCAAGGACATGGTGATTGGAGCGCATATCGTCGGAGATTTTGCTCGCCTCGCACGTCAACTTGACCGAGAACAACTGATTCGCGCAACAATGGGCACCATTGCAATGTTGCACCCCGATCAACCAGGCGTTATGATTTCAACACGCAACATGACCATGCTGCCCCGATTGGATGAACGTGGTTTGTGCGCTGCTCCGCTTGGCGGCGGTGCACCCCAGTTCGCACCTGACGATTGGCGAATCCTCGAAGTGGTGCTTGCTTCCGCAAGTTTAGCCACAGGTGGACCCGCCGCAGTGATTCATTCGCACGGCGCTTTCACAACCGCTGCAAGTTGCGAGAAGGATCTTGTTGTCGTTGCTCCAATCGATGAAATCGGCAAGCGCAACATTGGCAAAATTGTCATTGTTGACCCGGACGACGAAAACCCTGACGATTTCTTGCGACAAATCGCAGAAGCCCTTCAACAGGGTGGCATGCGATGCGTTGTGGTTCGTGGCAGAGGTGCATACGCTGTCGGCCGCGACTTCGATCAGGCATGGGCAAACGCTGCTATGGTTGAGCACAGCATGCGCATCGTACTCTTGGCGCGTCAGGCAAACCTGAAAATTTGATTGACTTCACTTGCCCTTGATTTCGACTTGCAGGTAATCGCCTTCAATGCGGGTTGGATAGATGTGGAGGTCTTTCTTCTTCGACATCTTACCGAGGAGTTTTCCGTAGGCTGGAAAAATAGGGAACGGAGACCATTCCACCAATTCACCGTCGTCGAGTTTGTGCGTGGTCTGGTGGAGCGGGCATCGGATGCAACCGTCCTTGATTTTGCCACCGTAGGCAAGCGGCCAACGCATGTGTCGGCACAGCCCTTCCGTGGCAATGTACTCGTCTTCGATGTTGCCGACCATGAGGGTTTTCAGCCCGATGGTCACCATCTTGGTTTTACCTGGTTTGAGTTTCTTCGTTTTTATCGCGTTCTTCCATACCATTTCTTTCACTTCACCCTCGAACGTTTGCCATGCCACCATCAAGGTGGAACACTTGACCTGTGAGATTGTCTGGGGCGGCGGTTAATAGCCAATGCATCGTTGATGCGATTTCATCAGGCTGGTTGATCCGTTTGATGGGAATCATGCCAATCGCCGCTTCTTTCATGGCATCGGATTTGAGAATTGTTTCCGCAAGCCTGGTTTCTGTCAGCCCGGGGGCGACGGCGTTGATGCGGATGCCACGTTGGCTGTAGGTGGCGGCTGCGGTTCGAACCATCGACTCTATGCCGCCCTTTGCTGCAGCAATCGCTTCGTGATTCACGAGACCGAGGGACGCTGCTACGCTGGAGGTGAAGACCAAACGGCCACCGCCACTTCGCAGCATTGTCTTGCAAGCGGTGGATAGCGTGAGAAAGGCACTGGAAAGGTTTGTGTGGATTACTTCGTTGAATGCATCCAGTTTTACGGCGTGCGGTGGGCGAATCAGCAAAGAGCCAACCAAATGAGCGACGCCTGCAATGGAACCGTCTCCGTTGTCTTTCGCCGTTTGGACAGCGAGACCGACGGCTTCTGTATCAAGAGCGTCCCCTTGAATGACATGCGCCCCTTGTTGTTCGAGTTCGGCGCATCGAGCATGATCTCGGGCCAAAAGAGTCACTGAATGGCCGCCATCAATGAGATGTTGGCCCAAGAGGAGGGCGATATCGCTGCTTGCTCCGACGATGAGGTACGACGCTGTCATGGCTCAAATTTCTCAGTTGAGCATTTATACTTCTGTTTGAGATGGATGAGGCGCATCGATGGATAAACGAGGCCTTCTTTCGCATAACAGTCAGCAGACCTAAACGCAATCTGCTGAACCACGGGGCATGGTCGTCATGACGGATGTTTGGTGGTTTATCGGGCTCGGTGTTTGGTCGGCGGTCATCGTGATGGCGATCAAGCCGCTTCACGCTTACTTCATGAGCAAGGGCTGCGATGACATGGTGGCCGTGTATTACAACAGAAAAATCGCTCACATGCTTGCTGGAGGTGTTCCGATTGTTGCTTCCCCATTGGTGTTTACAGACCCGTTGTGGCCCTTGTTGGGCGGATTGATCGGCGCCGCTATCTTGGCGAGCACGCACGTTCTTGATCGGCGGCTCTGGTGGATGCAAACCAAACAAAACATGAATGACGCAACTTTTTCCTTGATGCTTGGACTTTCAGTCTACGCCTTGTGGACGTATTCTGATGAACCGTGGTTGGCTGTGCTTCCTGCGTTCTTCATGGCCTTTGGCGATGGTGTGACTGGCATCATTCGAAACAAATTGTTTGCTCGACGAACAAAAAGCGCATGGGGGAATTTGGGCATGGCGGTTGTTTGCTTGCCGGCAGGATACATCATCGGCGCCTCGTTGAGCCCCGCTCTTCCGCTGTGGGGCGTTCTTGCGGGCGCAGTTGCTTCGTTTGTCGAACGGTATGAATTCGGACCAATCGATGACAATGTGTTGATCGTTGTTGCCTCGAGTTTAGTGCTGCTGCTGGGCCTTAGCGTTGGACCGCTGTAGTCAATCAACTATTTTCAAAACCGTGAAGCGTTTTCCATTATGGCCCCATTCAACAAGACCTGGTTCCAAGAACCGGAAGTATTTGGTGCCGAAATCAACACCAAAGTCGGGATGCTCGGCCTCGAGTTGAATCGAAAGCCTCGTGCTGTAACCACCCATTGAACCAACGGCGGCAGTGCCGTTGATGCCATCGACAATGACAGGGTATGGCTCAGACAGTTGAGGTGGCCGCGAGGTGGCCATTGGGTGGTCGTCAATTTCCAATTGTAGGTTTTCTTCTGTGGCTGGTATGGTTGCTTTTTCCATGAACCCTTTATGGTTTGAGGGTATTTGAAGGTCACCCTTAGCGTTCTCGTAACTTTCGAAGCTTGTCTTGTAATGCAGATTTTCTTGGATTTTCGGATGCGTCGTCGTCGCTCTTTTTGGCTGACATTCGCCGTTCGAAGACAGCCATTTCCCAGACGTGAACATCGCCGTTTTCACACCCTGCTATCACGCGCTTACCAGCGGATTTGAGAAATCTAACATGCAAAGAAGGAGCTTCAGCAAGGGTCGCCCCGTTGCTCTGATCGGCGACGACAAGCGTTCCACTGACGCCAGACCAGCGAGCAATCCAGTGAGTGGGTTTGCCGTTGACCTCAAAACCAACACAGTGTGATTCAATATCGTCACCTTTCTGTGTCCACGTGGATTTACCATCTTTGGCAAAGGCATGAAGATCCCCTGTTTCTTCAGCGACAACGGCGCCGTTTTCGAGGCAGACGAGGGATTCGACGCCGCTTTCTAGCGCATGAACGACGCTTGAAGAGCGGTCTGAAACCGTTCCGTCGGCGTGGCCAAACAAGAGTTTGGTTGAGTTGAACGCCCCACTGGTGACAGGGGAGTCGACAGGCCCCGGGATGTGAAGGATGGTTCCGTCTGGATTTACCTTAGCTAAGCCACACTTCGGCCGGCCGAGGCCAAGCCACACTTCACCCTCGCATGACATGATGGTCCAAGGGCGTTCATCCATGCGTTGAACGAAGCGTTCTGCTCCGTCAAGGTCGTAGGACCAAACGGCTGATTCAATGAAATCATTATGCTCGATGTCGTAAACGGAAGATACGGCATAGACGATGCCATCATGGATGAGTACAGCGTCTGCACTGCCTTCAAGAGCGTGCGACCAACGGGTTTCTCCGGTCTCATAATCCAGGCAGACAACATGGAGGCCAGCGGTTGCCACCAAGCAACCTTCGTGGCGTTGGACCTCGTTGACGCGATCGTTGAGTTTGGTCGCCCAGAGCAAGTCTCCCTGTTCATTCCAGCGTTTGAGCGCCCCATCCCATCCGCCGACAAGGACGGAGCCATTCGCTTCTAAAGCGACGGACGCAACCGCTTCGCCAAGCGAACGGGTCATCCACGTAGAGGCGATGAGGTCCATGGTTGGCTGTGATGCTGGGTCGCCTTAACTTGGACGGTCGACTTGCGTCGAAGAAGCGATGTTAGGCTTCGTGCCGAGGGTCGGTGAGGATGATTCTTGGGCGTGGAACTGCAAAGGTCAGACCAAAGGCAACAAGGCCAAACAAGCAGGCTGAGTAATAGTGACCCATACCGAAAAAGGACAGAGCTGCTGCCGTTCTCAACACGAGCAATGAACCGCTTTTCAGCGCCCAGATGGTGAATCCACCAGCGATCAGAGCAAGACCCATGAAACCGAATCCAACAGTGATGTAGATGCCTGCTGCCCCGGGGTCCATCAGCGGATGTTCCATTTGGCCCGGGGTCAAATCGATGTTACGAATCTCACACGATTCAGCCCCGTTTGAACACGGCGCTTGAGCGAATTCTTCTTGTGAAGGCACTGCAAAATCGATTTGTGTGAAACCAATTGGTTCAATCATGGCGGGCGGAGAGAGCAGTACTCTGTTGGCAAGCACGTCGCGCTTTCCATCGCGTTCGACGATAATATCGACGCGAGCCAGGCCCGGATCCAATTGTTCAAACTCAAAAGCACCTGAGGAATCTGTGAACACTTCTGAATAATTCCAAATGCCGTTTTCATCCCAAGAGACATACACTGTAGCGTTGACCAACGCTTCGCCGTTGTGGTCGGAAACGGTACCACGGAATGTGGCTGATTCATCCGGAGCGTTCAACGACAAACGATAGACGAATTCGTCAGGCCGAACAAGACCGTCATCGGCTGAGGCGTAATCAAGTCCGTTGAGAAATCCGAGCAAGCAGATGAAGATGACAAAAATGGCGATGGTTTTTCCCATTGGATGGAGGTTGGGGTCTTCGATGGTCAACACCGCCTCTGATGAGGAGAACATCATCGCTGATTGAGGCTCTTGCAAACCTGTCAATTCATCGAGGTAGTCGTCTTTTTCTTCGACCGGTTCAAAGGGCGCCTCTTCTCCCTCTTCGCCCATGGTTGTGGGATGTGGCGGTCCTACTTGACCTCAATGCGCCCATCAGAGTGCGCAAGGAGCCTCGAAAGGGCTTGTTCATGAATCCAAACGGTCATCTCGATCAGCCCGTCTGCTTGACGGTCAGTTTCGGTGACGAGTCCCGCATCATACACGTCTGAAACATAGCCTTCGATGCCCCGAGGGCTGTGTTCTGAAGGTGGCAGCAAGATCAATTCAACTTGAGGGCCAAACAGGTGAAACAGAATTGCGTTTTTGAGTTCCTGCATCCCTTTGCCGCTGTGGGATGAAATGACATAGGGTTCGGGCAAGCCGAGCGCACCAACCGTTGCTATGGCTTCCTCGACTTGTTGCTCTGTTGCCTGATCGACCTTTGTGAGGACGGTTAACACGTGATGTTTAAGCGAATCTGCGTCCCGTTGCCAGGGGAATTCGTCATCGATTTCTTCGCCGTAAAAGCGAGTAAACACTTCTTGGCGAGAGGTGAATAGTTTACGTTCGAGTTCCATCGGAGGGTCGCTCGCATCAGCCAAAATCAAGAGAAGATCGGCTTCCAATGCCTCAGCAAGGGTCGCTCGAAAGGCGTCAAGCGTCGCTGAAGGCAGTCGGTCGATGAAACCAATCGTGTCGGCAAGCAGCACCCGGGGGCTTGCTTCCATTCGACCAAGTGTGGTTTCAAGCGTGGAGAACAACTTGTCTTCGACGAGGACTTCTTTTCCTGACAGGTTGAGAAATAGACTCGATTTTCCGGCGTTTGTGTAACCTGCCAAACCAACCGTCATTGCCCCACTGCGCGAGCGTTGTCGGCGGCGCTCGGATTGGGCTCCTGCATGCTTTTGTTGACGCTTTCTCAGGTGCGTTAATTCTCGATTGATGTTGGCGATTGAAGCTTCCAGAGCCGTGATACCGCCGCCACCATAACCCGCTCGCTCGCCGGTTGTGGAGTGGTTGGCAAGTTCCCTCAGCACGGTTCGATCCGACTGCAGCCGAGCAATTCGAACCTGAGTACGCGCTTCAATTGAAGCGGCATGTGAGGTGAACAGCGACAAAAGCAGGCGAACGCGATCCCACACTTCGATCTTGACGCCGTCGCTAACCCCGACCAGTTGCCGGGGCGTGGCGTTGGTGTGAAGCAGAACAAGATCGACACCAACCCATGGATGGCCCGTTGGCCTCGAGGCGAGTTCGTCAGAAACGTCTTGCAATCGGCCTTTTCCAAAGTAGCCGCGAGGGTCTTCATTGCCCGGTTGGTGCAGCGTTTCAACAATCTGAATGCCCATGGTGCCAACCAGAGCGATGAATTCGGAGGCGTCTTCTGAGCCCCGTAACAAGAGGAGCGCTTTTCTTCCTTCGTGGTTGGTTCGCGCTTCGCCAAGCGTCACGCCTCCTGTTCCTGCCAAGATAAACGGGTCAGCGTCATCCTTGGCCATGGTTGGGCGTTGAGTCATTGTCATAAGAGTCCACCTCAACCTCACCTCATGGTCGAAGGGCACCACGTCACGGTGGAATGGTCTGGCGACCCTGCGCTTGGCGTCGTCTATCTTGCCGCTGCCTCGCGCCCGCACTGCAAGGCCAAACTCTCAGAGCGGGAAGGGAAAGCCCATCTTACGGTCCAAGTTCACCACACCTCATTGCAGACGCTGCGGGACATTGTCGACGAGTTGATGGTCTCGCTTGCGGACATCGAAGGCGAATAATCAATCCTTCAAATCCAAAATCACCGGTGCGTGATCAGAAACATCAAGCCCGCCTTGGCGTTCGATTCGAATTGACTCAAAGCGTGCCGCTGCTGCCTCATTGAGCAGGAAGTAATCAATGCGCCATCCGCGGTCTTTGGCTCTCGCTTGGCCCCGGTTTGACCACCATGAGAAGATCTTCTCTCCTTCGCCAACATGTTCGCGGAACACATCGCGCCAGCCATCGCTCAACAAGTCGCTGAACCACGCTCGCTCATGTGGAAGAAAGCCGCTTGATTTTGCGTTGCCCTTTGGGTTCCAAATGTCGTCTTCAGTGTGCGCAATATTGAGATCACCGCACACGATGACTGGAGTTGGAAGGTCGAGGTACGGCTTCAAGAAGGTGCGCCATTCGTCCATCCAGGCTTCCTTGAATGCTTGGCGTTCTTCTTTGTTGGAACCGCTTGGCAAGTAGGTGTTGATGCAGGTGAAGCCTTCATGGTTCGAAACAATAATCCGGCCTTCAGTGTCGTTTTCATCAACGCTACCGCCCATCCCTGTCGAGGTGCTTGTAATGGGAAGTCGGCTGAGGGTTGTGACACCGGAGTACCCTTTCTTTTCTGCGGGATGAAGGTGAACATCATACCCTTCAGGCCACGTCCATCCTTTGGGCAATTGTTCTGGCAAACAGCGAACTTCCTGGAGCATCCAAACATCCGCATCAATGGAATCAAAATAGCCGTCGAGGCCCTTTCGGATGGCGGCTCTGATGCCGTTGACGTTCCATGAGACGAAGCGCATGAAGGGCGGTTGGCCCGCCGGTGAATAAGTGTTCAACCCGTGATTTTTGAAATCAGCCGACCGGCTTTTCTGCCAGAAGACACGGCCCCGTCGGCTAATTCATGTTCACTTTCGACCCATGCACCGGCCAACACAACACCGTGGTCTTTGAAGGCAAGCGGGTTGATTTTGAAGGCCCCTGCGTCGTGAACCGTGATGTTGGCTTGACGCCCATCTTGCACAATGTGATTGCGCCAACCAAGCGCCCGTTCGTCCAAGAAGGCCTCGAGAGCCCCCAAGCGTTGTTCTGCTGAATCAAAGCGAGTCGTCCCTGCGTCATGGGCCAAACCGCCAATTGCAATGGCAGCAAGGTGCGAGCCGTTCGGTCCAAGTTTAGGCTGAATTCCAATGTAATCGAGGATGCTCATTTGCCGTTCAACGTCGACAAGAGCGTGGCGGTCGCCAAATGGCTTCGCATCCAATGCAACTTCTATGGTTGACGCTGTTATGCGTTTCAAGCGACTGAAGTGCTGTTCTGTCGCTGTTGAATCGATGCCTGAAAGGAGTCGGCGTGCTGTTTTTGCGCCGCATGCGAGAACGATCACGTCTGTTTCAATGGTTCGCCCATTCGAGAGGTGAACGGTTCCCTGTTCGATTTGAGTGACTTCTAAACCACACTCGATGAACACACCCACTTCATCAAGCGCTGCTGCCATGCGACCAATCAGACCCGCCCAGCCTTCGTTGCTGACGAGCAGTTGGCTCTTGTTGAGCGCTTGCATACGGGCGGTGTTGTTGGCGCCCCAGTTGGCCAGGAGGTTGGCTCCTTGCACAATTGGATGATCGGTGTCATTTGCTTTCAGGGCCCGTTTGTTGAGCGATGCTTGATGAAGATTCCCAGTTGGCCGAATCATTCCGTGGCCGAGAATTTCTGTCCGATGGGGTCGCAGTGGACTCACCGCAAGACGCACTCGACTGAGCCGCTTTGCAATGGAGTGGAGAGGCCCGTTTTTCAATAAAAGGTGCGGGCCATAGCCGATGGCAAATCCATCGAGCGGTTGGCTTGTTGCTCGGCCGCCAATTCTCGAGCTTCGTTCCAGCGCCACGACATGGTGGCCAGCAGTGGTGGCTTCGAGGGCCGCTGATAATCCTGCAAGCCCTCCGCCAACAACGAGAACCCGGACCATACAACGCCCAGTTGGCATACCATCATCAACCCATTCACGGCTCAATCGGTGCGGCATGTTCATGGTTGTTCGACTTACACAGCAGAAATCATAGGCGATGTGCAATGGACGAACGACCTCTCATCATCGACGTAGTGGACAATGGCGGACAGTGGACGCACCGCGAATGGCGCATGTTGCGATACCTCAAAGTGGACACGAAAATCATCGAAAACACAACGCCAGTCGAAGAACTTCGAGAGGTTGATGGAATTATTCTCTCGGGCGGCGCAGCCCGCGTTGGTCTCACGGGCGAACTTGGAAACTGTGGGGCTTACCTCGAACTCGATGTGCCGGTACTCGGCATATGCGCTGGCCATCAATTCATGGCGAGGTTCTACGGGGGCGATGCTCGAGAATCTCCAGAACCTGAATTCGGTGCTATGCAAATCAAACTTCATGACGGCGGTGGCACAATTTTTGCCGGAACCGGAGAATCCCAAACGGTATGGGAATCTCACAACGACGAAGTTCACGAAGTCCCTGATGGCTTTTTCATCACTGCAAGCAGCGATTCTTGCCATGTTCAAGGCATGGAGAATGAGAAGGGCGATCGCTTCGGACTGCAATTCCATCCGGAAGTCAACGATTCTGAATTTGGAAAAGAGATGTTCGACAACTTCGTAGAAGTGTGTCGAAAGGCTCGAGACGCTCAATGAGGGGTTCACGCCTCTTCATCAGAGGGGTGATCTTCGGGTTCGGTCTTTTGGCGCAGGCTTACGGCTGGGAAGACAAGCCATAACACTGGAAGAATGAATAAAGATTGAATGTTTTTTCCTGCTTTTGCCGTCAGTCTTGATTCGAATTGAATCCAAGAGGATGCGTCTTTGCTGCCTTCTTCTGGTGCTTCTGCTCTCACGGTTGATTGGTTGGACTTTTCAACCAAACCAAGGTCGTAGCCGTTGAACATCATGTCCACGTGCACACCCAATGGGGCGAGGGAGAGATCAACCGAGCTTGTGCCGTGAACCATCGCTCCATCTTCTGTTTGTGCGACAAATGTTTCATTGGCAAGGCTGTCATTCGAGGTTGATTCGCTTTCCTCATCGCCTTCTTCGCCTCCTGTCAAGTCGCTCAGGTACGCCCCAGGAAGGAGGACCAAGAAACACAACAAAACGCTGGACCAAACGACGCCTCGCAGTGTGGCTCGTAAACGAAAACCAAACAGCATCACGAGTTCTGAAAGAACAAGCAGGCTCAGGCAGGCCTTTGTGAACAAACGGGCTTGATCGAGGCGATCTTTCGATGGTTCATCTTCACTTGAATCAGAGGATTGCGTTGGCTGTTCTGATGGTGTTGTCTCATTTTGTTTAGGTTCATCATAATCGCGAACCAGCATGTAAAGCACAAACGAGGTAGAATTCTCCATCTTGATATCGATCAGTGTTTGTTCATCATCGACAGCGATGATTGCCTTGATGTTGGTCGGGGAAGGTCTCCCTTCCGTGTATCGTCCATCAAATTGGACAACAAGCCATGCTGACATCAAGATATGAATCACAATCAGGATGGTCGCAACACCACGTACGGCAGTACCCACATGAGAGGGGGCCGGACGTAGTGACATGCTCCTGCCTGCCGTTCATCGTACTTGAGGGCTCGATTCAAGCCTCTTCGGTTCGACGACCAATCACAATGCCCGCAAGGGAAATGACGGCAATCAATGAAATTGGAGACAAGGCCGGCAAAGCGCCGCCAAGACCTGCGTCTTCTGCAAGTTCCTCGGCTGTTTGTGGCGGAGTGTCTTCGTTAACGGTTTCATTGGCAGTGAACGAGTCTGGGAAGTCAAGTTCGCTGGTGTCGACACCTGCTGCTTCAAGTTCCTCAGTGATCGTTTCAAGATTGTGATCCTCAACATTGACGATGTCTTCGATGCTGTTTGCATCCTCTGCTTCGTCGGCAGCGGTGCTTGCTGGAACCCCGGTGAGGTATCGAATGCTCATCTTGACTGGTGCGTCTGCAGAGTAGCCTTGTGTTGCTGGGCCTGCCATGATGTAGGCACCATCGTCATCCATTGCATAGACACCGACGCCGACCATTGCAGCGTGCTCGGAACTCCACATTGGAGCCCACATGCCGTCATTGTATGGGAATTCGGTTGGTGCAACATCTGAAAGGCGGTCTTCAAGGTTCATTCCAAACTGTTCGAGAACCTCTCCCAGATCAGATTCTGCCAATGCTTCAACGATAGCAACGACTCTGTCGCTTGGCTCTTGACCTTCTTCTACGAGTTTGCACTCAGTGTAGCTTTCGTAAGGTTCAGATGCCCCTGTTTGGGTCATATGCATTTCCACGCAGTATTCGCCAACTTCCAAAACATCGACATCGTCAGCAAAGTTGTAATCCTGCTCTGTGCCATCAATAGGCATCGTATCAAGGAACAACTCGCTGCCGCTTGGGTCGATAATGGAAACTGTGAGTGTTGCATTGCCATTTTCTTCCCAATCATAGACACTCGCCTCGAATCCGACGTTCATACCATCTGTGCCGACCCAACCATTCATTTCTGGACCGACGAACTCGTCGTTGCACATGCTTGAGAATTCCATGACGACGGTCCCGTCACTCGAATCAGTGACCATACCGCTCACACAGTAGACGTGTTCTCCGTATGCAGTTGGAGTGAGGGTTTCTGTTTCGACATACCAATTGCCAAAGTTACCTTCCATGTTCAAGGCGCATCCATTTGCATCACACATGGTGGCTTGCTTCTGAGAGAGGGGGGTGCCCGCAGCGTCAGTGAGAATTGCTTCGACCATGTAATGGCCCGTTGCGCCTTCGTCTTCTGCCGTAGTACAATCTGAATTGTAATCGTTGACTGCATCCCACTCGATTTCGGTGCCGTCGTCGCAGGTGAACATGTCATCAACGTCGCGGCCTTCGTATTCGTCTTCGCTGTTTGCACAATCATTGGACCCGTCGTTCACTTGATCCCAACTGATTTCCATCCCGTCATCACACATGAACATCTTACCGTCTTCATCGAAGGAAAGCATTTCCTCGTCTAACCCGACGATCATGTAAATGTTGTCGCCCCAACCGCTCCAGGAACCGGACATGTCCATTTCATCAGAGCCGTCGTAGCAATCGTCGTAGCCGTCATTGACTTCCCATTCGTAGATCCATTCGTCGCCGCTGTCGCATTGCCATTGATTGCCGCTGGGCTCATCGTAATCTCCGCCATCGTCTTCATCGCTTCCAAAGATGTCAAGGATGCTGTCGCTGAGTTCATCTGCAACATCTTCCGCAACTGATTCTGCGAATGATTCGCTGGCTCCGCCAATCACTGTACCCATCATGTAAAACATGAGTGGGTTGCCAGGTGGGCAATTTGTGCATGCACTCACTGATGTTGTGAGGCCTGCTCCATCACCGAGATCGACAGTAAGGGAGTCGCCCATGGAGAACTCCATTTCAGTCCCACCGATGTTCTCTTCAAAGGTTCCAGATTCTGTGAC
>DUKM01000134.1:35208-39580 GCA_013329255.1 Candidatus Poseidoniaceae archaeon | reverse complement strand
GTGTAGGTGCCAGACATCATACCGCACATGTCATGCACTGACTCGTCGGATACTTCAGCCTGGGCGCCCATGTCAATTTCCCACTCTTCCAAGCAGTACCAGTTGGTGAAATCATTGGCCGACATTTCCACATAAATTGGGCTTGGAGATCCAAGACGCCATTGTGTGGCAGACTCTGTGATGGCATAGGACATCGAAACTCCAGCGTCAAAGTCGATTGGTAGTTCTTCACCGCCACCTTCGAAAAGCGCATCGAGTTCGATGTCGTTTGAAACGGAGACTTCCATCGAGAACGCCATGTCCGCTCCAACAAGGTTGTAGTCTTCATCGAGGTATTCGGTGTAGCCAATGTCAACGGTCAACACTTGTTCGCCGCTTGTCGAAGCGTCGATGTCGAAGGATGTATCATCGTTGGATCCGAAGGATGCAGGTTCCATCCAATCGGTCATCAAGACGCCGTCGAGCAAGACGCCGTGACGAAGTGTGACTTCATCGGTTCGACTCCAAACGGTCACGTCTTCGCCATCCATGTCTTGAATGGTTTGAGGTGTGATGTCTTCGAAGTGATGGACATACACATTTGAAGAACCGGTGAGCAATTGGCCGACAACCAAGTTGAATCCTGCATCATCTGCAGCGCCCATCACTTCTCCGAGCATTTCGGGCAAGTCAAGACCTGTGAAGTTGGTCAAATCTGAGTCGACGCTGCTCCAATCGTACTCTACTCCATAGTAGAATTCAGAGGCTTCTGTGGGGGTGGCGTTTGCAGTGCCGATCGGAACAAGGGCCGTCAACAAAAGGGCGGTCAACAATAGACTTGGTACAGAGGTGCGCATATCCATAGCCCTCCCTAAAAGTACCACAATATCAAACTGTTGCCGTCCAAAAAAGGTGTTTTACAACCTTATACGCCGTATTTACCACGCTTGGCCATGGCCCTTCTCAACCTCTGGTCCCTCGGTCACTTTCTCCAATGGGGATTTATTGGCCGGGCATTTTCAATTGGCTGGCCGCTCTTTTTCGCCCTATCAATTGGTTGGGAAATTCTTGAATGGTTTCTGCCTTACGAGTTTACAACCGAAGAGATCAGCAATAAAATATCAGATGTCGTGGTGAATTGCGCAGGATTCTACCTTGGAACCGCGCTCAAGGGGTCCAATGAGGATTGACTGGCCCCCTTCAGGCGAAGGCGGTGGGAAAGGGAGGTCGCTTGGCATGAATCTCCGATATCTTTATGATATCATTTCAATAGCACGGCCTGGTAGTACCTATGGAATCAGCACCTCCCTCCCAGAAAATCACGCCTTCTGATGAAATTATGTTTAGAGATCTCCCGAAAAGCACCTTAAACGGCTTTATTGGAATGGCCATCCACTGGCTGGCTGTCCCTGCGATTTTCCTCCTCACCTTCGTGTTGTACGCGGCAGGAGGTTTTGGTGTTGCGCTCGGAATTATACTTCAGATTGTCATCGGGCTCGCATGGTTCTTAATGTTCAACAGTTACCTTATCATCAACCCAAATGAAGGTGCTGCCCTCCAATTCTTTGGCAAGTATTCCGGCACCGTTGACGAGGAAGGGTTCCATTGGTTGCTCAACCCCCTCTATGAGAAACAAAAGATTTCACTCCGGATTCGCAATTTTGAATCAGCGAAGCTTAAGGTGAACGACGTCAATGCAAACCCGATTGAGATTGCCGCTGTTGTCGTTTGGAAGGTCGTAGACACTGCCGAAGCCTTGTTCGAAGTGGACAACTATCACGATTATGTGCAAATTCAAAGTGAAGCGGCACTGCGCGCCATGGCGACAAAGTACCCATATGATATCATTGAAGACAAGGATGTAGGGGGCATTGCGCTTTCCAGCCACCAAGAAGTGATCGCTCAAGAATTGCAAATTTCGGTCGAGGAGCGCCTAAAGCGCGCCGGAATCGAAGTGCTAGAAGCACGCATCAGCCACCTGGCTTACTCCCAAGAAATTGCGCAGGCCATGCTCCGACGTCAACAAGCAAGTGCTGTTGTTGCTGCCCGCAGTGAGATCGTCAAAGGAGCCGTTGGCATGGTTGAACTTGCTCTTGAGCAACTCAGTCAGAAGAACATCATCGAACTCGATGAAGACAAGAAGGCCAGCATGGTGAGCAATCTTCTGGTCGTCCTCTGCTCTGAAACGGACACTACGCCAGTCGTGAACACCGGAACATTGTATCAGTGAGTGAGCTCTTTGGATACTAGACTCATTGTTTGGTCCCTTCCCGGTTTTGCGATAGCCTTACTGATGTTTGGCTACGCTGCTTACAATTTTACCCGTGGAGGGATACATGTAAGGGGCAAGGGCTGGATGTCAAAGGAAGATGCTCCGAAGTCATATTATTTCACTCAAATAATCATGGTTGTTCTCGGAATCTTTCAAATTGCCAGTGGATTAGTTCGGATATTTGTTTAGTGAAATTGAATGGGGTGTTTTTGTGGTCGAGAAAAAAAAGATACTGCTGCGTATCGATCCTCAACTTCATGAAACACTTCGCCGGATGGCTGAAGCCGAAATGCGTTCAGTCAATGGCCAGATTGAGTTTCTACTCAGGAAAGCAATAAAGGATCAACGAGGCGATTAAACATGAGTCAAGACGCACAACACAAAGAGCAAGAGGCAAGTTTCATCGCACGCTGGTTCGGTTTCGCTGGGTGGCGGTCAATGTCGACGAAGGCTCGAATTTTTACACAAATCCTGTACCGTGTTTTTTTCTTAATCGGTCTTGCAGTTCTCATCATTGCACACGGCATGATTACGGGCAACGAACCAGGTGGTTTAGCAATCTTCGTGATGATCGTGGGCTGGTTTCTTGCATTCCAGGTTCTGGTCAATTTCATCTTTGTTGAAGGCTCACGTTAATCTGAGCATCATTCAGAATTCCGAGGGCCAGTCATCTCTTCAGGACGAACCCAGGCGTCAAATTCCTCGTTGGTTAAGTAGCCGAGTTCAAGCGCCGACTCCCGCAACGTTGTGCCTTTCTCGTGAGCGTTTTTTGCAATTTTTGCTGCTTTATCGTAGCCGATGTGATTGTTGAGAGCGGTCACCAACATCAGTGAGTTCTCAAGATGGTTGGCAATCGCCGATTCTACTGGCTCCATGCCTTCAACGCACTTTGTTCGGAAGGTACGGCACGAGTCGGTCAGCAGACGAACGGAATGAAGGAGGTTGTGAATCATCATTGGCTTGTAGACATTCAATTCAAAGTTGCCTTGGCTGCCACCAACGGTGATGGCTGTGTGGTTGCCCATGACTTGAGCGCAGACCATGGTCATGGCTTCGGCTTGCGTTGGATTGACTTTACCTGGCATGATTGAGGAGCCGGGTTCGTTGGCTGGTAAGGCCAACTCGCCAAATCCACATCGGGGACCAGAGCCGAGCCAGCGCACATCGTTTGCAATCTTCATGAGGGACACTGCAAGAGTATTGAGAGCGCCAGATGTGGCTACAATGGCGTCGTGGGCTGCGAGCTGTGCGAACTTATTCTCTGCCGTGCAGAAGGTCAGCCCTGTGATGTTGGCAATTTCGTCGGCGACCATTTGAGCAAACAGGGGGTGCGTGTTCAGTCCAGTTCCAACAGCAGTTCCGCCCAAGGCGAGTTCAAACAAATCATCGAGAGCGAAATCGAGTCGACGAAGGTCAGCATCAAGTTGTGCCACCCACCCTGAGACTTCTTGGCCGAGCGTGAGCGGTACGGCGTCCATCAAGTGTGTTCTCCCGATCTTGACAATACTGTCCCAGGCTTTTGCTTTCTCGTCAAGTGCGTTGCGAAGGGCGCGAACGCTTGGGAGCAAGTCGTGAGTGATTGCCTCCGCTGCCGCAATGTGCATGGCAGTAGGGAAGGTATCATTGGAAGATTGACCGCGATTGACGTGGTCGTTTGGATGAACCGGCGTTTTCGAACCGAGCACGCCACCAGCCATCTCAATGGCTCGATTAGCGATGACTTCATTGGTGTTCATGTTGGACTGTGTTCCGCTGCCAGTTTGCCAAACGCGCAGTGGGAAGTGGTCGTTCAGGTGACCGTCGAGAACTTCTTGAGCGGCGGCGATGATCAAGTCGCCAACTTCGGGGTCGAGTTGTTCTAGAGCTACGTTCGTTTTCGCAGCGGCTTGCTTGAGAACACCGAACGCACGGATGACGCCAACGGGCATGGTGTCGGTTCCAATGTCGAAGTTGATGAGGGAACGAGCCGTTTGACACCCGTAGTATTTGTCGGATGGGACTTCGAGTTCGCCCATGGTGTCCGCTTCAATGCGTACATTTGCCATGGTACGCCGTAGAAGCGGTACTTCTTCACCGTTCGTACGGAAATCCAGTCAACGGCTGGAATGTGTGGCGTTTGGG
>DUKM01000134.1:32590-34832 GCA_013329255.1 Candidatus Poseidoniaceae archaeon | reverse complement strand
TGAAACATCACCCATAATGCATAAAAGTGCGGTTCGCTTTCTTTTTGAAGCCCATGGGGGACTCAGTGCCTCGATGAGCCTGAATACTCTTCATCGCCAATTCCCGTTGAGATCGCGCCCGCTCGCCAAAGTCCCCGGTACATGAGCATGGTTTGGAACGGTAATGCAACCTCCCCAGAACGTGATATTGCGATGATTCCGCCGCGACCACCCATCGGTTTGACCATGTCCAAGACCGACGTGCAGGCTGCGGCTAAATTTTCAGGCTGGTTTCGGAGTTGTACGGCGACCTCATGTGCTGCGCACGTGCGAATGAACGCCTCACCCACGCCTGTGCATGAAACGGCCACTGATGCATCGCACCAAGTTCCAGCACCGATGATTGGCGTGTCGCCAATTCGACCGAGGGGTTTGCCGGTCATGCCGCCGGTTGAAGTCGCTGCGGCAAGGTTGCCATTGCTGTCAAGAGCGACAGCGCCCACGGTCCCCATGCCTTCGGGTTCTTCTTCCAAATCATGGTCCAACACAGCCTCGTCGTCTTCATCGGTTGAGCCGGGCCGGGATTTCAGGTCGTGCCATTTGTTCCACTGGGCTTGCCGAAGATCGGTTTTCAGCCATGATGCATCCACTTGTTCAAGCCCGTTTCTTTCAGCAAATGCATCTGCAGCTTTTGCGTTGAGCATCACTGGCCATCCGCCTTTGAGCAGCAGGTTAGCGGCACGAATTGGGTGGCGGGTGGTTTCCACATTCACCACTGAACCAGCGGCTTGATCGGAGCTTCGCATGATGCTTGCATCCATGTACACGCGCTGGTCTTCCGCCATTACGGAGCCCCGTCCTGCGTTGTAGAGCGCCTCGTCCTCCATCGCTTCAACAGCGAGGGTTACAGCCTCAAGCGCGTCGATTTCACCTGATTCAAGCCGAGGGCCGAGTTCGAGAAGGATACGCTCCATGCAGGCAAGGCGTTGAGGATCAAGTGCGGTCATGCCGCCCCAAGGGCCATCGCCGCCAGCACCGCCGTGGAGGGCCAGAATGGCCATTGATTCCACCTCACTCGAGGATGCTTACTTTGATGATTTTTTGAGGTTCTGCTGGGCGGTCGCCTGATAGTTTTTTACAGCCTTCAATGGCTTTGACTACATCCATGCCTTCAGAAACTTCGCCAAAGACGGCGTGGTTTCCGTTGAGCCACGGGGTGGCTACGGTGGTGAGGAAGAATTGGGACCCGCCGGTGTTTTTTCCAGCGTTGGCCATCGAGAAGACGCCTGGCTTGTCGTGCTTCAAACGAAGCGCAGATGCTTCGCATGGAATCTGCCAGCCGGGTCCACCAGTGCCAGCTCGTCGGGACATTGGGTCTTTGGAATGAGGGCAACCGCCTTGAATCATGAAGTCTTCAATCACACGGTGGAAGTGAAGGCCGTCATAGTGGCCCATTTCGACCAAACGGACGAAATTGGCAACCGTATCGGGGGCGCTTCCGTGGTAGAGTTCGATGGTGATGTTTCCTGCGCTGGTCTCCATAAGGGCGTGCATGGCTCTACGAGGGACCGGGGGGTCATGAGCATTCGCCCACAATGGGTTCGGTTTGAGGCTCAGTTTTGCAACCAAGGGCGGAAGTGCTGATCGGCGTAGGCTCGTGCGTAATCCGCAGGGTAGCCGGAAGCAACAAGTTGCTGTTCATAGGCCAACTGTTCGGCCGTGATCGTCGGATCAACGGCTGGCATGGCTGCAGCACCATACGCCTTTTCCTGTTGAGCGAAGGCGCTTGTCGGTCCGCTGCTGCGGCCCCTCAGCAAGAGCATGGAGAGCAATGCAATCACAACAAGTCCAGCTGCGGCGTAAATCAACATCGGCGGCATGCCGAAGAGTTCTGAGTCGGATTGAGTGTTCGATGCGTCGCTGTTCAGGTCTGGCTCATCTGAAGTTCCATCGCCATCGCCGTCGGTTTCGTCGACTGGTAGCGTAGTGTTGCCTTCTCCATCGGTTGTTTCGTTTCCGTTGCCGCCCGTTGTGTTGTTATCGGTGGGTTCTGTCACTTCACATCCATTTTGACCGACGAGCACGCCAGCAGGCGTCTGCGGGCAATCATCCATTGAATCGTCAACACCGTCGCCATCTGCGTCGGTGATCGCAGCAGGGCATCCATCGCCGCCCTCGCCGTTGGCAACTCCAGGCACTTCTGGGCATTGATCGCCATCGGTTCCAAGCGGGTTATCGCCAAATGAGTCGAGGTCGGTGTCCA
>DUKM01000134.1:29663-32206 GCA_013329255.1 Candidatus Poseidoniaceae archaeon | reverse complement strand
GCGCAACCGTAGCGGTCGATGGTGGACTCGCCAAAGGTGGTTGGGCAGTCGTCAACCATTCCATCGCCCATATCGGTGGTGTTGAAGCCGTCACGATCAACGTCGTTGGCCCACAATTCTTCTTCGTTCTGGATGAAGAATTCATCACCGATGAAGACGTTGTTGTCTTCGTCGCTTTCGGGTAAATCGTTGTTGAAATCCACTGTAATTTGACACGTATAAGCGCCCGTTGCAGTTTCATCAGGGGTGGTAAAGAATTCTGAATCAGCGCCAAAGGTGAGGTTGCCTTGAGTTGACACGGTTGCGGCTGTTGTCACCATTCGAGCCACTTCAGAGCCGTTTATGTCCAACAAATCGATGTGAATCGTGATTGTAACATCGTTTCCAGGGCCACGAAGGCTCACCAGCTCCCACGAAACCTGCACTTCTTCGCCAGAGGTGTGGTCGGCCGGGCAGACGAGCGAATCGACACCAACATCTGCAGGCGCCGGGCCGGTTGGGTTGATTGAAAGGTTGTAGCGACCAACACCGCTGGCCGCATCGATGATGAGGACGTAATCTTTGTCTTGGCCTTCGTAATCGGTATCCAACGACTGGAACACCATGCCGTAGCTGGTGTTGTCAGCGGATGCCACAAGGTTTCCAGATGCGTCCTGAAGGGTGGCTGTGAACGGTAGGCTTGGGTCAGCATCAAACAGGAGATCAAAGTTCTCGTTGTCCTTGATGCTAAACGAATAGATGTCTGAATCATCGGAGCCGGAGAAGCATCCTTCGCCGCCAACAGATGGATTCTGGCCGATGTTAATGCCGTTACCAGCAGGAGCGTCTTGGCCGAGCCCAAGGTCATTTTGTTGGCCACAATTGAACGAATTTGCATCGACGCCCTCGGTTTCAATCACCAGGGTGTAAACCCCAAGAGAGAGATATGCTTCAACGCTGATGTAGAAGGTGCCACCGGTGCCAGCGAAGTTTGCGGAATCGATTGTTGTCGCACTTTCATCGTTTGAACCAGCAAGGTACCCTCGGTCGAACCATTCGCCAGCGTTGTCGCGCAGGAACACATCGGCATCTTGATCGGGCGCGTTGATCAGAGTCACGGTAAGGTTGAGTCCAGGGGACACCGAGAGTTCGAACCAGTCGGCATCGTCAACATCCTCGTGAACGCAACCTGTGATGGTCATCGAAACGTCTTGCCCGACGAAGGAAGCCCCGTTCTCATCAGCACCTGCATCTGAGCCAGAACCGCCATCGTTTTGCGAAGGGCATGCTGTTGCTTTGACGTCAACCAGCACTTGTTCTTCGGCATAATCCTCATTGTCAAATTCGCTCTTTTCGGAAATCAATTCGTCGGAGTCGACCATGACAATTAGGGTGTAATTGCCACCTTGTGCGCTCGCTGGAATGGTCCCTGTCATTTGGACCATTTGTGAAACATTGATGTCCAAAGCAGGCACTGAAGCATTACCAAGTTCCATGTCCAAGTCCGAGAGGGTTCCATCGACTGAGAGCCAGGCTGTGAGTGTGCTTGTTGGGGCAGCGAGGGTTCCCGTGTTGTTGACGTCGACATCAAAAGTGAACGAGGTCCCAGCGTTTGCTGTTACTGGGGCATCGATGCTGTTGATGATCAAGTTTGGTTCCGGTGTTGAGTAATTGGTCCAAACATCAAGCGTCCAGTTGACGCCAGTTCCGGAGTACGAAAGGTTGAGGAAATAAGTTCCACCAATGCCGTCATAATCCGTTGCTAGGGTGCTTACAAATCCAGAGGTGCCGACGTAGTCGATTGATGTGGCATCGGAATAAGTAAGTTCGAGGGTGAAGAAATTCGACGAATCGAGGACGAGTTGAGCTTCAATCGTATGATTCGCAGGTACATCAAAAGCGAAAACATCGTTGGAATCCGCACCATCGATGCAACCCGTATAACTGTCTGTGACGTTGTTACCCATCGAAATTGACGCCCCAGATTCGTTTTTGGGAGCGTCTGCACCGAGCCCAGCGTCGTCCTGTCCGTTTGGATGCAAGTCGTCGCAGGATTCGCCAACTAGCATGATGCCGTTGGATGCGAGGTTGTTGTTGGTGTCGTTCTGTTCAGAGACGTTGCCATACCCGTCGGCCCAGACGATCCAATAGTAGGTCCCATTCGCCAAATTGCTCGGTAGAGCAACCGAAGTTGTCGTGGTACGGCTTGTGTTTTCTGCGAGTGCAGCCTCAGATTCCGAGAGGTCGATTAAGGTGTCAAATTGGTCAAAGGTTTGGTCGGAGGAAAGGATGAACTGCACTTCGAATGAATCAGAAGTTCCGTTGTAGATGTTTTCCACCACGTATTCGACGCTTACGCTTGCACCTGCTTGACCCGTTGATGGTTCGGTGATCGAACTGATGATCAAATCTGGGCGCGGTGGGGTGCTGTTTGTCCATGTTCGAAGCGTGTATTGGCCGTCGCCTGAGTAGGCCCGGACATTGATGTAAAAGGTGCTAGCAACGCCTGAGAAACTGGTACCCCCTGTGCTCACCTTTTCCAACGGGTCGTCATATTCAGACCA
>DUKM01000134.1:12517-29284 GCA_013329255.1 Candidatus Poseidoniaceae archaeon | reverse complement strand
ACGACCAATTCGACGTCGACGTCTTTGCCGGCGGTTGTCGTGACTTCGTACCAGTCGTCTGTGTCCGTGGCGTCAACGCATCCTTGAACGCCTGTGTTCCCAGAGTTTGGATCTGTGCCAAAGCTGCGCGAAGTGTTCGCATCAGCGCCAGCATCGCCGCTGGACCCGCCATCAGACTGCAAGGTTGTTGGGCTTGGGCATGCAGCCCGACCGCTTGAGGTTGCCACCTTTGGCGTAAGAGGTTCAAGCGTTTTCAGACCGAAAGAAACCGGTAAAAGAAGCACGGGTTCGATTGTAGATTCGGTCAAGGACTTCGATGGAATTGTATCTTCGCTTTCGCTTGCCTGAGCGGTTGCGAATGGCATCATCGGAGCGACGAGGAACAAAAGCGTGAGGCAAATGGCCATGCGGCGGGCGTTCTGCATAGAAAACGCTCGTTATGCTCCGTTATCAAACCTCGCGTAGAGGGTGTTGGCTGGCCTGAAGGGGCTCAAGGGGGAAAGCACTCAAGCCAAGGCCCGCTCAATGTCGCCGGTGAGGTTGTCAAAGCGAGCCTTGAGTTCGTCCATTGCGCCGTTGAAAGCTTCTTGTGGTGTAAGGCTGCCATCGGTCTCGAATGAGAACACGTAAGAATGCTCGACTTCTTCGAGTGTGATTGCATCAGCGAACTCGTCGTCACGGTTGGTTCCCGGGCCGACTTGGTGGAGAGCCGCTTCAAGATCGATGACGTGGTTGATGTCTGTGACCGTCTTGTCTTTGCCGAAGAGTTTAGCGTCGATGTTCTTGCCATCAGTGGTTTTTAGGCCAAGATCGAAAAGAATTGCTGCCTTCTTTGGCTTGTTGAGTTTAGCGATGCAGTGCGGTCGGAAACCGATGGCTGCTGCTGCGGCCCACTTAGCGTGGTCTCGGCCTCGACCAAGGGTGGCAAAGGCGTAGAATTCAAGGAATTGTCCCTTCGAGAGGATGGTCAATGGGATGCGCTTGTGTTCATCGCGAATGTCGAACATCTGGTCGGAAATGGTTGTCAGGTCGCCAGCGTAAACGGTCTTGTAATCTTCCTCAGCATCGGCGGTTGGGCCACGGGCGGAGAGCGAGTACAACACTTGGCAAGACGGGCAGCCTTTGGATTCTTCAGCGAGGTCAATGCAGTTAGGGCATGCATCGGAGAAGTGAATCCCTTCTGCAGGGAAGGTTGGAATTGGGATCATAGCCAAGCGGTGCGCAAGGATTTCATCGGGCAAAACGTTGACCGATTCGAGCACTTCGCCCTTGTTGTCTTGGTTGACACCTTGGGAGAAATCCACGCGGTTGATTGCGAGTTTAGGAACATCTGCAATGAGTGCACGGCGAATAGCATTCACCTGAGCAGCATCTGTGTTGCTCAGAAGAATTCGAATCGCGTTTCCTTGGGGCCAGCCGTCAACAATCTTTGCATCCATAATATCCACCTCAAACTTCAGACACGGCGGCCACGGCGGCCACCCTTCTTTTTGGTACCGTCGTGAGCGATTGGCGTCACGTCTTCGATGCGGGTGATGGTCATTCCAGCACGGGTGAGTGCACGGATGGCTGCTTGAGCGCCTGGACCGGTGTTGTTTGACAAGTTGCCGCCAGGTGCACGGTACTTGATGATCAGTTGGGTGAATTCCTTTTCCTTGAGGGTGTCAGCCATCTTCTCGGCTGCACGGGTTGCTGCGAATTGTCCGCCGCTGTCCTTAGAGGACTTGACCACTTGACCGCCAGAGCAGGTCGTGATGGTTTCGGCACCGGTCAAATCGGTTGCCGTCATGAGGATGTTGTTGTAAGAACTGAAGATGTTGATAATTGCGCGTCGTGTCATCACTCGTCACCTCCGGCGTCTGCTGCGGATGGTGCCGCTGCTGCTGCTTCCTTCACTTCCGCAGCGAATTCTGGGGTTGCTTCAGGGTCAACTTCTTCTTCTTCAACTGCGTATTCTGCAGAGGAAGCGCGTCCGTCAATAGCCTTTCGAATGTGGTGTTCTGAGTCGTTCAAGTCGGAAGAAATGTGGTACTTGATCAATTCTTCTTCGTCTCGGCTCACAGGGTATGAAGGAATGGTGACTTTTTGGTCGCCAACACAAATGTGACCGTGGGTCACGAGTTGTCGTGCTTGCTTCATGGTAGCAGCGAGTCCCTTGTAGTAGACTTGCGCTTGCAAACGGCGGTTGAGGATGTCCTCGGTGCCGAGCGAAAGGATGTCGTCGAGCGATGCGTCGGAGGCGATGAGCCCCTTGTTGTGCAGCGAACGAGTCAAGTCGCTCATCTCTCGCTCCGAGTGAGAGATGCTGTCGCCAGCCATACCGATCAAGCGCATAGCTTGGCGGCGATGTCGGCGGAGTTGGGACTTGGCCTTCCAGATTTCTCGCATGTTTTTGAGGCCGTGATTCTTCTGAATCGCGTGTTCTTCTTCAATGCGCTCTGCCTTCCACGGGTGGGAAGGTGTGTCGAACTTTGGACGTGCAAACTTTGGTTCTCCCATTCATCATCCCTCCATATCACTTGGTTCGCTTCACACCGAGTGTGAGGCCACCACGACCGTTCGAGCGGCCACGTTGGCCACGGACCTTGTTTCCGCTTGCGTGGCGAACACCACGGTAGCACTTCATGGTTCGAAGACGGTCAATGTCGTCTTTGAGGGTCAACGAGACTTGTTGACCGGTGAGGTGGAGTTCGTCGCCGGTTTCGAGATCACGTTGACGGTTGAGCATCCAGAGTGGGACGGTTTCCGCATAGCCTTCAATAGCGATGCGGAGGGTTTCTTGTTCTTCGATTGAAAGGTGGCCGGCAAGTGAGAAAGGTGAAAATCCGGTGTTCTTGCAAATCTGAACTGCTGTGCGTGCACCGACGCCTTTGACCGAGGTCAATGCGGTTGCGAGCGTCTTTAGCCCGTCCATATCGGTATCTGCCATTCGCAGAATATACGAGAAATCTTCTCCTAAATCCTCATCTTTGGGTCTTGCCATGTCGGTTCACCTTTTTGCTCAACACATAGTGTCAAGCAGGTTTCGGACAAACCTCCCCTATATCAAGACCGCGACGCGCTCATCGCGATGCTGAATGCGATACTGACATAAATTTCGGCACCGGAGAAACGACTCAAATTGGGTTGGTTCATTCAACGACGCAAATCAAAAGCATTTCATCACCGGGTTGCTGAACCAAAAAAGCCTCTCTGCGGCCATGCCGCCGTGCTAATTGGCGGTCGATGGCCCCTTGCACTTTCGGTTGAACTTCGGGGGGAAGGGTGGCGCGAACGGTCAAACGACCAATGTCGTGCTCCAGAAGCACCTCGACCAATCGGTCGACATGAGCGACCGCCAGAGGCATTCTGGCCAGCGCCACGACGCGCCCTGTCGCCTGAACAAGCAGCCGGTCTGCTGGGTCCTCAAGGCGCAATGGATGGTCGTGATGAATCTGGGGGCGTCGGCCTTCAACAACGCCCCAGGCGATGTTTTCTTCCTTAGAAACTCGCTTCAACCAATCTTCGGCAAGTCCACTCTCAACAAGCGCCGCATCGAGGATGCTGATCCGTTCGCCTCGGCGCGGTGGCCGATTAACTTGGACAGGGTGGCCTGAGCCGTGCATAAGCCGACGACCGCCGGACACAATCGTTGGTTCTGCCCCGAGCGTTGGAGGGACGCGAACAAACCGTCGCGCCACAGCTTCTTCCGCAGCGCTCCCAAGCCACAACGCCAGACGGTCAACTCGTCCACGGCCTCGCGAAGTCCACACCCACGTACGGAGCAAGCCCGGCCAGGTAAGGTCAACAAGGGCCTCGACAGCAAGGCGTTGATCGTGAGTCAAACGAGGCGATAGATCGAGCAAGAGTGAGGGGCCGTTTCGACCTTCTTCCAAGAAAGGAAGCCAGCCCTCGAAGACTTCATCGAGGCGTGGAGCCATTTCCTCAAGCCCGTGCGTTCTGCTGTTTCGAGGTCGCGCTGGATCGAGGTGAAGCAGGGCGATTTTGGGCGGATGGGCCAGCCCGACATCGTTCTGAAACGCTGACAAAACACCCGCACCGTCGCGCCCGTCGCCGACCAAAACGCGAGTGGTTGCCATGCGATCTGACGTCAACTCGTTTCGCTGTTCGGCAATTGTCTTGAGGTTGTAGGCGCTGGCTTGGGCTCGGTTTGGGTTGAGTTCAACGCCCAGCGCTGGGCGTTGCAACACAGAGGCATGGGCTGCAAGTTGAATGCCGCTTCCACAAGCGCAGTCGAGGATAATCCCCTCTGGTAGCGATGCGTATGAAAGGAGCTGAGAACGAATCAAGGCTACCTGCCAAGGCGTGGCGAGAGGTTTTCCTTCACTGGCGTGATAGAAAACAAGCCCTGCGGGGGCTGTTGAGTCTGGAGATGATTCTGTCAGGCCCTCGTTCGAGGTGCTGGCTGGGTTGAGCACTTCAGGCATACAACGCCCTCACTGACCGACCACGTCGGAACGGGTCATGATGCTCTCAAAATGGATACCTGCTGCTGCAAACGCTTCCGCAGCACCTTCTTCTCGGTCAACAATGCTGATGACGCCGATGACCTTGCAGGTCGTGTCGTTGTGGATCCGTTCGACCGCTTTAATCGCAGAACCGCCTGTGGTTGTGACGTCTTCCACGATTACAATGCTGCCTCCTCCGCTCAATGGAGAACCTTCGATGCCTGGAGGATTGTTTGTTTTTCGCCCGCCTCGGCCTTTAGCCTCCTTGCGAACCATGAAGCCCAAACGTGGGTGATCTGCCGGAGAGGCAGTCACTGCGATGGCCGTCAACGGGACGGCTCCAAGCTCAAGGCCTCCAACGAAATCAGCCCCAAGTGCATCCATACGCATGTTGAACAGTTCGCCGAGCAAGTGTGTGGATTCGGGGTGCATCATCACCGGTTTTGTGTCAAAAAACCACCGAGAAGTGCGACCGCTCGCCAGCGTGAAGGCATCGTCACTGCCACCATCGATGAAGGCGAGGTCGCGGACAAGGTCAACCAGTCGGGGCCAACGGGCGTGCGCTCGAAGTGAAGGGTGTACCGTCATCGATGAGGGGTTGTGACCAATGGAAATGAACTTTCCTTCCCTTGATGCTCATCGTTTGGCCCATCGCAATGTGGGCGCGCCTCTCATAAACGGTCGCCGCCAAGCATCACAGGAGTACCATGTCAACGGAACGAGCACCAGGGCAAATCAGGGGCCACAACCCTCTGATTGGCGTTGATGAGGCTCGCTTAGAGGCCGAAATGTTGGTCTATCATCAGTGGCTTGACGAGCGCGCTGATGAAGCGTATATTATTGCTGAGGAAGCCAGAAAGAAGGGTTATGATCACAAGGAATTCGTTGAAATTCCACGCGCTGCAGACCTTGCAGGGCGCACTGAAAAGTTACTGGTTACATACCTTGACGGCTATGAAGTGGCCGATGATATTCGGGTGCTCTTGGCTGAGCATGACCGTGAAACAACCTCGATTATGATGGCTCAATCCGTGGCTCGGGGTTTTCGCGAGAAGGGTTACGACCTCGTCACCGCCATCGACGTTGGCCTCCGTGTCGGCCTAGCGGTGCTCACTGAGGCGGTGCTTGTTGCCCCTCTGGAAGGAATCAGCGAAGTTCGTTTGCTCAACAACATCGACGGTTCTCAATTTGTTTCTGTCCACTTCGCCGGCCCGATTCGAGCCGCAGGTGGTACCGCCCAAGCCCTCGCTGTTCTCATCGCCGACATGATTCGCAGGGAACTGAACATCGGCCATTACCAACCCACCGATCCGGAAGTTGAGCGGGTCAAGGAAGAGTTTGGTTTGTACCGCGGCAACCTGCAATATCGGCCGTCGCCGGCTGAAATTGATGAAATTGTTCGGGCGTGCCCAATCATGATCAACGGTGAATCAACCGAGAAAATCGAGTGTGCGGGCTATGGAAGGGTTCGCAACATCGACGAGCCCCGAATTCGCGGTGGTGTGCTGCTTGTCATCGGAGAAGGCATGTGTTTGAAGGCCCCAAAAATCCAGAAGCACACCGAACGGTTGAGCGTTCCTGGCTGGGATTTCATCTCCAAATTCGCAGCTCGCGGCAAGGAAAAGGAAGCAACTGGAAGTGGGCCAGTGTTCAAATCACGAAAGGTTCCAACCATTACCAAATTCATGAAGGACATCATCGCAGGGCGCCCCGTGTTTGGAGCGCCGCTCGAAGCCGGTGGCTTCCGATTGCGCTACGGTCGGGCTCGCCCCTCTGGGCTCGCTGCAGCATCGACCAACACCGCCTCGATGTTGGCCATGGATGATTTCATCACCATCGGCACACAAATGAAGATCGAGCGGCCCGGAAAGGCCTGTGCAATAACGCCCTCAGATGACACTGAAGGCCCTTGGGTGGTGCTGCGAGACGGCCGGTTTATGCGACTCGACGACGCTCCGAGTTTCGCCCTCATCCGCTCGCAGGTCGGGACCGTTTGGGACAACGGCGAGTTGGTGCTTGGCTACGGGGAGTTCATGGAGAACAACAAAAAACTCGTTCCTGCCGGGTATTGCGACGATTGGTGGGCCAGCGATTTGCTCGAAGAATTGGGCGATGAGGCAACCGTTCTGGAATTTCTGAAGACGATGAACATCGAGCGAAAGGATGCTCAAAAGGGCGTACCAGGCCTCCACCCGGAAGACGCCGAAGATCCGGATGAGCAATTTCACAACCGGCGAAGGTGGCATAATTATTTGCGGCAACTTCGACCAACTTGGGCGCAAGCAAAGGCCATCGCTCAGCGCTTCAAAACTTCACTCCCCCCTCCACATAACCCCTGGTTCCTCGACCTTCCATTGGAATGGGTGCCAAGCGTGTTGACGCTGTTGGAAGCATCGACTCTTGAGCCGCATGGAACAACAAAGTCTGAGGCGGCTGCATCCGAAAACGGATTGAACGCCTACCCCCGCCCTGAAGCGCGTCAAATGCGAATCGCTGGTGGCGTGAAAGGATGGAACCCGGAGGCCATGGATGTGCTTCGGCCTGAGGGCATTGAAGACGTCGAATCTCACACCATCCCTGGTCCCCAAATGCGCCCGATTCCCCCTCTGTTTGGCGGGGAAACCCCGGAAGCGTGGACGCTTGTGCAGCATGGTATCGCCAAAGGCGCAGCCATGATCCTCGGCCTTGCACACCACCACGATGGTGAAGATCTGATCATCACCTCTGGCTGGCCCGCTGTGTTGGAAGGCCTCGGTTTCAGCTTCGATGGTGATGCCCCGTTGCGAATCGTGGATGCACGAAGCAGGTTTGAAGATCGGATCGAACAGTTGCGTGAAGCGCACATCACCCTCACAGAAGAACGCAAGCGACTGGGTGAACTCAAGGCTGCGAAAGCAACCGTGAGGATCGCTGCAGAAACCGACGCAAGGCAACGCGGCCTTGGCATCACTGAAACCGACCAAGTCGGTCGCGATGCTGCCGATGAAGTTCCCGACCCGGGTCCAGATGAACCGGCGCGCTACCTTGCTGCTCAAATCGATGAGGACGACCACGCAGTGGATGGCATCATGATTCAAGTCCGCAAAATATCCGACCTTCGATGGGAGCATTCCGCCCCCGTTCGAGTTGGCTGTCGCATGGGCCGTCCAGAGAAAGCGGCGCCGCGAGTCATGAATCCGATGACCCACGCTTTGTTCCCCATCGACTTGACCGGTGGCAATCAAAGACTGATCGCCATCGCTGCCTCAAAGCAAACCATACGGGTGCAAATGGGCCGGCGAATTTGTTCGAAATGTGGCAAAGAGTCGCCTTTCGTGATTTGCCATCACCGGTTGTTGGACGAGCAAGGCGAGCCGCGAGTCGGGGTAAATTGCCGCGGCAGAACCGCAATGCGCGAGTCTGAAAACAGCAAGCGGCGCCGTCGTGGTGAAATTCAGTCCGTTCGATTGGACACCATCCTCGAGGACGCCAGAATCCGACTTGGACTCGATCGAATCCCGCGAACGGTCAAGTGCATGAAGAAGATTGCATCGAGGGACCAAACTCCTGAAGCGATTGAAAAGGGCCTGTTGAGGGCCAAATTTGAGCTGCCTGTGTTCCGCGACGGCACGGTTCGTTTCGATATGAGTGATGTGCCAGTGACCCATTTCACGCCTCGGGAAATCGGCGTCAAATGGCAAACCATCGAATCGCTTGGCTACACCCACGACGCCGAAGGCGCACCACTGAAAAGCGATGAACAAATGTTGGAACTCTTTCCTCAGGACTTCATTGCCGCAAAAAACGCCGGCGAGTTCTTTGTGAGAACTGCGAAGTTCATCGATGATCTCTTGGTTCGATTCTATGGCATGGAGCCTTACTACAACGTCAACACGCCCGACGACTTAGTCGGCCACCTAATCTGCGCACTTGCACCCCACACCTCCGGCGGCGTGCTCAGCCGCATCATCGGCTGGGCTGATTGTTCTGGAGGTTACGCTCACCCACTCTTCCACGCAGCAAAGCGACGAAATTGCGACGGTGACGAAGATGCAATCATGCTCTTGATGGATGGCTTGCTCAACTTTAGCAGGGAGATTTTGCCTGCCAACCGAGGCGGATTGATGGACGCACCGCTGGTGTTGACCACCCGCTTGAACCCAACCGAAGTGGACAAAGAAGCACTCAACGTTGACTCAGGATGGTTCTATGAACGGGATTTCTATGAAACAACCCTCAGCCAACCGCACCCGAAAACAATTGCCGAACGGATGGATTTCGTCGAACGCCGGCTTGGAAGCATCGCTGCAGTTCGCGGCTACGGCTACACTCACGATTGCGATGCAATCGACGCCGGGCCTGCGCTCTCAGCCTACAAAACCCTCGATACAATGATTGACAAAATGAACGGTCAACTCGACCTCGGTCATCGCTTGCGCGCTGTTGACGTGCGAACGGTTGCTTCAAGCGTGGTGCGTTCTCACTTTTTGCCAGATTTACGAGGCAACATGAACGCCTATGCGCGTCAAAAAATTCGTTGCCTCAAGTGCGCTCATTCCTACCGAAGAATGCCAATTGCTGGCGCCTGCATTCAGCCGAAGAAATCCTCAGGACAGGGGCTTGCAAGCGTGGGCGTGGCAAAATCCGAGGGCGGATTGTGCGGCGGCAACCTCGCCCTTACCGTTTCGGAAGGCGCAGTTCGCAAGTACATCAAGGTGACAAAGCACGTTATGGCAACCTACGGCGTGGACAATTACACCAAGCAAAACGTCGAATGGTTGGCGGACAGCGTCGATTCACTGTTCAACAACGATCGAGCAAAGCAACTTTCGCTGAGTGACTTTTTGTGATCACGCCAACGGCGAAGGTGCTGAACTGTTGACGGCTTCGGACACGCCTTGAGCGTAGCGAGCAAAGTTCTGGTTGAACATGGCTGCGAGCTTGTTTGCGGTTGCATCGAATTCGTCTTTGCTCGCCCAGGTGCTGCGGGGTTGAAGCACTTCGGAAGGAACACCGGGGCATTCGACTGGAACTTCAAAGCCAAAGCGATGGTCCTTTACGAATTCAACGTTGTCCAAATCGCCGTCCAATGCTGCGTTGAGCATGGCGCGGGTGTGACGAATCTTCATGCGGCTGCCAACGCCGTATACACCTCCAGACCATCCAGTGTTGATGAGCCAGGCCGTAGCGCCGTGTTCGGCCATCTTTGAGGAAAGCAAGTCAGCGTAAACACCGGGGTGCATGGGCATGAATGGTTCGCCGAAGCAGGCGGAGAAGGTGGCTTGTGGCTCCTTGACACCGATTTCTGTGCCCGCAACTTTCGCAGTGTATCCCGAGATGAAGTGGTATGCTGCTTGATCTGGGGTGAGTTTGGAGATCGGTGGCAGAACGCCAAAGGCATCGCAGGTGAGGAAAATTACGTTCTGTGGGTGACCGCCTTTCGAATCCATGGTGCGGTTGTCAATGAATTCAATCGGGTAAGAACCGCGAGTGTTTTGCGTTTTGCTTGTGTCGTGGAAGTCTGGCACACCAGCGTCGTCCATGACGATGTTTTCGAGAACGGTACCAAACTTGCGGGTTGTTCCGAAGATGGCAGGCTCGTCTTCTTCTGACAAATCAATCAGTTTAGCGTAGCAACCGCCTTCAAAGTTGAACACGCCGTTTGCCCCCCAGCCGTGTTCATCGTCGCCGATCAGTGCGCGCTTAGGGTCAGCGGAAAGTGTGGTTTTTCCAGTGCCGGAAAGACCGAAGAAGATGGCGGTGTTATCGCCCGTGGTGTTGGCAGAGCAGTGCATTGGGAGAATGCCCTTCTTTGGCAGGATGAGGTTCATCACGGAGAAAATTGACTTCTTGATTTCACCAGCGTAGCGAGTACCGCCAATGATGACTTCTTTTTCTGCGTAATTGACGATAACAAAGCATTGAGAATTGAGGCCATCTTCAGGGCTTGCTTCGAAATGGGGCGCATGCAACACTGTGAATTCTGGAGTATGGTTCTCGAGTTGTTCGGCGTCCGGGCGAATGAACATGTTTCGAGCGAAGGCGTTGTGCCATGCGTTCTGGTTGATCACCCGAATTGGAAGGGCTTCGCTGAAGTCCGCCCCACAGTAGAGGTCTTGCACGAAAAGGGTGCCTTGGGATGAAAGGTAATCAACGACCTTAGCCCGCATTCGGAAGAATGTTTCAGCATCTGTTGAAACATTGACGTCGCCCCAGTTGACATCATTTGTGGTCGATGGTTCATCGACGATGAATTTGTCATTTGGTGAACGGCCTGTGCGTTCTCCAGTTTCTGTAACGAGGGCTTTATCGGCGCTGTAAACACCTTCGCCGCGGGCCACTGCAAGTTCAATCAACGTGTGGGCATCGTGGTTCCAGTACACATCACCCGCAGGGGTGATTCCGTACGAAGAAAGGTTCCCGGTTGGGGTCCCGTGGGCTTCGGCCATGGCAGTCCGTAAAACAGGCGCTCTTTGTCCCTTTTGGTGGGACCCTCGCTATTCTTGGAAAAAGGCCGGTGATGATGTGCGGCGGGGGCCTTCGTTTAGGCGTGAAGATGGCAGAAAAAGGGAGGAATTCGACTTCTTCGCCGGTCATTGGTGAGAAAGCCTTCAAGGGGGTGAGATAAAGCGAGAATCATGGCTGAAGTTCCCGAAGGTGGTGCGCCCCCTTCCAAGCCACGCGACGAGATGTTGCGGAAACGGGACTTTCGACGGCCAAGAGGCATCGATTTTGGCTCGTTCATGGTGAGTGATTCCTCTCCCGAAGAACTGCCAGACCAAACGCAAGAAGCCACGAAGACCGAGGTGGTCGACGAAGCGATTGGCGAGGTTGTTTCGATGTTCTCTTCTGGCGATGAAGTAGGAAACAACCCTGGGGATGTGCAACGCGATGGAACGGTCCTCAATGCCCCGGAAATGGACAGCGTCGAAGACTTGGCCGTTCACGGTGAACGTCGCCTTAGCCTTGGCTTACTTGTGGCAATGGTGTTGGTTTGGTCCGCCATAGGCGCCCTTGTTGGCACGGTGCTCCCACCGCTGTTGAGCGGCTTTGGTTTGTTTTCCATGGGTGCGTTCGGCCTGTACTTGGGTGAACGGTGGATACCGAAACCATCGATGCGCCTGCTCGGTGTGACCTGGGTGATCATTTCGATGAAGTTGTTCTACGGTTTGACCCTCGATGCGTGGCATTGGGGTTGGTTTGATGCCTCGCCCATCGGAGCAAATGAAACGCTTGGCGTTGGCCTTCTTACGGTTGTTGCAGGAAACATCTTCATCGCCCAAAGGCACAACGAGGATGCTGTTGCAGCCCAAGCCACTTTGATTTTGCTCATCGTCGGAAGCGCTGCTGGCGCATTGTACGGGGAAATTGGCGTTGCAATTATGATTGGTGCCGGCACCTTGCTGATGCACAGCCTGGCTTTCATGAGGAATTCAGGAAACTTGGCGAGCCTTGGTATTGCTTCGTCCTACTTGTGGGTCGGCGTTCACGCTATATCGAACGATTGGGTTGTTTTTGGCGTCAATTTAGTTGGCTTTGATGACGAACTTTTGCTGTTCTTGTTGATGGCGGGCGTGACCGCGACCAACGCCGTGGTGGCCGCCAGTTTCGTTCGAGCCGAAAACTGGTTCTCTGATGCATTGCAGGCGCTCGGGCTTGGCAAACCTGCGCTGTGGTCTGTGAGCGTTGGGCTCGGCATGATTGGGGCGTTGTTAACCATCGCCGCACACCGCCTTGAGACAGGCTACGCTCTTGCTCAGCTGGTGCTCTTAGTTTCCGCTTTCAGCGCCTCATACCTTGTTGTCCGAGGGGTTCATCTGAAGGATTTGGCTCCATTTATTCTCTACCCAGCACCCATTTTACTCATCGGTTTGTCGCTGTTGGCTTCTGGAGCCTTTGACATCGACCTGCCAGCGGGGCTCAGCGGATACAGCCTCTATGCCTTGGTCACCGCGGCGTTGACAACCGCAGCCTTGTTGCAAAACCAAACTTCAGTTTCCGACCATGTGCTGTGGCTGGGTGGTGGCGTCATTGTCATTCTGCTCACGCTGCTGATTCCTGCTGGCGATCAGGATGGGAACGGGAGACTGTTGCTCGCTTCGCAGGGAGCGGTTTGGACCGGGCTGTCTTGGTTGGCAGTCAAACGCGAATCCCCTTCAATCGCTGGCATGGCTGTGCTCGCCCCTTGGGCGTGGTTGATGCTGTTTGCAACGAATATTGAAGACAGGCTGATCTCGGCGGATTTGATCCCCATCGTCCTGAATGAATTCGACCTCGCTGCGTGGATGGCATTGCTCGTAATTCAACAGATCAGCGTCAACCTCCATCACGGTGAGACTGGCTTGAACTTAGCCGCACGGTTTGCAGGTGCCTCGGAATTAGGCGCCCGGTTCAGGGATTCGGGCATTGCCAAACTGTGGAACCTGAGTTTCATTGTCTCCGTTGGCGTGATTTGGGCCGTCGCTCGACCAGGAGGTCTACCGATGATGGGCCTCATTGGCGTGATGGGCATGCTGCTCATTGGGCATGCTTTGATGGTGTTCAGAGGTAAGCACCTTGGAAAACCTCGCAGTTTGATGAGCGTTTGGGGTGTCTTTGCCCTGATCCTTGTGTGGCGGTTTGGTCAGTCCGCCCTATGGGCAATGGTGCTGGTTGCGGCCTGTGGTTTGATGCTCTATGCATCTGATAAGCGCAAGCGGGAAGGTGCGTCTCAAATCGATCTTGAATTGGCTGAAGCGCTCCCTGGGAGGTTGTTAACCCTCATGCTTGCGTTTATCGCAGGCTTTTACATCGTCATCAGCCTTGAACCAATCACAAGCGTGGAACTCACAGGCGCTGAGAACCTGCTTTCACCCGAATTGAACCTGCTCGTGCTGTGCTTTGTCGGTGTGATTGCTTTGATCCAGTACCTCCAGCGAGCGGTCACCTTGGAGAAGCTGTTACCACCCGCCTTTGCAGCGCTTGGACTCATCGTCACAATGGGTCTTGCTGGCGTGGCGTTGAACATGTCATCCGTCATTCTTGTTGCCATTATGGCGTTTGTTGGATCTGGTTCCTATCTGGCAGTGCAGGGGGAATTCCGCTCGGGACTGCGCGCCCTTGCCAAGCGAGAAGATCGCCTGCTGCGCATTCAAGAAAAGAAGGCGCGAATGCAGGCCTTCATGGATGCTTCTCAACATGAAGGAGTCTCGACGCTGGAACTTGTCGAACGAGCGAATGCTGGGCTGGATGTGTCGGCTCAAACCGTCATTCAGTTGGATCAACAAACGCCAGCACAAGGTGCTAGAACAACTCAACCTGCCCCGTCCAATCAACCGTCGCTTCGATTGGTTGACACGGAACTGCTTGCGCTCGCAGAAAAGCAACGCAAGCGTTCGAAGAACTGGAGCACCGCCGGAAAACACGACCTAGAAGTCGGCGATATCCATCACCAACCCACCATTACCCTGATGTTTCTCATCACCACAATCCTCGCCACAACCCTCCTTTCCTTCATGACTGGAAGCACACTGCTCGCCCTCTCTTTTGGCGTGATGCTCTCGTTGCTGTTCGTCGGAGCAGCGAGGTTGCGAGCCAACGAAATTGGACTGAGGTTGCCCGATATTTTGGGAATTGAAGCACCGATTGCTATTGCCATGGCGGGCCTCGTGCTGATTCACGTTGCTGGCCGGGCTTCGAATTCGGTTGTTGTTCTTGAAAACACGGTCCATCTGCTCGTCCTTGTTGGGGGCTTGGTGCTGTTGGCCGGACTTGGTTTGGTTGGCCGCAATGACTTGGGCTTGAGGCTTCCAAATGCATTGGAAGCGGTGGTGTTCCTCACCTTGTTTGATCGGATTGTTTGCCTGCTTATTGGCGGGGAAGTTCCATTGCCGTTCAACGTTGATCCCTTCGCCTCGTTTGGCATCACTTCGAGCGTGCCCCTTCTTGGCATCGAAGTCATTCTTCTCGGGTCCGTTCTCGGGTTTGATTGGGTTGAAGGTAAGCGAATCAAGCGCGACATGCAAGATCACCGAGGCGCTGCAGGACGGGCCTCATGGGTGCTTGCGGTAAGCATACTCTCCTTCGGCGTCGCCGGCTTATTCGCCATGGCGTTTGCCGCTCGCCGCAGCGTCTGGTGGCAGCAACCTGCACCCGCCCTTGTGGCGTGGGTGACGCTTCCGCTTGTGATTCAGGGCATCATGGTGTGGGCGCCCGACATGATTGGCGTTTCACCCATCCCAACCTACCTTGTCGCAACGGGCATGGCCATGGTTACTGCGGGCTTTGTGAGTTGGACGGTTGCAAACCGGCTTGGTCTTTGGCTGCCCCCTGGTTTGTGGGCCTTGCACCTGCTGTTGCTCATTGCATGCTTTGGATTCCCGTCCCTCGTTTATGCTGTGGTCTTCATCCTCATCGCTTCGACCGTGTCATGGGTCAGTGGCATCCTCACCCTTCGCAAAGGATGGCGAATTGTTGGCGCCCTTGACTTGGTGCTTGCTTGGATCCTTGCGGCCATCGTACTCATCGGTGGATCTTCGATAGCAGGTCTTTTGGTCATGCTGCTTGCCTCTGCAATGTTGTTGGGTGTTGTGACATGGCTCACTCAAACCTTCGAAGGGGAAATGGCCAACGAATGATTTTGGACGGGTGAAAACCTATCAACGGTTATGCCCTCGTCGTAGCATGAGCCAACTTTTAACCACCAATCAGTACACCATCAGGAATAAATTTTGGGACTTTTTTACTCAAACATTCAGTTTCCATGACGCCGAAGGCAGTCCTATCGGGTACGCCCGAAAAAAGGCATTCAAGTTGAAAGAGGACTTGGTGATCTATGCTGATAAGGGCAGGCAAATCCCTCTCATCAAAATCAAAGCTCGTTCCATCATCGACTTTGGAGCAACCTACGACATCGCCGATGCGCAAACTGGAGAAAATCTTGGCTCCATTCAACGAAAAGGCATGCGTTCATTTCTGAAAGACACGTATTTCCTTAACGACTCAAACGGCCAACAATACGGTACCTTTGTTGAAGACAGCATCGCTATTTTGCGCCGCATTATTCCTTTCATACCTGCAAAATATCACATTGAAGTTGCGGGCCAACCACACATTACGATTAAGCAAGGCCTCAATCCTATCCTGAAGAGCAGCACCGTCATGATTCCGAGTGAACATCAAATCGACCGACGGGTTGTTGCGGCGATGGTTTTGTTGTCGTCTGGCATTGAAGGCCGTCAAAGCACGCTCAATATCCTTGGTTGAATCAAATCCGCATCGCCGAAGAGAGATGCACTATGATGTTGTCCATGAGTGCCTCCATCTGCGAAGCGTCAATATCGGGTGCAAGCCTCAAAGAAACGCTAATTTTGGCTTGAGTTCCGCTGTTGCGGATGCCAAGCGATGCGGGTGAACCGTTGAGCGTGAAGGAAACCAACATCAGGTTTGACTCGCCTTCCAGTCCGTGCCGATCCCACAAATTGACATCGCCACACTGTTCGAAGAATCCAAGCGCCAAGGCTTCCACTTCGTCTGCAAGTTCGTTTGAACCACTCCAGCGTTGCCGGTCGACATCCTTTACCGAGCGGCGTTGCTTCCAACCACGGGTCATGTGAAGATCGTTGTGACCGCAGGAAAAAGCCAGCAGAAAAACTGCCAACGTGGCCGCTCCATCGCCCACAAGGGCCCATTTTTCCGAAGCGAGCGGGTGGCGTGTAGCCATCACGATATGCCCTGAGTCTTCCACGCCAATGCACCTGGGAGGCGTGCTTTGAGTGACGAGGGTTTTTGCAAGGGCTTTGGAGAGCCAACGGTCGCCAACCGCAGTTTCAACGGTCGAAACTTGAGCTGATAGACGATGCACTGTTGAGAGCAACGACAAGTCGGATTCGATGCTTGCTGCAAGCACCCATGGAGCGTCGCTGTTGCTTGTGGCAGCGCTCAGGATGGTGTCGCCCATCGCATCCCCATCGACCACCATGTATCCATTTTCGATTGCCTGCAGCACCAAGCAGCGATCACCGTCGCCATCAAGGGCAGCACCAACAAGCGTTCCCACCGGTGCGGGTTCGAGGTTTTGAAGAAGAAGATGAGGCGAAGTTGCGGCTTCTTCGTGCGTCCAGGTTTGAGTTGGAGAAAAGTCACCAGCGCCGCAATTGAGGTTGAGAGCTTCCGCCTTTGAACTGACTTCGATGGTCGCAATGCCTTGGTCTGTGAACCAATCAGCGAGCCATGCATGGGCGGCGCCTTTCGAACTGTCAAGAACGAAAGGGTTTGCAAGCATCGAAGCGTCAAACGCCTCAACGCCAAGGAGCGAGCAAAAATCGCTATGCCGTTGCGTCAACCATGCTGGGTGGAACAC
>DUKM01000134.1:855-12148 GCA_013329255.1 Candidatus Poseidoniaceae archaeon | reverse complement strand
TTCAATGTCGTCAATTTCTCGTTCTTCTGCGGCGAGCGCTTGCGTGACTGCGGAAACATGGTCTTCAAATTCTGGACTTGACTTGAACCCGTTTGCATCGAACACCTTCAGCCCCGAGTCGGACACCGGGTTGTGACTTGCTGTGATCATACAACCCAAGCGCCCGTTGTTGGCCAGTGTTGCTCGGTGAAGAGCAGGGGTGGCGCACAAGCCAGCATGAATCACATGGCACCCTGTGAGGCGCAGACCAAGGGTCAATGCAGCAGCGAGTTCGGTGTTGTTTGGGCGGTTATCCCATCCAACGACGACGGTTGTGCCCTCGCCAGCAAGCGTGTCCATGGTTCTTCCAAGAGCCTCGCCAACGACGCGCATCAACGTTGGGCAAATCACCCGTTGTTCATGCAAAGCAAGGAGCGCCTCCTCTTCATCAGCCTGTGGCGCAACAACAAGGCCTCGTATGCCATCGGTACCAAACAAACGGCGGGTCATTTGCTTCACCTGTGGGTTGAATGTTCGGGATGGAGCCCCGTAACGGTGACGTTTGGCCAGACCACGCCATGTGGCCCAAGCACGGTGCCTGGATTGGTGACGCTGTTGCAGCCGAGTTGGCACCCTTCACCGAGCACCGCTCCGAATTTGCGCAAGCCGCTTGCAAGTCGGTTGCCATCGAGGCGAAGGTGCACCTCGCCGCCATCGTTGCGAAGGTTGCTCAACTTTGTTCCTGCACCAAGGTTGACGTCTTTTCCAAGAATTGAATCGCCGACGTAATTGAAGTGGGGGGCTTTCGAACCCGGAAGCAGAATTGAATGCTTGATCTCTGTGTTATGACCGACAACGGCTCCGGCACAAATCCATGAAAACGGGCGAACATAAGCGCCGTGCCGGATTTCGGCATTCGCATCAACGAGGCATGGCCCGATGAAATGAGCAGAGGGTTCGATCTGAGCAGAGGCGTGAATCACAACGGGACCGAGTGCCTCGTCTACCGTTGCGCCGCTGATGGTAGCATCCTGTGTTGGGCCAGCGTAAGCGGAAATCGCCTCGGTCAACTGGTGCTTAAGACCGGTTGGAGAACTTGGGTCGAGGATGGTCCAAGCAGGGTCGTTTGCTGGAAATGTAGGGCAAGTGCCTTCAGATTGAGACGCAGAAAACGAAGGGAATAAAGCGTCTGAGCGCACCCAATCTGGCCATTCCATGGAAGGGGCATGAACCTCGTTCGCATGAAGGTAGCGCTGATGTCAAGCCGCGATGTGATACATTCGCTTGCCGGTGGAATGGTCGAGGGTGTATGCGATCAAGTCAGAAAGGTAACGTGGAATGAAAAATCCAACCTTGCGCGTGGTGAGGCCGTGGTTCCTCATGCGGCGTTCGTTGGATAGGTGGTGGACGATGTCGGCGGCCGAACAACTCGGCTGCGTGGCGACGTATTCCACAATTTCATTCTTCAATCGTGCTAAGCGAGCTTCTTTTTGTGTGCCGTTCCCTCTCATGTTTCTCATAATATACATCATCATCATCGCATATCAACGCTTGATGGGTTGTCTGTGGGCCCCCACGTTTCAGAGGATTTTTAACACGTCATTCCACTTCATTGAGGAGCCCCTGCGGAACAATCCTTCATGGAATTGGCGTTGTGGAAGGTGGGCTGTGCGAGCAAGTCGACCTCGATTGTCATAGCAGCCATAGCGAGTGTGGATTGGAACCATCACCTGGCTAAGATCGATTTGACTCCCGTTTGCTTCTGGGGCTGCTCGTTCGACGACTTCGTTTTCGCCATCCCAGACAATTTCTTCGTGTGCAGGTGCAACAATGTTCTCGAATTCAAAATGGAGGGAACCCTCTGCAGGCTTGACCGCTCGCCAAGTTTTCTCTCGCCCGTTGTCAAGCCACGACACCATGGCTTTCATTTGATCAACGGTAGCCATCGTCATGTGCGTTCGCTCCCACCACCCAGGAGAACGTGCGAGTGTGATGTGGTGCACACCAGGGTAGGTGTCTCTTGGATCAAGGCCGTCCGCATAGGTTCGGCAAAGATCACTTAGGCGCACGGTGTAGATTGGAAGGGGTCCGATTCGAATGTCTTGGAGTCGATAGGGGTTCGCGAGTTCACCAAGCAAGAGAAAGGGGCGGCGTTGCGCCATCGGTGGTGCGTTTTGTGAAGCCAGCAGTTCATCTACGGTTCCTTCGTTTGAAGTGAAGGAACTGCAGTAGGCTTGCAGGGCTGCACCAGACAGGAGGGCGTCGGGGGCTGATGCGGGGGGTGTAAGTTCACTGAGCCCACTTTGTGAAAAAAACAAGCCAGTTTCCGGAAGAGCAACCGGTGAATTGGATGGCGCATAGGGCCAGAGGCGGGGCGATGCGTCGCGCATGTTTGTCCGTGAAGGCCGGGGCGGTATCAACTCAACGCTCAGGCTTGGAAGGTTGACTCTTGCAAGCATTGCGGGCAGGTCACCTTGATTGGGCGAATGGCTGGGATTCCGAGGGCTACACCGCATGCGGGGCAAAGAATGGCTTGCTGCACGCTTTGACGGCGTTCTGCAGCCTCGGCTGAAGGATCGTATTCGAAGCGGAAACTTTGCTGATTGAGGATGTTGGTGGTTGCCGGAAGTTCTGGTGCTTCTTTGGTGGTCGGTGCGAACGTGTTCGGATCGACTGCAGGTGCGGGCCCGCCAAGCTGTTGCTCAAGCCATGCGCTTGACACGCCGTATTGTGCGGAAATGCGGTCCACTTCGAGCGTTCGTTCGTAACCGCTCATGCGAGCAAGGGCCTGAAGAACCTCTGCGGGGACTTGAGTCATGTAGCATCCTGAATCACCATCGTTCTTGACTGTTCAGTTATATTGTGTCGATTGCTTCGCCGGTATCCGGAACCCCGTATCTTGGATGTGGAAATTACAATGTTGCCGAAAGCCTTGAAAGAGAAGCGCGTGCGCCGCGGAACCAACAGAGGGACCTCAATGCCTCAACTCAAACCCCGAAAACTAACCCGAGACGTCATGGCGAAAATGTCGCCAAAGCAGCGCGCTGAGACCGCAAGGTCAATTTCGTGTGGGGAAACAATGCTCGAAGCGCACTGGGTGTGGTTCGATGCCTCGATGGCTGATGTCATCGATGACTTGACCACGAACAACTGGGACCACGTCTTTGTCATCAACCATGAAGGGGCTCCTCAGGGACGCATCCATGCCGTGGATGTGTTGAAGATCATCGCTCGAAAGAAAGTCAACCGAGACATCGCTTGGATGCACGGTATTCCTGCACAGCAACTGGTCAACCTTCCACCCATCACCGTGAAGCAGGAAACGCCGTTGCTCAAAGCAGGCGCTTTGATGCTGACTCACGACCTCAATCAGATTGGAGTTGTCAACAAGGACGGCGCGCTGGTTGGCGTTGTTGGTCATCACACAATGGCTCGGCACATGCCGAAGTTCATTCTGTGATCAGATGCCCCAGTAACGTTCTGCCTGTGCCTGCTTTGCTTGTAAGGAGCGGACAATTGTCATTGTCATCCACAAAACCACAACCCAAATCAACGGGTTCGTCAAGTCTTCAAGCACCTTGCCGACGCTGAACTCGTAGGCGGTTCCACCGAGCACATCGGTAGCGATTTCAAGAGCGGTGTCAACAAAGGAGTAGACGACCATTCCGAAAATACTGAGCACGATGAGGCGCCCTGAAAAAGATCCGCGCTTGAGGCGCAGCAACATGAACCCGGCCGTTGAGGTGAGGAAGGCAATAACAATCCAAGCAAGGGCTTTGTGAACAGCTTCGAGCCAAACGATGGATTGTGAAACCGTATCGGCAAGTGCGGTGTATTCCCTCCAACCCTCTGCAACTGCAAAGATGGCGCTGAACAGGGTAGCCGTCCACAACAGCGAAGAAAACATGGCGGCGTCTGCGTTTTCACGCATTTCTTGAATCACCTTGTTGACCGTGGTTTCAATGCCAGCCCCCTTGCTAAGGATGTAGAGGCCTGTAACCATTGGCAAGCCACCAATGAGCAAGCCACCAATGTCATTTGGAAGCATAATGCCAAGGCCGAAAACGGCCAATACAAGCCCGAAAGGAATCATAATTTTCGCCCGCCACTTTGGATCTTCAAGGGCTTTGACGATGTAATAGTAGGTGCCTTCGATGCCCTTGGATTGCTTGACGATGACCTTCTGGACGTGGTCGATTCGAACCTGGGATTGAATGATTGGCAAAACCGATTCGTCTTCTGCACCATCGGTGATCAAAATGGCTTTGTCAGGCTGGAACTGGGCGACGACCTCTTCCAATTGCGCAGCGACAGCGCGGTCAGAACGAATGCCAACTTTCTCATCGCCGGTGAGGATTGCAATTTCGACTTCATCTTCATCGGGCTTCTTCTCGAGGATTTTATCGTGAGCAGAAAGCGCGCCCAGCATTGCGTTGGTGTCGCTTTCCTCAGGGTCAGCAATCCCAAGTTTGAGCGCCGCTGTAAGCACTTGACGGCGGCCAATTACAGGGCCACGGATTCCTGTCTTAACCCCAAGATCGTTGTCTCGGTCAACAGTCAAAACAAGTGTTCGTGCCATCTAATATCCCCGCTGGTCATGATGACCTAACCGTTCACCCAATTCAAAGGCTTCGCGCGATGCCCCGCTGTTTGCCCGCTTCAACGGGGCTCATTCTTGGGGCGGTGCTGGCTGGGCCGCTGGTTGCGCTTCGTCTGGCTGTGGCGTTTTTTCCGCTTCGGGCGGCGCTGCGGCTGGTTGCGCTGGTTGATTGCGCGCCTTCCACCGTTGAGTGGCTCGAATGTACTTCAGCGGGTGATCGAGCCAAGGCTGGTCGCACAATCGGTCATCGCCGGGCAACACTGGGCAGTTGTGATTGACTTTCAGTTTCCCACACCCTGAAGGCGTGTAACCGTGCTGATACACGTGATCGACTTGGTAGCCAGTGGTGCTTTCACTGAAATCTGGAGCGCCGCGGAAGAAGTTCACGCACGATTCTTTTGGCAGCGCCAGAACCGCTGACATCGAAGCCAAGAACAAGCGGCCGAAGTGGTTCAAGTTGACGCCCATGGCAAGATCGGAAGCGGCTTTTCGCATGCATGGCGGCCAATCGGATTCATCGGCACCGACCAAGGCAATGGCCTCGCTTGCTTGATTGGACATGAGGTTTCGAACCATGCCAACCGGTTCCGCCAATCGGATGGCCAAATCTGTTGTGATTTCAGTCATTTTTTCCAGCGCATCCGCTTCGACCCCGCGCTTGATGCGTTCTCGCAGCAAGCGAGCAAGTTTAGCAGAAGATCCGTAGGTTGGCTCATCGAATAACGTCACCCACCCCTTGTTGACGTCGCAGTTTGGCAACCGCCAGCGTGCACCGGTAATCTTTGGGCATATTTCGATAAAATCACTGAGCCCTATGTTCCATACTGGTCCAGATTGAGATTGGCGCAACGAGCGCATGTCGCCCATCCCCGAACCAATGTTCATGGCGGCGCCTCGGCCGCCTTTGCCTTCTTTTCGCTCGAGTTCGCTGACGTATGTGCGGGCGATTATTTCGATGTTTTTTATGTCCTTGATCAGGATTTGCTCCGCCCTCGCCGCCTCGGCTTGCGCCCACCTGGCGATGAGCCGCTCGTCTTCTGAAGCGCACACAACGAGACGGGCATAGTAGAAGGAGAACGCCTCGATGATGCGCCCCTCCTCGGTGAACAAATCGCCGCCAACCACCTCGACCCCTTCTTTCGATTGAATCGAGTCAATAAGCCGTATGCGTGCCCGGGAGCGGGCTTTCTCCATCCACGAACCGTCCAACAGTTCATCCAAATCGATGGCGTGGTCGACGGCCATCGAGCGAATCCAGCCGCTTGCTTGTGGGAGGAATGGATAGCGAGCAAACGTCACCTCATCGTCAAGTTCCGGCAGGGACCTTGGGACGGGCATGGATGAGCCAACAGCCTCGACCGCATAAGAACTTCAACGGATGATTGATGAAGACGGGGCGGGAGCAAAGGGCATGCACGAGGCGGTTCATCAAGCACTCATCGACGTGCAAGATGAGGTCCGAAAGGCCTTCAGGTGGTCTGTTTCATCCGACCGTTCAAGCGCCGAAGCGATGGTTGACTGCGTTCACAGCCATTCGCAAACGGTGCAGGCTTGGAAGCCTGAGGCTTGTGCTGCAACGCTTGAGCGACTCAAGCAGGAACTGCTCGAAGCACCGGAAGTGGTGGTTTTGGGGGCTGCTGTGAGCGCTTCTGAGGTCGCTGGGCTCGGCGAGGGGTGCGCGATCATCGCTGCTGACGGCTCGGTTGGGGCGTTGAACGATTTGACCAATCTGGCTTGCGTGGTTTCTGATTTCGATGGTGGCATTCACCTTGATTCTGCAGCGGAGAGCGGGGCCGTGATCGTGGTTCATGCTCACGGCGATAACCCTCAACGCTGGCTTAATTCTTTGGAGGCTTGGTCGCATTTCGCCAACCCTCCGTCTTTGGTGCTCAGCCACCAAACGCCGAGCCTGCTCAGCAACGCGCACAATTTTGGTGGTTTCACCGATGGTGACCGGGCCGTTTGCTTCGCCCTCGCCATGGGTGTCCAAAAAGAACAAATTCGCTTGATAGGGTTCTCGTTGAATGAAGTGGGGCCTTGGTCCGCGACCACGATTCCAGCGTTGAAATTAGAGAAACTTGTGTGGATGAATCGGATTTTGAAATCCGTCGGCCTCGATGATGCCGTGGCCAAATGATGAATACATACCATGAAAAGCAACAGGATTGAACAAAATCCATCATGGAGCGAAAGCGGCTTGTCAATCTGGTGCTGTGGCCAGTGGCGTTGTTGGTGCTGAATGGGCTTTGGTTGAGTGTTGCAGGCGGGACTGCGCCCTACGAAATCAACGATGAAGATCACGCTATTGAAACGCGGACTGTTCTTCTTGGCTCAGTGTTTGGACAGGACAAAGCTATGCCTGCCGTGTTTGAAGTCACCTTTTCCGGCGTTTCTGTCGATGAGGGCAACACTTCATGGGTCATTCGAGATTCTACAAATGCCGTTGTAGCAGAGTGGGGGGGCATGCTTTCTGAGGGCGCTCCAAACTGGGAAGGCGAGTTGGAACCCGGGACCTACACGGTTGAAACCACGGTTGACAGCGGCATCATCACCAATCAAGTGTTGCAGATTCAACCGTTTGATTCCTATCGCGTCGAGGGGCATTTCCTGTTATCTGGCCTCTTGGTCCTCGTCGCTTTCGGTGAAGTCTTGGTTCGCAAAAAGGGCGGCGCCTACCTCGCAAAACGCGATGCCAACAAGCCTGATGAACGAGAGAAAAGCCCGTTCAAGCCACTAAAGGCCGGTATGCCAGAGGAAGATGTGGCTCTTGACGAAGAAGGCCCTTGGCGGACCCCGCTTGGTCGTTAAACCCATTCAATCTTCGTCTGAAGGTCCCTCTTCCTGCTCATGCTCAGCAGTGGAAGTTTCAACGTCCATAGCCTCGCTTTCAGGGAGGGCCACTGGTTCCTTAGCAACTTGATCATCGATGGCAGCGTTGTGCTCTTCGACCATGTCGTATTCGAGCATGTTTTCCCGCTTGGAGCGCATGCGTTCGAGTCGGAACCCTTGGTGGGTTGCAATCAAGCGCATCTGAAGGGCGCGCTCGTAGCCGAGGCTGATCTCATGGAGGTCATCTTCAGATTCTGCCATTGCAATTGATTCAGCAAATTGGTCTGTTCTTCGATCTCGGAGAACAAAGGAGAACGCAAGGTAGATGATGCTCGGCATACCAATGGCCAAAGTCAACAAATCCCAGGAGTCGAGACCGATGTTAATCACTGGAATGCTCACCGAGAACGGTTCAACCGGGTAGTCTGCACTGCTGTAGGCATCGGTACCGGCAATCAGTTCTTCAACATCAGGAATCCCGTCGTTGTCGTCGTCGCCGTCACCGTTGTCACCGCTGTGGTCGCCGTCAAAATCAAACCATTCTGAGGCGTCGTTAGGGAACTGATCTTCGTCAGCAACGCCGTCGCCATCGTAATCCTTGAGCGACTCGCTCGTGATGAACCCGTCTTCGTCCAGTTCAGGCTCGGTCGGATCGTAGTAGCCATCGTTGTCGAAGTCAAGGGTGCAATCGCGGAATTGACCAGTTTGCTTATCGGTGCACTTGTCGGGGTCTACGCCCTCCATATTGTCACCGCGACCGTCGCCATCAGCATCGGCCCACTGCGTGGTATCTTCTGGGAATTCGTCGTTGTCATCATCGTACCCGTCATTGTCAAAGTCGCTAATGCACAACCGCTCTACTTGGCTTTCTGGATCGAGGCAGATGTCAGCATTGAGCCCAATTTCGTTGTCACCCAAGCCGTCGCCGTCAGCGTCAAACCATTGGAATTCATTGTCCGGGAATTGGTCGGGGTCCGAGCCTGTAAGGTCGTCTCCAAATCCATCTCCGTCGCGATCTTCCCACTGCGTCGGGTTGTCAGGCAGAGCATCGCCGCCCTCAACCGCTGCGTTGTCGCCATAACCATCCCGGTCCCGGTCTTGCCATTGGTCTGGATCGTCAGGGAATGCATCGGGGTTGATTCCGTTCATGTTGTCGCCGTAGCCGTCGCCGTCTGAGTTTGCCCATTGTGTTCTTTCAATTGGGAAGGCATCCACGTTGTCGCCGTAGCCATCGCCGTCTGTATCGGTCGTTTCGTTCGCATCTTGTGGGAAAGCATCTTCCTCATCGCCCATGCCGTCGCTGTCGCTATCTGCATGCTCGTTCTCATCGTTCGGGAACAAGTCAGGGTTGTTTCCTTCTGGATTGTCACCGTAACCATCGCCGTCCTTATCCGAATTTTGCGTCGAATCTTCAGGGAACGCATCTGCAAGAGCCCCGAATGGGTTGTCGCCAAAGCCGTCGCCATCACCATCAGTGCACTGAGTTGGGAGGGTTGGGAATTCGTCACCATTCACGCCATCGGTGTTATCGCCGCAGCGGTCTTGGTCGGCGTCTTGCCACTGTGTTGGTTCATAGGGGTGGCTATCAGCCTGTCCAAACGGATGGGCCAGCCACGTCGAGGACGCGTCGCTGTGACCGTCGCCGTCGCTGTCAATGCAGCCCCAGCGGTCTTCTGTGCTGTTGCCTGACTCATAGATGCAGCCGTCGGGGTTGTTGGCCCAGACTTCTTGATTATCGCCATAGCCGTCACCGTCAATGTCGCTCCATTGTGAGCCATCATCGGCAAACGCATCAGCATCCATGCCACCTGCGTTGTCTCCAAAGCCGTCGCCGTCGCTGTCAGCCCATTGCGTTGGGTTTTCAGGGAATCGGTCGGTGTTGTTCCCATCAGCTGCATGATCTGTGTAGCCGTCGCCGTCCCAGTCCTCAGGATCGGTTGTTGCGTTGTCTGGCATTGGGTCTTGCCCGTTGCTGATGCCATCGCCATCATCGTCAGCACAGCCAAGTTCGTCGACCCAACTTGTACCATATTGGTTTGGGCAAGGGTCTGATTGATCGTCGTAACCATCGCTGTCCCTGTCTATGCACCCATAGAGCGTCTCATTGGTGTTGTCTGGTCCAGCAGCACGTGTAGATTCGCCCGGTTGATTTGGACAGGCGTCTGGGAAGTTTCCGTTGTATTCATCACCATAGCCGTCGCCGTCGGCATCGAACCACTGAGTGTTGTCAAGGGGGAAAGCATCGTAATCATCGGACCAACTGTCGCCATCGCTGTCTTCACAGCCATGGTAGGGCAACGTGCTGTTTCCAGATTCAAATCGACAGCCATCGCCTTCGTAGCCGTTCGAATCATCGCCGTAGCCGTCGCCGTCCGTGTCCTCCCATTGTGAAGGTTCCAAGGGGAAGGCATCGCCTTCAAACCCTAACAGGTTGTCACCGTAGCCGTCGTTGTCAGTGTCGGCCCATTGGGTTGAGTCCCCGGGGTAACGATCTGTGTTGAGGGTATAATCGAACGCATTGTCTGAATAGCCGTCGCCGTCCCAATCGGACGTGTCATTGGTCGCCTGATTTGGGTAGGGGTCGTTCGAGTCACTGATGCCGTCCTGATCGGCGTCCCCGCATCCAAGCAAATCGACCCAACTGTTGCCGTAAGCGAACGGGCATGGGTCTGTGTTGTCCTCATAACCATCGCCGTCTTCATCGGGACAACCAAACGAAGTAATATTGCTCCATTGGCCATTCGAGATGTTGTAATGAGTCGACATTGTGGAAGTGCCTGGCGTCGATTGGCAGAAGTCGGGCGTGGTTCCACTTGAGTCGTCCCCATAGCCGTCCTCGTCCATATCGCTCCGTTGAGTTGGATCTGAGGTGAAGGCGTCAGCGCCGTTGCTCAAGCCCCAATCGCCATCGGGGTTCGAGGCGCCATCGCCATCAGAATCTACGCAGCCATACCTGTCAATCGTGGAATTTCCAGCAGAATAAATGCAAGCATCGCTAAAGTTCCCCCACTCGTTGTCCCCGTAACCATCGCTATCAGAATCAGCCCACTGTGTGTCGTCGAGTGGGAAAATATCGGGGTCGGTGCCGTTGGGGTTATCGCCAAATCCGTCCATGTCCGTGTCGTTCCATTGAGTTGAATCGGACATGAACGCGTCCGTGTTATCGCTCAGTTCTGGCGCGTGATCGGGGTAGGAATCGTTGTCCCAATCCTCGATGTCATCGGTCGCAGTGTTCGGGTATGGGTCGTATGTGTCGCTGATTCCATCTTGATCGGCATCTGGGCAGGCAAAGGTATCGACCCAACTGTTGCCGTAGGTGAAGGGGCAAGGATCGCTGGCGTCATCATAGCCATCGCTATCACTGTCAACGCAGCCATACTGAGTTTCGTTTACACTGCTCATTGTAGCGAATGAGTAGCCGATTGTTTTGGTTGAAGTACCGGCTTCATTCTGACAAGCATCGGGGGTGGTTCCGGACATGTTGTCGCCGTAACCGTCGCCGTCATAGTCTTCCCATTGGGTGGGGTCGTTGTCAAATGCATCATCCAGATCTGCAAAGAAGTCGCCATCCGTGTCGGGGCAACCTTGGTAGGCGCCCATGGAGACGTTGCCCGAAACATACGGGCAGTAATCTTGGTAATTATCGCCATAGGTGTCGCCATCGGTATCGGCCCATTCACTTGAGTCGAAGGGGAAGGCGTCAGCGGCGTTGCCAGTTGAGTTATCGCCGTAGCCGTCACCATCCGAATCCTCCCATTGAGTTGAATCATAAGGGAAAGCATCGGCTTCGTTATCGCCGTAGTCATCGCCGTCTGAATCGGCCCATTCATCCCTGTTCTCTGGGAACATATCTGGATTGTTTCCTGAAGCGTTATCGCCGTATCC
>DUKM01000134.1:0-459 GCA_013329255.1 Candidatus Poseidoniaceae archaeon | reverse complement strand
ATCGGAATCTTCCCATTCATCACCGTTGCCGGGGAACATGTCGGGATCGTTTCCTGTGGTGTTGTCGCCGTAGCCGTCGCCATCGTTGTCTTCCCATTGGGTTGAATCGTAAGGGAATTGGTCGCTTTCATCACCGTAACCGTCGCCGTCTGTATCGGTTGTTTCGGAACCATCATCGTCGTCAACGTCGCTCAGTTCACTGTAGCCGTCACCGTCGTTGTCAATGCATCCATAGACATCGACATAGCTGGTGCCGTAGGTCGAAGTGCAAGCGTCTGGATAGTTTCCTTCGGCGTTGTCACCGTAGCCATCGTCATCGGCATCGGCCCATTGGGTTGATGCCCCTGGGAATTCATCTGCTCCATCATCAACATCCCAATTGTTTGTTGGGTTCGAGTAACCGTCTCCATCGTTGTCAATGCAACCGCTTCTGTCTTCACTGCTGGTTCCGTACAACGT
>DUKM01000100.1 GCA_013329255.1 Candidatus Poseidoniaceae archaeon | reverse complement strand
ACCAATATAGTGCATGTACGTATCTCTGGTATGCCTTTCAAATTCAACAAACGATGACATCATCTTGTTCTTGGTATGCTCAGAGAAAACCACATCCTGGGGAGTAATGATCCCGGGGTATGGGCTGTGTTCATACTTCACCCGAAGTGGTCGGTTCTGTTCATCAAACAAATGGACCAATTCGTCTAATTCTGTATCTTCCGCAACAGGCTCTACCATTTCGATCCTAAATTGATCGCTTCCCAGCAGGTGTGAATAGTCTCCAGTGGGGGTTTTGAGCGCCAGATAATCCCAGTTGTTGGCTTCAGCAAACATTCTGAACGCCAAATCTTGCACACCTTCATCTTCATTGTTTTCCAAAACTGCACCAAATGGGTGTTGAGCGAAATACCCTGCAGTACCGGGTGTGTACTCAGGCGTTGGAATCTTTAATGGATAATCAATTGAAATCATGGCTTCGGATTCTGGACCACCATCCCATGTTTTCAAGGGTTGCAAAAGCGAGAGAATGTGTACAATTTGCGTGCTCACTTCCAAGTCGGATGGAACCGATTTGTCTGGATTATCAACCAGTTTATCGAGCTTTATCAATTCCTCATGGATGGTTACAGGGTATTCATAATCGAACACAGTATCAGAATCCAGGTGATCCTTGTTGAAGTTCCAACCTTCTGAGTGGAGTTTGCCGATGAGAAGGGTGAGGTAATCTTTGATGATTGGGTTCGTCAACATTCCAATCGTCACGACATCTTGGATCTTCTCGTTTTTATCCGTGAGGAACACGATATGGTGTTCGTTGGATAAGACTTTGAATATACATTGAATCACAGGACTTTCTTGAGGCATTTTAGAAACTTCCTCTGGGCTAAGGATGAACACATCCTCTACGTCACCGTCATGCAGTCGCCTTCGTCCAATGGAGGTGATCGGGCCCTCAAAATTATCCACCAGGGGGATAGAGGCGAAATCTTGAGCGGTGAGTACATTGAGCAACGCTTTTTGATAATTATCATGCTCGTTCTCATTCGCCTCGAATGCAGTCTTGCTGAGCGCATACTTTAGGCCACAACTGGAGATGTGATGGGCAGAGAACTCAACCATGTTCCTCCTAAACCAAAACAGTAAATAAACACTTTTTCAGTATGAAAACAATCTGAATTACGAGGATGAAGAATGTTATTGAGGGGAAATTTTCTTTCAAAACACGCATATTTTTGTTCCTAATATCATTGCTAGACACCCGATCGAGTTGGAAACCACTAATGACTGAAGCCTGGCAAGACTGTCCATGAATAAATGGATGTTACTTGGTTTAGCTATCTTTTCTGAGGTCGTGGCCACCTCATCTCTGAAGTCCACGGAGGGATTTACGAAACTGGTTCCGTCGATTGTTGTGCTGGTAGGCTACTGCGCTGCCTTTTACTTTCTCTCATTGACCCTCGACACCATCCCCATTGGCGTTGCCTATGCCGTTTGGTCGGGCGTTGGTGTGGCCGGTATTGCGCTTATTTCTGTGCTCTTTTTCGACCAACGCCTCGATGCTGCATCCGTTGTTGGGATGGGATTGATCGTTGCTGGGGTCGTGGTGTTGCGATTGTTCAGCGACGCCTCGGTTGAATGAATCGCACGCAGGTTGATAGCAACCACGCGCAACCCGAAGGCATGGGACCGCTCGCATCGCTTGAATGGTCGCGGCGTTTCCTCGATGAAACACCAGGTGATCCTCAGGCAGATGGCCCTTCACGCCAAGTCGCAGAGGCGTGTTGGTCTCGCACGACCCCTTTCGCAGCGCCCAGCCCCGAACTTCGTTTGTGGTCAGAGGCTTTGGCCAACACTTTGTCCCTTGAACGTGGTGAAGCGGAAGTGCTTGCAGGTGGCAAGGTCGTTGCCGGCATGGATCCTTATGCTCAACGGTACGGTGGCCATCAATTTGGCAACTGGGCAGGTCAACTTGGCGACGGCCGTGCAATTACATTGGGTGAGGTTGCTTCGGATGGTGGTGTTGTCGAGCTTCAACTGAAAGGAGCAGGCCACACACCATATTCGAGGTTTGCAGATGGAAAAGCCGTGCTCCGTTCTTCAATTCGTGAATTCCTATGCAGCGAGGCCATGCACCATCTTGGCGTGCCAACCACTCGCGCCCTTTCGCTGTGCACCACCGGAGAATCGGTGATGCGCGACGTGCTGTACAACGGCAACAAAGCCTTGGAACAGGGAGCGGTTGTGTGCAGGGTCGCACCAAGTTTCATCCGTTTTGGTAGTTTTCAGATTCACGCAGCAACGGGCGATGATGCGACGTTGCGAGCGCTTGTCGAACACACCCTTCGCCACCATTTCCCTTCGCACAGCATGGCTGATGATGCGAGCGTTGTCGCTTGGGCGCGTGAGGTTGCGGAAACAACAGCCCTGATGATCTCCCATTGGATGCGGGTTGGTTTTGTTCACGGCGTTATGAACACAGATAACATGTCGATTCACGGATTAACCATCGACTACGGCCCGTATGGATGGTTGGAGGATTACAACCCCGGATGGACTCCCAACACCACGGACGTTTCGAATCGGCGCTACAGGTATGGCCAACAGCCGCAAATTGGTGCGTGGAACCTCGCACGGTGGCTGGAAAGTCTGATTCCTTTGATGGATGAACCAGAGGCTTTAGAATCGGTATTGGACCATTACGGTGAGGTCTTCAACCAGCATCACAATCAAATGTGGGTTGGAAAGTTAGGCCTTGGTTCATGGCAAGAAGAAGACCAGGTCTTGATTCAAGAACTCAACACAGTTCTTCAGACTATAGAAACTGACATGACCATTTTCTTCAGATTGCTTTGCCACATTGAAGGTCCTGATGTTGACCATTTCAAGCAGGCTTTCTATGGAGATTTTTCTGCTGTCGAAGCAGATTGGAATGCGTGGCTTACCAAGTGGTGGCAGCGCGTACAAGGCGCACCAAACCGATCTGCGATGCTCCAAGCAAATCCGAAGTACGTTTTACGCAACTGGATGGCTCAAGTTGCTATTGACGCAGCGGAACAAGGTGATTTCACAGTGTGCGAGGCGCTCCATTCGCTCTTGAAGCAGCCCTATGAGGAGCAGATCGCAATGGAAGAAGAATGGTTTTGTAAGCGTCCAGAATGGGCTCGCAACCGTGTGGGTTGCTCGATGCTTTCCTGTTCCAGTTGATGCGCCAGAGGGAGCATCGTAAAGACCTCAGCGGCCTCAGCCAAGACATGAAGCAACAGGCAGGTGCGCCATTGGTACATCCAGTCTCGCCTGAGACGGTTCCTTCCGCACCTCGTCTGCCCCCCGTGGGCGGATGGCCCAAAGCAATCCTGCTTCGGGTCCTTGCGTTGCTGATTGCGGGGGTTGCGTTGTACCAATCCCGGGATGGTTTGGGCGCTATTGTGGTTCTGTTCATCCTTGTTGTTCCGTTTGAACGCCTCTTTCCACGTCATGCGCATCAGAAATTCCGCAGGCCTCACTTGTCGCTTGACATCGGCTATGCTTTTGCATCACCTCTGTTGCAAACCATCGGAGTAATCGCCTCCATTTTTGTCGGTGTTGTGAGCTTTGCCTGGGTGCCAGGATTGTTGTTGAAGCCCTTGATACAGGAAATTCCAGAACCTTACTTGCTCTTTGTTGGCATCGCTTTGTTCGATCTTGCAGGCTATTGGACGCACCGTTGGTACCATGAGGTTCCGCAGTTATGGCGCTTCCATGCCGTTCATCATTCGCCAGAACACATGGATTGGGTGAGTGGATTCCGTGCCCATCCGTTTGATGGGACTTTGATTGCGCCTGCCTTTTTCTTCCTTCTAGCAGCCGGGTTCAGTCCAGAGTTTTCAGGCCTAATTGCACTTGTACAGATTGTGCTGGGCCTGTTCCTTCATGCCAATGTTCGGTTGAAGCTGCGTCCTTTGCAGCGCCTTGTGATCACGCCAGAATTTCACCATTGGCACCACGCCAGTGAAGAAGATGCCCTCTGGAGCAATTACTCGACCTTCTTTCCCATATGGGACATGATTTTTGGAACCTATTACATGCCAAAAGACAAGCGTCCGACGATTTACGGGGTTGAAGAAGTGATGCCGATGACGATGGTGGAACAATTGCGTTACCCGCTTGCGGGTATGAGCAATCCACTTCGATGGTTGCGCCATCCGTTTCGATCCCTCAAGGCGATGTTCCGGGGGATTTGGGGCATTCTTGGTATGATGAAGCGGTCAACGTTCCGCCCCCGATACGAGCCGTTCGAACGGGCAGTCGTTCGAGTTCAATCACCGGGCCAACTGGCCTTGGAAGAAAACCAAGCACTATGAACGGCCACCACATGCTGTGAGTTAACGAGGGTTACAAATGTCATTTCGCGTCTGCATTGCTTGCTATGGAATTCGAGTCTACCCCTATGTTGGTTTCATGACAGGTCAACGTTATCAGTGCCAAGACTGTTTGGAACTGATGGTGATCCCAATCGAATTTGATGAAGAAAAGGATTACAGGGATTTCGTTGCAGCCATGAAAGGCGAAAATGAATGATTGGTTCTTGTTTTTTACCGCAAAAAAGCCCCTTTTGAGCAATGCTCGACGGGGAATCTTCATAACCACTTGAAGCCCGATTATTGACTGGATGGGATGCGTATGGTTGAGCGAAAGCAGGATGCTTTGAGCACGAATTTTATGATTGGACTGATGGAAGATGGGCCTAAAGAACAGGCCAAACCTAGACGGCGCAAACAGGAAAAGCAGCCTGAGTTGCACGTTGAGGTCCGACCGCAACCTCGCATCAGCGGGGACAGAACCCTTGAACACCTTGCAAGCCGAATCGTCGAAGAAGTCACCGTTTCTTCTTCACCTCGTCAACTGGCGAACCAGGTGCTCAATCAAGCAGGCATTGAAACAAAGGCCAGCCCGCAAAATGTTTCCAACAGCCACCTCAGGCATGTGGGCCAACGAGCCAGAAAGATCCCACAAAACCCACAACGAAAGGTGCGCCGAGTCAAGCGGGCTGCGCTTGAAGTACAACTTCCACAACGCCGCCGAGGACCTCCGGCGCAAACACGCACACGGCCCGCAACGGGTGCTGAACATGATGTGACACCGGCGCCTCGTCGAGTGCAATCGAAGAAATCCAGTAGACGAAAGCCAAGCCGTCGCGGCGTGTTTCGCCGATAGTCCGGACCACATCGACAAAGGGTGAAAAGGGGGGTGCTCCCCCCGTTAGCATGAAGGTGAACACCATGGACATCGCTAACCCCAGTGAAGAACACTTGATGCTTAGAGAAATGGTCCGAGATTGGACACAAGAAAATGTTGAACCTCAAGCCTTCGAACACGACAAGCATGAGCGGTTTAATCTTGAGTTGCTCCGTTCGATGGGCGAACTGGGCCTGCTCGGGATCAGCGCACAGGAAGAATACGGTGGTGCTGGCCTCGATGCTACGGCATGCGCCATTGTTCACGAAGAACTCTCGGCCTCAGACCCAGGATTTGCACTCGCTTACCTTGCACACTCAATGCTGTTTGTCAACAACCTTGCCTACAACGGTACGGAAGAACAGAAAACAAGAATCTTGCCAAAGGTTTGCTCCGGTGAATGGATTGGTGCTATGGCCATGTCTGAACCTGATGCTGGAACCGATGTGCTTGGACTTTCAACCAGTGCGGTTCAGCAAGAGGATGGCACTTGGGTAATCAATGGCCGAAAGATGTGGATCACCAATGGTTGCATCGACGACAAAGGCACACCTGCAGATGTTGTTTGGGTCTACGCTCGAACCGGAACTGATGATCGTGGACGTGTGCAAATGTCGACCTTCCTCGTGGAAGCTGGCATGCCTGGTTATTCAGTCGGCCAGAAAATCTTCGACAAAACGGGTATGCGTGCCTCAAACACAGCGGAACTCGTCTTTGACAACTGCATTGTACCGGCCGAAAACATCGTTGGTGCGCCCGGTGAATCGCTGATTCACATGATGAGCAACCTCGAACTTGAACGCCTGACCCTTGCCGCTATGGCGCTGGGCATCGCTCGGCGTTCATTGGAAGAAATGAACCGATACGCTACTGAGCGTACGGCTTTCAAATCACAAATTCGTGACTTTGGTCAAATGCAACGCTACATTGGTGAATCATGGGCAAAGTACCGTTCCATGCGAGCCTATGTCTATGACACAGCCAACAACCTCACCATCGGTACAGCGGGTCAACGCCTCGATTCAGACGGTGTCAAGTTGTACGCTACAACCGCCGCAAAGGAAATTGCAGACGCTGCAATGCAGGTGATGGGTGGCTACGGCTATGTTGCTGAATACAATGTGGAGCGACTGTGGCGCGACGCAAAGTTGCTTGAGATTGGCGGTGGAACCCTCGAGTCCCATCAAAAGAACATCACACGTGATCTGTTCAAAGATCCTGATGCAATCACTCGATGACTTCGACCGTTTCACGGATACCAACGAGGCGCTTTGTTGAGCGCCATGCCG
>DUKM01000050.1:4311-4449 GCA_013329255.1 Candidatus Poseidoniaceae archaeon | reverse complement strand
TGCTCGTACCGGGATTTGAACCCGGGTCGAAGGAATGAGAGTCCTTCATGATGGGCCACTACACTATACGAGCGTGGATGTTCTTGCCACCGACCTTTCGTATTTAGCCATCTCGCAACGCACCGATGAGGTCGATTC
>DUKM01000050.1:3059-3933 GCA_013329255.1 Candidatus Poseidoniaceae archaeon | reverse complement strand
CCTTATGCTGTTCACTTTTATTTCGGGGGTCCATCATCGCTTGATATACGGATGCCAATGAGTTTGCCTCATGGACAACCAAAACCACACCTTAGATGATTTTGCATTCAGCGATCTTGTTTGCCTGTCAGACGAAGCACCACAACCGCAGTGGAGCGAAGCATCAACCACATTCTACGCCCACCCCAGCGGCGAACTCCCATCCCGGTTCGCTGCTGTGGGCTGGCAACCCCTTCACTTGCCTGGGCGCAAAACACAATCCAATGTGCTTTCACGAACCGTTCAGGGCCTCGCCCGTCGAGCTCACCGCATCGTTCGAGGTGAGGCTTGATGAGTCGAACGCTCCGGTTGCGCACTGAAATTGCCACCTACCTTTCCAGCGTCGGGGAAGCAAACACCACCGACATCCTCGATCACGTCAACCAGCGTTTCCGTTGGGGGGCAACGATGAACCAACTCGGCAATGTTCTCGCTCGAGATCGCCGTTTCATCAAGGTTGGTTTCGATGAAGGAACCGACATTGGTGGCTTCAGAATGCGAGTCTGTGTATGGTCCATCGCCTCGGCTTGATTGCAAAGGGATGAAAGCCCGCCGCAATCACCCAGCGATTCATGGGCGGTAAAGCATCAGCCTTGGTCGAGTTAATGCGACCAAGGAACTTGATTCTCGCAGCCCTTACCGTTCCGCTTGGTGCCCACTTTGGTATCACTGGTGCGTGGTCAATAAGCCATGTAATCGCTGTTGGAGTTCAGGTCCTTACCGTTCTCACGTTTATGGGAGCGGGCAACGCAATGAACGACATCAAGGATGCAGCGATTGACGCAACGGCTCATCCAGCAAGGCCGTTGCCTTCAGGAAGAGTGACCATAAGCGA
>DUKM01000050.1:0-2688 GCA_013329255.1 Candidatus Poseidoniaceae archaeon | reverse complement strand
GGCGCATGGTGGCTTCACCAAAGCGATCTTGCTTGGTGGCCCTTGATGGCGATCTACTTGCTTGCTGTTGCTCTCATGCTCACCTACGATTTGGGGCCGCAAACAAAGGCGAAGGGCTTGATTGGTAACGTCGCTATTTCCTTGATGGTCGCCGCCGTCATTGGCTACGGCGCTTCGACCGTGGGAAGCATCAGCGCCCTTGTGGCATGGATTGCCCTCGTGGTGTTTTTCACCAACTTAGCCCGTGAAATCATCAAGGATTGTCAAGACATGCTCGCCGATGAGGGCGAGCGGAGGACCTTGCCAATGAAGATTGGACAAGACAACTCAAGAATGATTGCTTACGTTATGATCATGGCTGGGCTTGTGTGCCTTTACATCCCGTACTGGAAAGGCCCCTTTACGCTCAACCAATTGCTTTACCAGACTCCTGCAATCCTCGTGTTAATCACACTCAACGGGCCGCTCTACAAAGGCGAAGATGCTGTTGTTGGGATGCGCATCCGAATCGCAATGCTGCTCGGTGTGCTTGGATTTGTACTGACACAGATGCTGTGATCAGTTGAGTCCCATGAAGTCGCCCATGGCGTCCCATGCACCTTCATTGATGAAGTAAGCAAGAAGTGACATTTGAGCCCACATGCGATTTTCAGCCTGATCAAAGGCAATCGATTGCTTGTGATCCATAACCCAGTCGGTGACTTCATCGCCACGGTGGGCGGGAAGGCAATGCATGAATTTCCAGTCCGCATCCATGTTTCCAACCATGGCTTCGTTGACCTGGAAGCCGTCAAAGGACTGAACTTTGTCCTTCATGTGCTCTTCACCCATAGAGATGAAGACATCCGTGTAGACAACATGAGCGTCGGTGACCGCTTCAATCGGGTCGTGGGTCATCGTGACCTTTGATCCGTTCTTATCTGCAATAGTTTCGCATCGCTGGACAATGTCTTCCGCTGGCTCATAGCCTTCGGGAACTGCGTAACGGATGTCGATGCCAAGCATGGCGCAAGCAAGCATCAAATCGTGAAGGACGTTGTTGCCATCGCCAACCCACGCCACTGTGATCTCTGAAGGCTCGTCAAAGTGTTCGAGGACGGTCATCAAATCAGCTGCAGCCTGGCACGGGTGGTGCTTATCCGAAAGGGCGTTGATCACCGGCACGTCGGCATGAGCGGCGAGCTCAGTGACGTCATCATGAGAAAAGCAACGGTAGGTCATACCGCCCAAAAATCGGGAGAGGACCTGAGAAGTGTCCCCAACTGTTTCGGACTTTCCAAGTTGGATGTCGTTCTTGAGCAGGGTCAGCGGGTAGCCACCGAGTCGATTGATGCCAACTTCGAAGGAGACGCGAGTTCGAGTGGATGGCTTCTCGTAAATTGAGCCAATGGCAAGGGTATCAAGCGGCATGAAGTTCAAGGCGACTTCATCGCTTTGCTTCCAAAGGCGTTTGAATTCAATCGCCCAGCGCAGGATTTTTTCAAAGTGTTCTTCAACATCGTCAATGGCCAACAGGTGCTGGGGCATACCCATTCCACGGTAGGACGGTTTCTAACTGTTATGAGGGGCTTGTCGGCTCAGTTCTTTTCGTTATCGTTGTCGGAAGCAAAGCCGTCGCGAGCATCGCTCATACCGCCAAATAAGGCTTGAGCGAAGGTAAGGATGTCTGCAAGGCCCTCTTCAAGTTCTGAAGACAGAGGGGTCAATCCTGGTGCTTGAGCGAATTCTTGCATCATTCTCAACTGATTGATGGCAAACTCAGTTCGTTGGCCACCGGCCTCGTCGTAAAGAGCCATTTCAAGAATCTCAAGGCGTTCAGACCACTCAAGGATTTGCGCCAGTTCATCAGGGTCCAACAGATCGGCCTTTGAGAGGAAATTCTTTGTCGGCAAGCCAAGACGGAATTCGACGATGCTCGAGAGAAGCATTTGGGATACGAATCCTGAAGGCGAACGGGAAAGCATTGGGTCGAACAGATAGATGATGGCGGATTGTTCGCGACCAATCACTTCAATCAAGTGGTTGCTCGCTTCACGGAAAGCAAACAATTCGACCTGACCTGGTGTATCAACAATCATCACTTCACCTGAAAGCGCGTGAAGTTGTTGAGCAACATCGCCTGCTTGAGCTGCAAGAAGGTCAGCAGCGAGGATTTGGGCACCGTTTGGACCCAAATCATATTCGCCCATCACTTCGGTAAGCGAGATCAAATCTCGTACGTCAAACTCAGCGTCGTAATGCACACGTTCTGCTCCAGGATCGAGGTTCACAGCGATGGCATCGGTTTCCAGAAACCGTGACCATCGTTGAAACGCCGTCACCAAAGACGATTTTCCTGCACCTGCTGTTCCAACCACAAAGAGCACCGGAGGGGTGCCGCTGTCCATGCCAACCATGTTCAACCCTCAAGCCCACCCTACATCAAGTACACGGCAAGTTTAGGCTTGAAAAGGAAGAGAAAGGCTTCCATTCATGAAAACTGATGGGGCGAACGGTTATGTGCTCAATGGATATGGAACTGATACCGCCTTGTGCGGATGCCACGGAGGAATTGTAAATGAGCGATGAAAAACCACCTATGCCACCAGGACTGCCACCTATGCCACCAATGCCACCTGCGCCACCTGCAGCACCGGCCGACGGCGCACCACCTGCTCCACCAGGTATGCCTGCAATGCCACCTATGCC
>DUKM01000082.1:26101-26729 GCA_013329255.1 Candidatus Poseidoniaceae archaeon | reverse complement strand
CGAGGCGTTCCGGTACGTTCGCAATGCGCCGAGCGTTTCGAGTTACATCTTCGCCTCGCGTGCCGCTGCCCCGAGTGGAAGCCCTCACAAGTCGTCCTTTCCGATACTCAAGCGACAAGGCTGATCCGTCGAGTTTTGGTTGACTCAAAAAGCGAGTCGCTCCGAGCGCAGTCTCGTTGACAAAGTGAAGGATTTCTTGATCGCTTGTTGCCTTGTCAAGGCTTTGCATTGGAAACATATGGACCACCTTCACCGATCCAGGGTCCACATCTGAGCCCACTTTCATCAATTGTGGATGCGTGGCATCGATTTGCTTGAGTTCGTCCCATAGGTGGTCGAATTCCGCATCGGTAATGGCCGGTTCAGCCAGGTTGTAATACAGGTGTGAATGATGTGCAATTTGGCTTGCGAGCCATGAAACGCGAGCCGGCTCATCGTGAGGAGCGGGACCGGTTTGTGCCATGATTCATACAGAAGGTCGAGACCTAATGAAGCATCGCTTCAAGGCGGTTCAATCGAACTTTAAAGCAACGAAATCGCTGTTCTCGATCGGGCAACGGGTCATGATGGCCTTGGTCATGATGCGGAGGTGGATTTCTGCAACGACTTCCACAGTGGCTTCGAACAT
>DUKM01000082.1:18938-25707 GCA_013329255.1 Candidatus Poseidoniaceae archaeon | reverse complement strand
GTTTCCTTGGAGGCTAACAAGTTCGCATGGCTCTACTTGGGTCCAGCGGTGGTATGTGTGCGTGTTGTCCATGAATCCATGAACGTTCATTCGGGTTCGCCCGATACCGCTTGTTATCGCTGCGGCTTTGAGGTCTAATTCTTCTGCAAGCGCTCGAATTGAGGCGTGAATTTCTTCACCGGGTTCAAGCACCAAAAACAGGTCGTCGTTGCTTCGTGTCCATTCCATGGTTCGGCGACACTGAACTCGATTATTGAGGATAGCGCTCATTCCTCTTCCTTTGGCGTTGAGGTTGATGGCCACTGACTGGAGTCACCAAGGGCAAGAGAAATTCGTTCACGAGCGGTGCTCAAATCGTGTTGGGCTCCGCCGAGTGGGAGCGGTCCGAAGATGCCCCAACCTTTGCGAAGCAGCATGATTCGGCGCGCAGGCTGGCGTCCAGCAAGACGCAGGCGTTGCCAATCGTAACGTTGGCCGTCGGCAAAAGCATGAGTTCGGGTCACAGCGTAGCGCTTTGGGATCAGAAGAGAAACAAGATGCAAGGTCAGACAAACATCCCAAGCGATGGCGTAAGCAGGATTTGTGTTCGAAACACCAACCAACCCCCAAGGCAGCACCATCATCGCCGCCATCGAGCCAAGGTTGCCCCATTGACGAATCAGTTCTTGCGCCCCCTCGCTTTCCCAAGCAAAGCCGCCGTTCGACAACTCTCCTAAGTTAGGTACGTCGAGCCGTTGCCGTGTTAGCCAAAAGGCGTCCCACACCACGATACCAAAGAGCACGGCCACTGCAAGCGCAGCGAACATGTTCGGATCCGGGAGTGTGGGTTCCATGAGCCCACCTCAAAGATGTTGTAGATTAATTTCACCTAGATCTCCGCCGCCCTTGCGCATGCGGAGAACGAACAGCAACACTGCAGCTGCTAGAAGCGCAACAAGCAGGAGCGTTCCGGTCGAAAAGTCGCCTCCTTCTTGAGCCGTTTCACCTTCAAGCACATCGGGAATGCCGTCGTTGTCGTCGTCTTGGTCTTCGAACAACCATGTCGTCATACCAGGAGGGCAGTTCACCGTGTCTGGTTGGCCGTCGCGGTCGGTATCCACGTGAGCGCAAGCATCCATCGGATAATCATCCCGAGCGTCTGGGTAACCGTCGTTGTCGTCATCGGTATCCTGTTGATCGGGACCACAGGGGAATCCAAGATTCGAGTTGAACCAAACATCGGTGGCTTGAGTGTAGATGCATGAAGATGTCCAATCGCCATCGGTGTCCAATTGAGTGATTTCAAAATCGACGCTGTCGCTCGAGGATGCACCAAGAGCGTCGGTTACCCTTGCTTCCAGCACGTAGAACCCGTAAGGGAGGTCGGTGATGTTGAATTGGGGTTCATTTGGCCCCTCCATGACTTCATCACCGGTCGCGTCGGTGATGAACCATTGAACCGTGAGGTCTTGCACTTCATCGAGATCATCCGAGTAGGTCGCTGCTGCGTTGAGTGGCGTTGTTTCCATCGCCCTTTGTCCAGAATAAGGTTTGAGGATTTCAACAAGCGGAGCCCCGTTCAGAGCCATTGCAATCACAATCGAGGTGTTCATCCCCTCCGTTGCGTTGATGAGAAGCGTTTGATGCGGTAGGCCGGTCTTCGAGGCTCCAATGGTGATGGTGGCCAACGAACTGGTCGATGCATCATCCACAACTGTCATTGGCAATTCGATGAGAACTGAGGTGCCACTTGCCGATGCAGTGAATGCTGGCGTGAGGCCCGTGGTTGTGATTGTGAAGTTTGCAGCAACCGATGAGCCTGTGACTTGTGCATCGATGTTGAAGGTCTTCCACATGCGAAGCATTGCTCCATCGTAGACAGATGTTTGACTGGTTGTTGCGTCGATTAAGTCGATGATTACCGCACCTGTAACTGCAACTTCTCCAACCATAGCGCCACCTTCAACTCGAGCCGGGTAGTCTTCAGCAGAAATTACAACGGAGGCCAGTAAATCTGGCGAACGCAGAATGAGGGGGGCCACTGTTCCATCCGATTCATCGGCATGCAAGTCAACTGCTACAGCGTAATGAGCGGCTACGAGGTCTTGGACAACAAGTGAATCCAGTGAGCGACCGTGGTGGCTGGAAAAAGCCGTTCCCGTACCTTGGCCGTTGAGAATCAATCCGTCAATGTGGCCTGCTGTGTTGTCGAAGTCAACCGCTGGCGCACCTGTGATTTGGATTGACTCAAGGTCGAGGAAGCGGTTGTTGGCCCCAGCCAAGCCGCCCGCAGCGCCAACCGTTCCATTGAGTTGGGAAAGCGTAAACATCTCATCAACTGATTCCAGCCATCCAATGAACCCGGTGCCTTCGAATTGAGTTGCTTCGATGCCGTTCATGCTGCCTGTAACAGCGGTTAATTCGAACCCATGGGTGAACCCGTCTTCGAATTCTAAGCCGTCAACTTCGAGGTGAGATTGCCTGGCCCAAAGACCCACTCCGTTGCAGGTCGACATGGTGATATCGGTGAGGTGAAGGGTGCCTTCGGTTGCAAATGATTTGATGCAACCGGTGCCTGCATCGTAGAGTTGGCTGTCGCTCAAATCAACCGTTGCGTTGCTTCCAAGGGCGATTGTAATCAGAGTGTCCGCTCCAGAGGCTCGTGCAAATTCTGCTCCGTCTGCGGTGAACCTGCCAAGGTCGGAGACCGTGAGCGCTGGTGAGGCTTCGAAGATCGAGGTTGCCGAGAGGTCGATGGTGGACGAAGTAAGGGTGCCGAGGTGCATGCCGCCCCACCGGGCGCCTTGTCCTGTTGAGGAAAGCGTTGCGTCACCGACATCCATGGTGCCGTCAACGGTGATGGTTCGTCCTTCTGAAATTCGGACTGAAACGCCGTCATCGATGCTCAATGTACCTGTTTGGCCAACCAACAAATCTTCGTCAAGGAAGTATGGACTCCACTGTGATTCTAAAATCAACCATTGATCGAGTGTCCCGCCATCAATTCTTGACGCCATGAAGGTGTGATCGAATGATTCCGTAGAATCCCATGTGACAAAATCAGAGAAAGACCCAATTTGGAGGTTGATGTTCTTGATGCCGCCGAGTGTCTCGCTGCTGTCTGTGACCTTTCGGGCCACAGCGGTCGTGCTCAAGCGGCCTTCAGCATCGGTTGAGCCAACGGCGCCGTCGACTGAAATCAGGGCGTCTTCAACCGGTTCCCCCTGATCCAAAACGCGTACGTTCAATTCAGAGAGGACGTTGAGCTCGCCGCCTGTCAAAGCAGTCACGGTTCCAGAAATTGTTCCTGCAATCAAATCCATTGTACAGCCAGGTTGGAGCATAAGGTTGCCTTCAATGTGGACATAGTCTGAGGTGCGAAGCGTTTGGCATGCCCAAGAAACATTACCGATCACGGCGAAACCGTCTTCAGTATTGGTCGAGGATAGGGTGCTGTCTTGTCCCATGGAAAAGGAGTGAGCGGAAATGGTTGAAGCGTCGCCGAGCAGTTGAGCGGAACCTTGCACATTCACCGTGCCACCTTCGGGGAGCATGAGTGTGGTGTGATCGAGTTGGAGGCCGCTTCCTGTTTCGAGGGTTAGAACGCCGCTCAGAACATGTGGTGCTCCGTCAGGACGCGCTCCAAGGTACACGAATTGGCCGCTTGTGATGGTCCAATCCCCTTGGGGGATGACCGGCACCTGTACCGATTGGCCCATGGTGCCTCCGTACAAGATGACGCGCACGCCAGCACCACCGAGGCTGACGTCTACTGTGCTTCCTTGAGAAAGAAGAGGAATGGTTGCAGCGCCGTTGCTGTTGCTCATCAACGTGAAGCCATGAACCAAAACTGTGGCTTCAATGGGGGAGCCTGAAAGATCTGTGAATGTCACGGGCGTTTCTTCGAGGAAATCAGAAGAGGATGTGGATATTGTGGCGGAGGTTGAGCCACCATAGAGCAGGTACCCATCGCCCAATGCATCCGAAGAAGAAGCCTGGGTGTTTTGAGGTTGGAAGTTGCGCACGGTTGCCGTCGATTCCGTATCGAGGTTGAGCGGGGTGGCGTGTACGTTGGCAGCCCATTCCCCAACGTGCAATGAGGAGGTCCCTTCCATACGAACACCGGTGGTAAAGACGCGAGTAGAGAGCGTGTCCAGCATCAAATGGGTGTCGTGCAAGCCAAGCCCTATCGAGGCACCATCAACCACTGTAAACGTGCCACCTGACAAGGTAGAGTCCGTGGCATCGAGACCTGTAGCGTGATTCGAAATCGTAAGCGTTTCTGCAACGATTGAACTGTACCACGCCTTGACGCCAATTGAAGTGGTGTCTTGAGAAGAATATGGTTTGGTTATTTCCAGATCCTTCCAGTGGTGTTCTCCATCGAGGACATCGACGCCAAGCGCGGCCGAAGAAAGAAGCGATAGGGTTGCTCCATCGATTTGACTGTCCGGTCCGCGCAGGCTGATTGCTGCATCTGAGCCGGTTAAGTTGAGGTTGTTGAGTGATACTTCTCCTGTTCCTGCTGCATCGATGTTGCGCTGTGTTGAGGCAACAGTGGTGTTGTGGAAGCCGTGGGTGCCGCTTCCTGAAAGGGCGACTCCCCAAACGGTGTTGGTCAGCGTTGTGAGGTCCCAAACGCAGGAACCGCTGCATCGTTGGTCGATGGTCGGCCTTGTCTCGTTGAGATTGCTGGTGAAGGTAATGTCGTTGGCCGCAATCATTGTGGCGCCATTGGCAAGCAACAATCGGTGGCCTTCAAGCACCATGTTGTCCAGAGAAAGTCCGTCGCTGTCGCCTGCATCAACAGCCAGGGCGACTTGAGTCCCGGTGACGCTCGAAAGATCGACCGTTGCACCGGCTTGGCTGGCGAGGCCGACCGTGACGGTGTCAAAGCCAATTCGAGTGGCCGTCATTTGCCCGGAAGTTGCTTTCAGGGCCAAGCCAGTTTGAATGAAGGACGCATCCGCTACCGCGGTGGTTCCGGAGGAAATGATGCCTCCCGCCACATTGGTCATCGCTGCCTCATCGATGGTGAGGTCGCCTGATGTTCGGACCACATCGTAGTCGATGTTGTGGGCGGTGAGCCGGTCCACAGCAGCGGCTCCAGCGTTGTTGATGCCGATGTAGGCGTCATCGATCGTAAGGTCTGTTGCAGTGAGCGTTCCTTCGTTGCGTACAGCGGTTTTGGCATTGTCAATCGTGACGTTGTTGAGCACCGCATGGCCTGTGGAAGAAATGTGAAGGCCGACCCAAAGGCCTGCCCCGTGGGAACCTTGGGTAAGAGGGGTTTGTGAAGAGAAAAAGGTTGCATCTTGTGCAATGAGTGTCCCCTCGATGCGAATCCAATGGTCAGCGGTTCCATCGATGGTTGTGGATGAACTGATCGTGAGGGTGGTGCCGTTGGCCACCGTGACGTTGCCGTTGAGAACAACTGAGCCCGACCATGTGGTTTCGCTGTTCACGGTTGTGTCCGCTGCCTCCGCAGGCAGCAGCAATGCGCTGAAGGAAGCAAGCAAGAGCAAGCAGACCAAGGTGGAAGCCTGAAGGGTTCGCATGGTCGATTGTTTGTGCGCCTGCCATATCAACCCAAAGGGTTCCTGTCAAACGATTAGTAATGCTTTGCCGAACCGAAGAGATACGAGAAGATCAGGTGGGCCCGCCCAGATTTGAACTGGGGTCTGACGGCCCCCAGCCGCCAAGTATAGGCCAAGCTAACCCACGGGCCCCCGTGTTCTGATCTTCGTTCTCGAGACTCACTGGGATGAAGCGCTGAAAGGTGCTGCTTCGTAGATGAGGTCGATGTGACCCACATACATACGGCGGCAGCAGTAGCGCATCAAGCCAACCTTGTCAAGAGCATCTGATTCATCAAGACCTGCAGCCTTGAGCTCATTGAATTCTTCCCATTTATGCGCAATAACTGCGCCGCAACTGAAACATCGTACTGGAATAATCATGCAATCAACTCATCGGTAGGACTTTTGCTTCTTTCGGCGAGCACCGCGACCAAGTTGGTGCTTTGCTTCCTTGCGCCGTGGATCGTTGACCAAAAGGCTACGATCGAAGCGAAGGTATTCGTCTCGAAGTTCTTCGTCAATGCCTTCTGCTCCGCCGTTGTAGTGGACAAGTCCACGTGCAATTGCGGTGCGGATAGCGTCGGTTTGACCCATGATACCGCCACCAAGGGTGGTGATGCTGATGTCGACCTTACTGAGTCGGTTCATTGCGTCTGCGATGATCAGTGGTTCCATGGCCTTGCGTCGAGCAAGGGATGGCGATAGGATTTCGATTGGGGCGCTGTTCACACGAACGCGTCCTTTTCCTGCCTTGACCGATGCACGGGCAATGGCGGTCTTACGCTTTCCAGAGGATTGGACTGACTTTTGTTGTTTCTTACGAGCCATCATTGCTCACCTCCGTCCCAGCGGTGGGTTGGTGCGCCGAGATCGGCGCTAATGTCACCCAAGCGAATGAATCGCTCAGGCATTGCCTTACGAATCTTGGTGAGGTCACCGTGTTGGTGGCCCTCTGGAAGTTCTCCAGCAAGGTGGGCTGGGCAACCAATCTCAACGCGTAGGTTGCGGAGAGCGCGGCGGCCACTGGATATCTTCTGGTATGGAAGCATACCACGAACTGCACGCTTGAGGATCATGTCAGGCATACGTGGGAAGAAAGGTCCCTTTCGAGCGTGGTTCAATTCATACTTCTTGTGGTATGTGTTCAAGACAGAGCGTGGTCGTCCGGAGACGATTGCTTTCTCTGCATTGATGATGATGACTTTGTCGTC
>DUKM01000082.1:10608-18559 GCA_013329255.1 Candidatus Poseidoniaceae archaeon | reverse complement strand
AGGCCATCAGCGTCAAAGACGTAGGTTGTTTCATCCAAGGATAACAACCCCCGTGCCTGTTGGGTTTTCGTTCATCAGCTCGCCGTAGGTCACAACTCGACCTCCAGCGGCTTCTATTTTCTCACGTGCACCATTGCTGACACTGTAGGCGGCGATAGTGTGGTTGGCAGACAATTCACCTGAACCGAGAAGCTTGCCTGGTACGAGGATGGTTGCACCCTCGGGGGCGTAGCGACTCACGCGGCTCAAGTTCGGCTGCGCCCAATGTTTTCGACTCTTAGAGAGTCGCATGGCCACATCTCGCCAAACAGCGGCTCCGGTGTCACGCGACTGGGCTTTCAACTGGTTGATCATGTCAACCAGTCTTGCGTTTGTCTTTCGTGTCGGATTGCTCATTTGACTCCCTCGATGCTTTGAAGCAATTCGCCGACTCGCCATCCCATTATCAATGCACCGACGCGTACGGTCGGTTCTTCGCGTCGCAGTGGCCCGATTCCTAAGAACGGGAAAGGGCGGTTGGAGAGGCGGCGAAACAGAGATCATTCGAGAAGAATATCGCCTTGTGCGTCAAGAAGTTCGATGGTCAAACCTGCAGCTCGGCCCTGGATGATGATTTCGTCGTGAAGCGTGTCGGAGAATGCGTCCATTGCGCCCAATTCGGTGCCACCGGTAACATCGGTGAGTTTGTCGATCAGGTGGTTAAGCACACAGGAAACGCCGTAGGCTTGGCCTGCTCGGAAAGCATGGTCCACGCCGCCGATTTCTGGGTCTTCGGCCTTCATGCGAAGCATGATGGTTTGAGAGTAAGCAACAAGGGCACCGTAAATTGCTTCGATGATCTGGGCTGCCTCAACATCGTCGAGGAGGTTTTGCGAGGTTGTGAGGCCCGCAATGACAGCACGTTCGTAAATTTTGAACGCCGCAATGGTGTCTGTTGTTTCAATTTGCATGGCCTCGCCGATAAGTTGTTTCCAATCGTCCATGGTGCAACCACACGGCATCCGCTCCTTGAAGGTTAAGGCGAATAAGCGGCACGAAGGGCCTCGGATGAGGCCCTTCTCGTGCGCAAATTCAGGCTTCAAATCTTGAAATCTGAGCCTTCGCCTTCAATGATACCAGCTTGGCGAACCGAGCCGTCTGCAGCAACGAATTCACCGGCCTTGGTTTGTTGATCGTACAAGCCAACCAATTCCTTACGGCCCACTGCGCCTTCTTCGCCGAGAGCGGCGGTCAGCGAGCGAACGATGGTGTCGAGGGTTTGCAGGGCGCGGTCACGGTGCGATGCATCGATCGTGTGATCCGAGTAGCGTGCTTCTTCGAAGATGGAGAGGAATCCTCCCAACTGTTCAGCAGGCACCATGTTGAACGCTGCACGAACAGCGGACTCGAATTCTCGAGTGGTTTCGTAGACCTTCTTCATGAAGCCGTAGCGCTTGAAGTGCTTTACCAAACTCTTGTAGCAGTCGAAGATAGCAGCGATGTATTCGTTGCTTGCTTCAAGTTGCATCATCGTGTCGGTGAGAATACCCTTCAATGCTTGCACTTGTCGGCGTTCTTGAGCGCGTTGGTAGTAGATCAGTCCGCCAATCAGGAGGGCCATGAGCAAGACACCCAGTGCCATGCTGGTAGCGGGGGTGAAGAACGAAGATTGTGCGTCGATTGCTGATGGCGTCTCGTACAGCATCTCGTGTGTGATGTTGTCTTGAGATTCAGCGAAGTACGTCGAACCTGGGTAGTAGGCGATGATGCGCCAGCGGCCTTCACAAGGTTCACCGTCGCACGATTGACCGCCAAAGGCCCATTCAAAGTCTGCAATACCTTGTTCATTGGTCTTGGACTTGTTTGTGCCTTCAACAACCCATTCAGTGGTTGCTTCGGACCAATACTGGCGAACGAACCAAACTTCTTCGTTTTCCACGGCCAAGTCGAGGCGGTCGCGGAGCAAGGCGATCGAACCAATGACTGGTTCGTCGTTGTCCAATCCGTTACCGGCGAGGTGGCTCCATGTTTGCTTCACTTGCAAGTCAACACGAGAACGAACCAAGATGTCCATGTCGACCTTCGAGCCGTTGAGGACATTGGATGAATCCTTATCACAGCCGCCTGGCACGTTGACATCAGGTTCAAACGCAATGCGGAGGGTTCTGAATCCTTCCAACTTACCGCCGATGGTTTCAACGCCCTTGAGGGTCGGGTTCTGGCTTGGATCGCCGCTGAACCATTCGATTGTTCCGTCGATTTCGCTTGTGCGGATTGTCGACACTGGGCGGATGTTTTGCTCAGGGTCGAGGTAGATGTTCAAGCACTTTCCACCAACGAACTGGCCGTTAGATTGCGTGAGTTTTGCATCGATGTGGTAGGATTCCTTGAGGTAAAGCACTGGGTAGTTGGAGCCATTTGGTGCGGTCCATGATTCAACGCTGGACTTGAAGGGTCCGACTTCATTGATGGCAAGCGTCGAGTTCGAGAACACATCGAATTCGGTCTGCACGGTCTTGTTCTCGTAACGGTAAGCATCGTTGTTGTCGTACGAAGAGTACGTCACGCTGACCTTTGCCTTTCCTGCCATCACGTCAGAGAGCGGGCAGAGAATTGAGTACTGGCCGTCCAAATCCGTCATGCCGGTCTGGCAAGAAGTTGGGTTTGATTGCCCGTTAATCATCTCGTAACTGACACGGATGTTGCGGTTTGTGAGGTTGGTGCCGAGTTCGTCTTGGAGTTGTCCAGTGACAATCATTGGCTTTGGAACGACTTCTCCGGTGACCGGGTTGATTTCGCTTGTGTAGACGATTTGGTCGTCCACGGTGAGCGTTGTTCGTCCAATCAAAGAGAATCCGTTTGCGTTGTTGGTCATCTTGAGCCTGAAGTGGTCGTTACCAAGCACCGCTGTGCACGGGTCCCATGCCCCTTGGATGGTCAAGGAACTCGGTTGGAGTTCTTGGCAACCTTCGTTTGGCAGGTTCTCCTCGAACCGTAGAATCACATTCACTGGGCCAAAGCCGTCCGGAAGGAAGGATTCTGGATCATCTCGCAAGAGTTGTGGGTTCAGTGGGCTGATGTTTGATTTCAAGCAGCCAACCGTTTCATTTCGGTCAAGGATACCATCTTGGTTGAAGTCACGGTCGGGGAAGGAATCTCCGTTGCCATCATAGAAACAAAGGTGGGAGTTATCCGGTTGTGGTTCGGGCAGAGAAATCAATCCAGCAGAAGGCGCAAGGGTTGCGACAACTTGGCGATGGAAGACGCCACTGAAATCCGTTCCTTCGAAAATCACGTCAACCAAACCAGAGTTCGCCCCATCGAGGGCCGCTCCGCCTGCATCGCGAATTGATGTCTTATTGTCGTCGACGACCTGTGCTGTGAAATCCCATCTATCGCCTGATTGACGCAAATTCGGATCCGCAGAAATCACCGAGAGGTACGTTCTCGATACGACCCAGACTTCCTGCACCATGCTGTTGCCTTTGAGCAACGGCGTGCCTGCAAACTCGAATTGCAGGGAGAAATCACCGAGCGCATCTTGAGCTGAGACGTTAAACGGAATCTCAAAGAATCCATTCTCATCCGTGTAGTTCACACCGCTACGCCCGTCCGCAGACCAGGTATAATTGACCGGTACGTTGCGAACAGGTTGCAGTGAATTGTCAACCAACTTGGCCTGAATCGTTGTGCTGCTGTTTCGATACAAACGAGGCAACGATGTGGTTTGGAAGTCTGTTGTTCCCACAACGGTGACGTTGATGTAAGCGCCAGTTGCTGCAAGGGTCGAACTGTTTCCGGTGAAGTAGTAGGCCGAGTTTGTGAAGTCAACACGCATGCCGTAGGTTCCGGACCCGTATTGGCTGTACCATGACCAGTTGTAGTCAAACTCTGCAACGCCATTGTTCATGACTGGGCGCTGGGTGTAAGCGGTTTCGCCTGCACCGAGGAATTGACCATTGCCATCAACGTCCACTTGGAGCGCCACTGGATCTGCATCCCACGGGTCGTTGGTTCGGTTAGTGACTGAACCAATGATTTGCAAGGAGTCCCCGGTGTTCATTTCTGGAACAATCTCACATCGAACTTCGCTGTCAGGGTTGCTTGGATCGACTGCGCCACAAGGTGGCAAGTCGCCATCGCCGCCGTTGACGAGGTTGATGAACCAGTGCGTCGAATTGGTGCTGATGAAGTTACGAAGGTTTGCAGCCTCGCCAGTCAGGCTTTGTGGCTGACCGTCCCAGTTTGTTGGGTAAGGTTTGGATTTGGAAATATCATTGAAGGTAAGTCCTGCTCCGTCGAGTGCTACTTGGTGGAAGAGCGTTGCCCAGTTACCAAAGCTGCCGTCACCGTTGTTGATGGTGGCGTCAAAGTAGTAGATTGGGTTGGTTCCTTCCAAGATCATCTGCGCTTCGATGTTCATTCGGTGCATCACACGGATGGACTGTGCTTCTGTATCGTCGCCGTGGAGGTACGGGAACGGCCACTCGGTAGCAATTTCTGGACGAACGCTTGCGGTGACTTCGTAGTCGCCTGCAGGTAAACTCGTGTTCGTGTAATCGTATTCGATGATGTTTCCAGTGCTGTCGAGCAGGGGTTCAAGCATGTTGGTGTTGGAGTTCCAAGCGACTTCTTCATAGCCACCTGGTACCTTTCCTACGCCGTTATCTCGAGTAGAGTTCCATTGAATCTGCTTCCAGATACCGTTGATGCCGATGTTTTGTACAAAGGTCACTGAAACGAGGCCAGAAGCCCCACTTCGGTACCCGTCGCCGCCCAAACCGGTGAAGTTGGTTGGGTGAGTGAGGTTACCAAAGATGCCTCCACGAACGGAGAACGTCATTGGAACACTTGGGACCAAGTTATCGAAAATACCTCGCTGGACGTCAGCGGTGTAATAGGACCACATGTCAACCCAGAATGGTTGTTCATCGCTTCTGAAGTAACTGTTCATGAAGATATCAGCGGTCAAGTTTGCCTCGGCGCCGACGTAGTATGACTGCGATTGGTTGCCGTTGAAGGCAAACATTTCAGTCACTTCTGCATAGACCCTGTAGGTGGTGTTGTCACCGACCGTGAGGTCTTCTGGGTAGAGGAACTGCCCGACGCTGAAGTTTCCTGAAGCGGTGGTTAGAACGTCAACGGTTTCAATTGCAGTTGTGTTGTTGCCTGTCCATTCAATGTGGACTTGAACTGGGAGGCCTGGTGCTGCTTCAAGTTGACCAGTGATTGGGTTCACCCAGTCCACGTGGCCACTGAAGATCGCTGGTGCTTGAGCATCAAGCCACAGTTCGTTTGGCAAATTAAGGGTGATGAAGGTTGGAGCCTTGTCATCCTTATCGAAGTTGCAATCGTTATCGCTGTCCCAGTCGCTCGATTCGCCGCCGTTGTAACAAGGCGTGCTGGTGTAGGTCTCTTCCAAGTGGTCGAAATCCAAATCGTTGCGGGTGTCGTTATCGTCGTCTTCGTCGATAGCGTCAGGCCCTGTGTTTGCATCAAGGATGTTAGCAATACCTTCCCCGTTACCGAAATCGTCGTGATCCCAAGGGTTGGTTGAGTTGCGGTCAAAGCGGGTTGGCCAAAGAAGAACTTCGTCTTCATCGTTCATGCCGTCTTCATCGTCGTCTTCATCGATGTCGTCGCGGGTGCCGTCGTTGTCGTGGTCAAACGGTGCGGTAATGCTGATGAGCAATTCAACGGCGTTGGTGATACCATCGCCGTCCCAATCGTTGTCTGCCCAGTCCACGATACCATCGTTGTCGTGGTCAAACGGTGATTCTTCTTCGCCCCAGAAGCATCCGGGGAGCAAAGCTTGATCGACGTCGAGAATACCGTTGTTGTCGTCGTCGGTATCTTCAGCGTCTGGAACACCATCGTTGTCGTTGTCTACGTCATAGAGGGAGGGTTCGCGTAGGCCTTGCGACATGATTCCACGGTCCCAAACCGCTTGGAAGAACCCGTCTTCGTCGACGTCGGCATCGTTGCCGTCATCGTCGTTGTCGTTGCAGTTTGTACCGCTGAAGAAATTGCCGTTTTCTTGGCCTACATCGTTGTCCCAATCGTCATCGCTGTCGATTTCAAAGTAATCCCAGATTCCGTCGTTGTCGTCGTCAACGTCATACCAGTCAAACACCGAGTCGTAATCGTTGTCAAGGTCCACCGTCATGTTGGTAAAGTCGCCGTCAACGTCGCCGTCAACATCGTTCTTGAGCAGATCCGCTCCCAATTCATCAGGGAAGTCTGCAACGGGGCCGTTGTCGGAAGTCCATTGCCAAAGCCCGGTTGTGAGTCCAACCCAAGTAACGAATGCGTCACGGTTGTCGGTCATCTGAAGGTGAGAAATACCGGATTCAATGGTGCCGTCACCGCCGAAATCGTAGTGATAACAACCGCCTTGTGCACCTGGGGTGCAGCTCCAGTTGTTCGATGGCCCACCTGCTGTTGCGCCTTGATCGACAAAGGCATCGGGGCGGGTGGAATAAGGCGAGCCGAATTGGGCGTTCACGCCGTTGAGAGGCATGTGGTATGCAACCGCATATTGGTAGCCACAGACATAGCCTCCGCCGATGTTTCCTGCAGTCCAACCGCATTGTGAGAGGTTGAACGAACCGCCCATCTTCGGATCGTCTGTGTCCATGAGGCCGTCGTTGGATTCATCCTGATCCCACCAATCGGGCAAGCCATCGGCGTCCTGATCGGTGTCCAAGCCGTTGGTCAGTGAGTCACCGTCCGCGTCAATGTCCCAGTCGTTTCCGCCGTTGTAAGGCGACCAACGAGCAAACATGAACCAGTAGAATTCAGGCACTGTGCCTGGTGTGGCTGGTGATGTTGTTGCGTCGTACCCGTTGTAGTTCAACACCACATCTGAGAAGGGGTTGTGCCAGAAGAGAAGGTTCCAGTGGTCTGTTGCGTTGTCGGTGTAAGGTGTGCTGTCTTGGCTTCCATCGAGTTTTCCACCGTCATCAACAGGGTAGTACGGGCGAGCAAATGCGTCGCTCGGGTCGTAATCGACTTCACCGCAGTTTCCGTCATCTGGATCATACAAATCGGCAATACCGTCGTTGTCATCATCCCAATCGATGTCGTTTTCGAGGCCGTCGCCATCGATGTCTGAGTCAACAGAGTTTGGCCCGTCGTCTCGATACAAAGCGCCGTTGATGGCGTGGAGGTCTGCGTCATTATCCAAGTCACAGTCCCAATCGATATCGAGCACGTCAATGATTCCGTCACCGTCGTCGTCGACATCGTCCCAGTTTGCGATGCCGTCGTTGTCCCAGTCGTTGAATTGGGAGAATGATGCGCGGCGAGTTGTGCAGCGTGGATCGGGGTCGACTGGGTTAGGTGTGGCCATGGTTGGGCAATTCCAAGTGGCAACGTCTGAGGTTTTGTCCAATGGGAAGGAGTCGTTTTCGTTTTGGATTTGGTCGTCATCCAAATCGTATTCAAAGTTGCTCGCATCGCCGCTCACGGTGATGTCGCCGAGGTTGTCAGGCGTCATGGTACCGCCCATGTCAGGGTCAAGCCAATCATAGATGGCGTTGTAGTTCTGGTCGAACGGTCGCAGTCGATCGTCGTCGAGGTCTTGATCGTAATCAATTTCACAATCAATCAATCCGTCGCCGTCACCGTCGCCTCCGGGAATTTCGAAGTCGACGTTATTGACGCTTGCAACGGCAATCGATGCGCCAGAGTTTCCGCTGTTGATGGAGATTTGAGTGCCAACGCTGTAGCCGTAGCCAGCGTTGTTGATCGTCACTGATGTGACCACGCCACCAGCGGCAGCGTCTGCAACAATGTCAACGGTCATGCCTGTGCCCACTTGAGCAGAAGTGGCGACGCCGCTTGAGGTGACGTAGCCCAATCCGCCAGCGAGTGTTGCGGCGTCAAGGGCGGTTGGCTCGCCGTTGAGCAAACCATTGTAATCGCCCTTGTTGTCTTTGTTCACGTCAATGTTGACGCACACATCGTGGAT
>DUKM01000082.1:7799-10228 GCA_013329255.1 Candidatus Poseidoniaceae archaeon | reverse complement strand
GCGCTGTCGGGGGTTCCGTCGTTGTCGTTATCCGGGTCGATGAAGTTGGGGATCATGTCGCCGTCCAAGTCACCATCAAAGATGGTGGTGAAGGCAGGGATGCCGTTCGGAGCGTTTGATGAAACCGAGGGGGCGTTGACTGCATTGACTCGATTGAGTTCAGCGTTGAGGAAGTTTACGCCACCTGAATAGATTCTGTAGGAGTTGAAGTCCCATGAAACAGCGCCGTCATAGAGGTTACCTGCCTCAGTATGGCTGGTTGTAATGGAGGCGTTGTATGGGTGGGAGTCTTCGACGTCGTCGACGCCGTCGCCGTCGTCGTCGTTGTCAAAGTAATCTTGCAGACCGTCGTTGTCGAGGTCGCAAGGCCACTTGAACTGGTCAATACGGGCGTCGTTATCGTCGTCCTCGTCATAGCGTCCCGGCCCTGAGCCGTCTGAATCTTCGTCGGTCACGCCGTCGTTGTCGTGGTCCATTGGGTTCTGGTCTGCGAGGTAGAACGCTCCGACTGCTTGGCCGGTCCACGGATGAATGATGTTCTCGTCGAGTCGTCGATCGGTAGAAACGTTTCGAGGGTCGAGGCCAAGAGCCTCGAGTGCAGCGATATCGAGGGGGCCTTCGAGGATTCCGTCATTGTCGTCGTCCCAGTCCTCTGCGTCGAGGATTCCGTCATTGTCGTGGTCGAATGGATGGGTGCCGTAGCAGCCGTCAAAGCGCTCGAGCAGGTCGTAAATTCCATCGTTGTCGTCGTCAAGGTCGGCCAAGTCATTGATTCCATCGTTGTCGTGGTCGTCTTTGCTGGATTCTTCAAGGAAGAAAGCATACGAAGGTGCGAGCGCCTCAATAGCGCTCAAGTCGGTAATGATTCCAGACATCACGCCAGGGTCAGACCACATCAAATCGGTGATCGATGGGTGGCTGGTTTCGTACCAAGGATCTTGGTCGCCGTTCCAGTCGCCTTGACCGTTTTGGGCGGTTGACTGAGCGATGCTTTGCCCAACGCGTTGGCCTTCTTGGAAGCCGGTTGTTTCGAGGATGTCATCGGAACTGAAATCTTGGACAACAGCAAGCAGGGTGCTGGTGACCATCAAGAATACAATTGTCAGCGACATGCTGAGCTTTTGTCGGTTTTGCAGGGTTTCTTTTTGTACATTTGAGAGCATATGGGCACCTCTGGAATCAATTTCCCACCGTCATGCCCTATTTGAAAGGCATGGCACAACCGGGGGCGAGTGTATCACAGAACGAATTGAGTATCATCGCCATGATTGCAGAAATAAATCAAATCAAACGCAGCGATTGAATTGTTGTAGAGGAGAAAGAAAAAAAGGGATTCTCAGAGGGCGAACCCTCCGAGAATCCGGCTCACCCGATGCCTCAGCATCGGTGTTATCGAGGTTCGATCAGTTCAACTTCAAGATTCGAGTTCATCGAGAATGCCGTCGTCATCGTCGTCAGCATCTTCGTTGTCGTCAAGTCCGTCGTTGTCGTGGTCGAATTGACCGGTCTTCGAGTTACCGTCGTTCTGCTCGAACCAGTCGAGTAGGCCGTCGTTGTCGTCGTCGTTATCGGTCGCGTCCCAGATTCCGTCGTTGTCATGGTCGTAGCGGTAAGTACCGGTGCCACCGTTGATTTCGTCGACGTCAAGAATGTCGTCGTTGTCGTCATCGGTGTCATCAGCGTCATTCATGCCATCGTTGTCGTGGTCACGAGAGAGGTCTACGCCGTTTTCGTCCATGTCGTTTCGGTTGTCAATGCCATCGTTGTCGATGTCGAGGTCCACAGCATCGGAGATGCCGTCGTTGTCGTGATCGTAGATGTTGGAGTTGGGGTCGCCGTCCTGAACTTCTTCAGTGTCGTCGATTCCGTCGCCGTCATCGTCGGAGTCTTCCGCGTCATCAAGTCCATCGTTGTCGTGATCCATTGGGTTCTCGTCAACGCTGTCAGGAATGCCGTCATTGTCATCGTCGTTGTCAACATCGTTAGGGATGCCGTCACCGTCGTTGTCATTTTCGCCATTTTCAGCTTGGTTGTCAAGTTGTTGACCTTGCTGCTGCTCGGTTTGTTGACCCTGTTGGCCTTGTTGGCCGTTCTGGGTTTGTCCTTGCTGCTGCTGGCTCTGACCGTTTTGGTTTTGTCCGTTCTGGTCTTCGCTTGTTTGGTCACCTTGCTGGCCGCCTTGTTCGCCGCCTTGCTGTTGTTGACCTTGGCCGTTGTCTTGTTGCTGACCCTGCTGACCTTGCTGACCTTGCTGACCTTGCTGGCCTTGTTGGCCCTGCTGTCCTTGCTGTCCTTGCTGTCCTTGCTGGCCCTGCTGACCTTGCTGTCCTTGCTGTCCTTGCTGACCTTGTTGACCCTGTTGGCCTTGGCCCTGGCCTTGTTGTTGGCCTTGACCTTGTCCTTGTCCCTGTCCTTGACCTTGTCCTTGA
>DUKM01000082.1:3638-7403 GCA_013329255.1 Candidatus Poseidoniaceae archaeon | reverse complement strand
CCTTGTCCTTGACCTTGTCCTTGTCCTTGGCCTTGTCCTTGGCCTTGACCTTGTCCTTGTCCTTGTCCTTGGCCTTGGCCTTGTCCTTGTCCATTAGGCGTTCCTGCGTCGGATTCGCCACCGCCTTCGGTGTCGCCGTCGCCAGCGCCGGAGTCAGACTCGGTAAAGTCTGGATCGTAGGCGTCTGGGATGCCGTCACCGTCGGAGTCGGAGTATTCACCGTCGTTCGGATCGTTCGGGAACGAGTCAACGTTGTCGGCCTTGCCGTCACCGTCGGTGTCTGCGTTGTTCGGGTTGGTACCCGCTGCATACTCTTGGGCGTTGGTCAAGCCATCGCCGTCTGGGTCTGCATTTCCGTCGCCACCGTTGGTTGGGTTAAGGCCGTTGGAGACTTCCCAACCATCAGGTAGTCCGTCGCCATCGCTGTCTGCATTGTTCATATTGGTGCCTTGGTTCTGTTCCTCGGAGTTGGTGAGACCGTCACCGTCCCAATCGGCGCCACCATCAGATGGGTCGAGTGGGTCAGATCCGTCACCGCTCACTGCAGAAACTGCAGAGAGAGCAAGGAACATTGCAATTAGCACGCTCATTATTTTCTTATTCATGTTTTTTCACTTCCTTTTTTTGTTTTGGTTGTTTTTACACAGAGAACCCGCTGTTCTCTCTTTCCAGATCACTGGCCCAACTGGTGGGAAGGCAATTCTGGGATTGTGTTGATGCTACGCACTGATTCGTATTGTGTTTCAAGGTTAAAACAAAGGAGATATCCAACGCACCGCCCATGCGGTTTAACGTGGTGAACTGGCTCGCAGTTCGTTGTTGTGTTCCTTTGTTTATTGCCTTGTATTGATCCTCCGAATGCATCGTTTTTCACGGGTAGGTCTTAGGGAACCCAACGTTCCCTCTAACAATTGGAACGAACCAACCCTATATGAAAGGCGCGATGCGTTGCGTGCTGCGCTCAAACGGCGTGAACCATCGATGCGGGCAAAAGAATGGACGCTCTTTGCGAAAGAACGTATCGAGTCACAAGTTCAGCAAGATTCTCATCAGCGAAGGAATGGAGGCGCTCGTTGCCATTGCCTTTTGCGGGGGCGAACAGTTGAATTGGTTTTGCGTTGCGGCTGAGTGCGATTTTAGCAGCTCGAATAGCGTTTGAACTTGGCAGGCCGCCAACACCATCGAGACCGGTCCCGAGGTAATGGGCGAGTTTGCCCTGGCGCACACCGGATTTCCCTTCCATTGCAATCATGCCGAGAATAATGAATTGGTCGCGTGTCGGTGCATCCCAACGCTGGTGATCTCCTGAAAATTTTTGTTCGAGTTTACTAAAAAATAAAGAATGATATTCTGATAAATTTTCTTTTGTGGGTGAATCTACCTCAATTCTTTTTGTAATGTGTGCATCTTTTGGTAAAATTTCTCTAAACTCTTCCCACTTGTAGGCTACTTCAAACCAATTTGCAAGTTTTTCTGAAAAGTAAGGATCGGGCCCTCTGAGGTTCCAAACGCTTCTTTTGATCAGTTCAGGCGCGAGTGAAGAGAAGCCTTCCGGATCTTTTTCGGCCAGCGTCTGAAGCGCTTTGAGGTACTTATCGTTCCTCGACTTTTGGGAATCGGGGTCGGTTGGCATCAATTGTATGTGGGCGGAGCTCACATAATATGGTTTGTTCTTGTTGATTTGTCTAATGTTCATCATATCCCCTCCAAACGGCACACGCCGTGGAAGATCACATACGGTGTGGTTTTATTCTTATTCTCATGTTTACACAAAATCGCCGAAACGAGGTATGTTCTCTGTAAAAGGGCAATTTGTCCTAGGGTATTTGAATAAATCACGATTAAAGTAATTTTTTCATCATCGATCTGTGGGGGCCAATGTTGAGAATCGTGTATGGCTCGTCAATCAATTGCCAGCCTTGTGACAAGTAGAACGGGACGGCCGCCTCGCGCGCCTGAAGAAAGCCCGTTGTGGCGCCAAAGCGAACGGTTGCAGCGTGCTCGAGCGCCGCAAGCACTTCGCTTGCGTACCCCTTTCGTTGCGCTTCCGGCCGCGTACCCATTTGACGGATTTGCATCGCAGGCCGGTTCTCGGGTGAGGAGAGGGGCCCGAACGCCGGGCACGTGGTCGCATCCGGACCGGCGTGGTCTGGCGCTGAACCATCGCTGTCTTGCGGAATGAGGTGAGCGCGGCCAACTGAAAGGACGTTATCAGTTTGGGCGATCCAAGCATGGATGGCATCGAGGTCGTCAACAAGGCGTTCAGCGCCTCGGTCGAACCCCAATGGTGCGCGAAGAACAGCATACCGGCAATCAAAATACGACTCCGCAGGCGTGTTGGGGGGCATGAGGACCGCTGGATTGACGATTTTCACAGGACGGCCTCAATGGAGAAGGATTGGCGGATGAAGATTAACCCTACGATGGAAATCAAGATTAGAAACCACCAATATACGATGAAATGACATACGCAATCAGTGCCACCACAAGGAACACTGAAACTACTGATGAACTGATAAGGCCCCATCCTAAGCCCTTATTTCCGCGAACAAACGCCATAATAATCGCGCCCATGTAAACCAGTGGCATGCAGCAGAACGATGCGTTTACGGCTTCACTCAGGAACGAATTTTGCATTTCCGAAGCCTCATCATATGTTTCCAGTGAAAGCAGGAATGTCTGATTGAAGGTTCCATTTGGAACAAACCAGACGGTCCCGTTATCCGGCGAATATTCGCCAATTTTTTCACCAGAACGCCATGAAGAACTCGACATGATCACGGAGTGATTGTCCTGTTCATTCGGGCAGTCCGTGGAATATATATCGCATGAGAAAACCTCAAGCCTTTCGTTGATGCCACCAAATTCGATGTAAATGTAAATTGATACGGATTCATTCTGCGGGGCGAATGTGGCGTTCAAGTAGGAGGTGTTGCCGCGGACAAGGTCGTTGGTTTCCAATGATGCCAAGAAGTCCCCTGACTCGGATAAGATGCCTCCGTAGACATAGGGATTTGGTCTAAATGAGCCATTAAACGAGAGTGAGAACGTACCGTTTTCTTGTTCAAGGTTGAGTTGGATGGAGTGAATTGTTGGAATAAACTCAATTTCCTGCATGATCGAGATGCTGTTGGTGTTTTGTCGATACTCAACATCGCAGTAGATTTGTGACTGTTCCTCCGAGAAGATCGTGTTGAACCTACACCATTCCATGGCATGCCCTTCTTGAATATCGAATGGTTCTGCGAAATGACCGTTTTCATCAGGGGAAAGAGAAAGCGTTTCCTCGTGGTACATGTTGTCCCAACGATTGTCTTCAACCAAGGTTGCCACGACGAACATTGAGCCGACAATAAGAACCGGTAAAATCAATCCGAGCCAAAATTGCTTCCATCGAAACGGATTCACTGCGCCGTTGGGACCGAGTCCGACGGGGGCGGCCTCGCCTTGGAGCATTGGATGCGTGGCTTGGTCAAACGGGTTTGATTTTGCCTCCATGGGTTGGTCGGACAAACCCCTCAAGGGAATTGATGGAGGGGGCCCGGAAGCAGTTTGGCCAGAGAAAACTGAGGGAGGCGGTGAAGGCGTACCTTCTGAGTTTGGTTCCCCGTCCATGAGCGTTGGTGGGCGCAGGTCGTGATTAATCATCCCCCGTCGAGGCGCATGGGCGTTGGTGGTGTGCGGTCGCGTTGAAATAGAACTGGTGAATCCGATAAAGCACTGCACGGGTGTCGGAGCGGCTACGTCGGGGATTGCAAATCCTCT
>DUKM01000082.1:0-3320 GCA_013329255.1 Candidatus Poseidoniaceae archaeon | reverse complement strand
ACCTGGGTTCAAATCCCAGCCTGTGCTCTTTCGAAAGAAACAGCGCATAGCGTCGAGTTGACGCGCAGTCTTGATATTTGATGGCGCGTTCGTTGGGCCATTGAACAGGTCTGTTCAGTGCGCGAGGAATCATCATGCCAGAGGTCAACCGTACACTCTCTGAGATGGGCATTGGCTTCGCATCCTTCCTCGCACCACCAAGTCCTGAAGTGATTCGGTTCACCGTTGGGCAACCGGATTTCGATACCCCATCACCGGTTGTTGAGGCTGCTAAAGCCGCCCTTGACCGGGGCGAAACCACATACACAAGGACTCAGGGATCTGAAGAGTTGTGCCACGCCGTTGCTGAACACCTAACGATTCACGGCATCAAAGCAGATCCGGACGATGTGCTGATCTCGCCCGGATGCAAGCAAGCCCTGTTGTACGGACTCATGGCGACGCTGAATGCAGGAGACGAAGTGCTGCTTCTTTCTCCAGCTTGGCCCTCGTATGATGGAATGGTCAAACTGACCGGGGCCGTTCCAGTCCATGTTCCCGTACGCAAGGATAACTATCATCCCAATTTTGACAACCTTGAGGCTGCGGTCACGCCAAACACAAAAGCCATCATGTTGAACTCTCCAAACAACCCCACTGGAGCGGTCTACACCGAAGAAGAAACCAGACGGGTTGTAGAATTTGCAATCAAGCATGATTTGTGGATCATTGACGATATGATTTACGCCACGTTGGTGTGGACAGACCACCCATACACGTCCCCGTGCGCCATTCCTGGTGGTGCCGAGCGAACCATCACGGTCGGTGGCTGGTCGAAAGGATGGGCCATGACGGGTTGGCGGCTTGGCTGGATCACCGGTCCGAAAATTGTAATGGATGGCGTGAAAAAAATCAACGTCAGTTCTGCGACCCACGTGGCCACGTTCATGATGCCAGCTGCAACGATTGCGCTCAGTATGAATGAAGAAACGGCAACAATGGCGGCCTCGTTTAAACAGCGAGGCGAGTTGATCCACGGTTTGCTCAGTGAATTGCCTGGCGTTATTGTGCCAAAACCAGAGGGAGCGTTCTACGCCTTCTGCGACATCACCGGCACTGGAATGAGCGATCTTGAATTTGCAGAACGAGCCTTGAGCGAAGCGAAGGTTCAGGTGATTCCTGGCTCCTTGATGGATGGCGGCGAAGGTTTTGTCCGCATCTCTTACGCCACTTCACCAGAAAACATCCGTGAAGGCGTTCACCGCCTCAGCACTTGGCTCAATGCATTGTGAATCACCGCATCCTTGTGGATAATAGAAAGCCCGGATAAAGATTAATTGCAATGGATGATAGTTTTTCATCACCGGATATCAAAATAGTGATTATATGTTCGAATTTACTCTGTATCTTTTGGGTTGCTTTTTATTCTTAATTTTTGCTGAAAAGTATAGACGAACTACGTTTGCTATTACGGTAATTATTGCAATGATCTACCCTCTCGTGGCAGAAATAAGTGAATTTAGTAATTTTATACAAATTAAATATTATAGCATCCTTATTCCTGCAATCTTATTCTCTTTTTCAAAATGCAAACCACATAGTACAAGTGAGTCGTTTGAGAAAGTATTTGCAATTATGCCAGGAATACTTCGCCTCGCTCTAGCATTGAATATCGCAGAGGCCGTAGTTTACGTCTTCCTGTTTGATAAATTTGTTACAGCATTCTTCGGCCTTGTCTTGATGTTTACCATTCCTAAATTTTCATATGATGAGAATCAGGACATTGGTTTTGAGGATCTTTTATGGACAATTAGTTACTCAATGTGTCTGATGATTGGATTACTTTTCCATCCATTGGAGTCCCCGCTCACTTCCAGTGGAATCGCTATATTAGCAATTGCATTGTTAAGCTGTGTCTATGTCCAAAAATGGAAGAAATGGATTTCCTTTAGAGTGTATAGTTTGTATTATTTAATCATCCTAGATGCTCTTTTCTCAAGGAATGGATTTTCAATTTATGATTGGTTTTATTCAAAGTCCTTTTCTCCGGAAAACCGCATCACGCCACTGTCAGAAAACCTATTTCGTATTGTTTCAATTGGACTATGCATGATCTTGCTGTACAGGTGGTGGAAGGTTCGTAATCCTCCTTCTCCAAGATCCAGTGTAAATTTTTCTTGAACTTTTGACGGCTGAGAACTAATAACTGCTTCTGAGCAGGGTCACTGGGGAGTGTCATGCGAGTTTGCTACGGTTTGGTTGGCATGACACGAGGCCATGCTGCCAGAGCCCTCGCCATTGGTCAGGAACTTATCGACCGTGGACATGAGGTGCTATTCTGTACGGAAGGCGACGCTGAAGAGTTGCTCAGCGCACGATTCGGAGAGGAACGTGTGTTCAAAACAACCACTCCAAAGTACCATCTCAAGCACGGGCGGTTGTCGATTTGGAGAACGGTTTTCGGGAATAAAAAGTACCTCTACGGGCGTCGAAACTTAGCCAAACCACTCATTGCACACCTCAAGCAATGGCAACCTGACCTTACAGTCTCTGATTACGAACCCCTGATGTGGCAGGCCTCGAAGGAGCTCGGGATTCCGCATGTCGCCGTGAACAGCCAGGAATTCTTTCGCTCAAGCCCAATGCCGAAAGGGCTCAGCCTTGCTCACAGGATCCAGGCCAAAGCCGGCGGCATGATTGTGCGCAGATTCTCGCCCACAGCCGATCTTCGAATCGTCGGAAAAATACTTGTCGAAAAGCGGCCGAAGAGCAAGGCGCTGTTTGTTGGTGCGATTCTAAGAAAGGAATTTGAAAGCCTCACTTGGCGGCCTCAGGGCGAGCATTTTGTGGTCTATTCATGCCCGATGCTCGAACAATCGCTTGCAGCCATCAACCAAGTAGCGCAGCGTGAACAAAAGCGCGGGAAGGTGTTTGGCGTCCCGCCTTCAATGGTCGAAGGTTACGATTGGCTTGACCATCAGCCCACCTCCGAATCAGGGTTCATCACTGCGGTCTGCCATGCTGACTTCGCCGTCGCAACACCAGGGAACCAGTTCATGGCTGAGACGCTCCAGCTCGGCATTCCTGTGCTGATGACGCCAACGCCGAAGCAGTTCGAACAAGAAATCAACGCCAAGATGCAAATGCAGGCCAGACCACATCAATACGCTATGTTTCATTCCGAGGCAGAAATCCCAGATCCTTCACAGGCCCACCACGATACAACTGATGCATCTGGACGAACCAAAGTGGTTGACTTGATTGAGGCGCTGGTGAAGCAATAACGCTTGGCAGTGTCAAGGTTACGCCCGCGCACTTGCCAGCCTAGGATGAGCATACAA
>DUKM01000104.1 GCA_013329255.1 Candidatus Poseidoniaceae archaeon | reverse complement strand
GCCCCACCAGCCGGCACGGTTGTTGCTGGTGGACCTTTGTGCTTCAGTCGTTGAAGTTCGCCCATTCGTTCATGGATGGCTGCGGCCTCGTGACCAAGTTCGTTGCCAATGGAAGCAGCCAACGCATACCATGCTTCTGCGTTTTGTCGGTCGGCATCCTCTGGGAAGGCCACGAGAAGGTCGGAGTGATCGAGAACTGCATCGAGAACTTCGTACAAAGCCCCTTGGCGAACGAGTCCCCCCAAGTGAGCAATGAGGGAAGCGACAGTTGGATTTGGTGCATGCGCCTGAAGATGATGCCACCAATCGACCTCGACGGGTTGATCCATCATCGTTTGAACATGTGCATCACTAAACCCGAGCACTGGGGAGCGGGCGAGTCCGAGCGCTCCTGCTCGAGAATCCGGGTTTGCAATCAGATTCAATGTTGCCATCAGCGGTTGAACGATTGGTCGCCCAAGGAGGCTGCCCTGTCGGTCCGCTACGACAGGTATTCCTCGTGCTTGCAACCGCCGGATAAGGTCGGGTACGTGGGTTCTTGAATGAACCAAAATCATGACATCAGCAGCATCCACTGGTGCTTCTTGTGCATCGACTGGTTCGTAGGTCCGGCTCGATGCGCTCCAAACACGCGTTGGTTGGCCAGCAAGCAACGCTGAAAGGCGAGAAGCAATTAATTCGTGTTCGAGGTGAACGTCTTTGGATTTTGGATTCGAAAAGGCGTCCACTGGGACAAGGAGATCTTGTGAACGCTCACGTTCTTCAGCTGCTAAAGGCATCAACCATTCGATGACACCAGGTGCGTCCTCTTCCCCTCGCCCTGCCACAAGGTCTTGCGCTGAAGCATGCCAGTTGCCCGGGAGCAGGTGATGGCGGGGATTGAACACATCGCGGAAAATCCCGTTCATGGTGTGAAGAAGGTTCGGTTTCGTTCTGTAATTGCTGGTGAGGTCGATCAAACCAAGCCCTCGGGCACGCTGGCGCTCATTGCCTGAAAACTCAGGTGCATAGTCGTCCAAATCTTCGCCAAGGCTGACGTGCCGCCACGCCTGTGATGTCGTTTCGTATGGTTCAAGCGCATCAGCTGAAATGAACGCAGATGTTTCACCGCCGGCCCCGATTGGTCGAGGGTCTCTTCCGTAACCTTCGCGACGAACATCAGCAGGCCAACGGGTTTCACTCAACTCGATTTCATTGGCCATCATGATTGCCGCTACTGCCCTTCGCATCACGGAGACCTCAGCCTGACGGAATCGGTAGATGCTCTGTTTCATATCACCAACAATGCAGACCGTCGGGTCCCATGGCCCAAGTGGACGTTCGGGTTCTCCATGTTGCAGTGAGCGATGACCCCACAGCCGTGCGAGAAGTCTGAAATGAGCTGGATTCGTGTCTTGATATTCATCGATGATGAACGCCCTGTATTGCCGCCTCAGCGTTTGAAGGATGTGGAATCTACGTTGCAAATCCGCCACACACGCTTCATCGTCTCCAGCGAGGGTGAGGGCGCGAGAAATGTGATGGTCGGTCCATGGCTCATCGCCAAGGCTGTCCAATGCGTCGACCACTGGTGCTGGATAATCAAAGCGAACCATGTCAGGGCAACGGGCCAGCAACAGATCCGCCGCTAGGTTCTGGATGTCAGCAAAATCATGCACGCCTTCATGCGCTTTGAGTTGTGTCAAAATGTCCTTGCACGCCTCATGGACACGCAGCAAATCCAAGAGGACCCGCGATTGCAAAGCAGGCCCCACACGGATTTTGCCAACGCCCTCTAACGATTCTGGGAGTTCGACCTCGAGTTCGGTGAGGTTGTAGATGCAGTCTTCTGGGAGGTAAGGTGACTCGATGGTTGGAGAGAACAGAGATGCGCAACGGCCCATAAGGCAAACCAAGCGGCCCGTTTGAGAATTAAGCAAGGTGGCCATGTCTGTTCCGAGCGATTTGGCTTGAGCGTTGATTGCGTCTTTTTCCGCTTTTGTTCCCTTGGCCTTGGATTTTGGAAGCAAGCCCGGGTGCCAGCCGCTGTTTCGGGCTGGCGGTAATGCCCCGTTCGGGAAGAAGGTGGTTGCTGTGCCGTCGGTTTTGATTTTCCCCCCCGCTGCAATCGCAAGGTTCCAAACCCATTGCATTCGATGAAGTGGATCGGCATCGAAGGCATGGCGCGCCAAGTGCAGAAGATGGTTGAAGCGGGTTTCATTGGTGTTAGCAAGGGCTTCGCCGGGCATCACATAACTGGCCGAATGTTGAAGAAAGTGATCGATGTATTCATTCAACAGCCCATGCATTTCCAATGCAAATGCGTCGATATCCTCGGCAATCGGTTGTAAAAACATCTCCAAAAACAATTGTTCCGGGAGTTGTGTCTCGCCATCAAATGGGGCGTGGAGACGATGTGTGTGCCCTTCGATGGCCCTTTTTGATTCTTCAACAAATAAGGATTTGTTCAACAGGCCCGAGAGGACCACTGAGGCCTGCTCTTGGCCTCCAAGGGCAACTGTGAGGCGGTTTCTGGCTTCAATGAATGAATTTACGTACCCCATGACGCCAGCTTCTTGAGCGTCGCCAACGGTACGAATTCTCCATGCTGAATGCAGGGCTTCCTCGACCAAAAGCGGTGCTCGCTCTTGCGCAATTTGTTCCCGACTGGGGTGGAC
>DUKM01000024.1:1161-3004 GCA_013329255.1 Candidatus Poseidoniaceae archaeon | reverse complement strand
GTCCGGTCGTTGCCATTGTAGAACATTGAGTGGTTGACTTCCCCGTGCACCGACATTGTTCCAGTCTCTTCTGAGACATTGACAATCATGAGTTTGCTGACGTATTGGTAGGCATAAGAGTACCTCCCATTTCCGTCGTACCAACTGTCATACTTGTACGTTGAAAGAGGCACGGCAAGCAACCCCTTAGGCGCCCAGTATTGGAAGGCCTTGTGCTCATATGATGCCTCAGAGTAGGACCACGTCCATCCTGAATTGTTTGAATCCGCAACAGGGGTAAGCGAAAGGACATCGTCAACCGCAGGAGTGGATGGATCGCTGATGTTGAACAACGAAAGTCGGGTGTTTGACCAATCAAGTCCGAGTCCGTCTTCACCAGGCCCCATGCCAATGGTCAGCAGGTGATTGCGAGAGAGTGGGTGAATGTAGGTCGAGACGCCTGGAATTTCGAGTTCGCCGAGAATGGTTGGGTTGGTTTCATCGGACATATCGATGACCCATAGCGGATCGATTTGCCGGAACGTGACGAGGTAGCAGCGGTCGCCATCGAATCGGGCGCTCCAAATTCGTTCTTCGGGGGCGATGTTGTCGACGCGCCCCACTTCGACCAACACCTGTTGTTCGGTTTCTAGATCAACACCTCTCTCGAGTGCGATAACGCTCGAGCTCATTGGCTCGGGGTTTTCCATCCACCACCGTGCCCATTGGCCCGAAGTCGCTGCGATGCGCAGAACGCCCAAATGTTCTGAAATTGAAAATTGGTTGAGGATTGTTCCATTGACTCGACCGGAGCCCGTATAGACAGTATCGCCTGGGTTTGAGATGTCAAAGGTGTGAATGTTTGTGGCTTCATCCATGTCATCATTGCCCCAGAACCACCACCAGTCCCATGCATTCTCCGTTAGCACGAGCACGTCTTCAGAGGCGTAAACCATGGGGTAATTTCCGACGATGTGATCGGCTTGGAAGGCGAAGTTCTCGTCGTTCAAATCAAAGGTAAAGATGCTGTTGAAGCCTCTGTTCAAGCCGTCTCCTGGTGCAGCGAAATCTGCGCATGCATCTTCGTCCATGGTGTGGATTGTGAGCGCTCCGTCAACCCGCTCGTACACCTTTGGTAAGATATCAACAAGAGCGAGTTTTGACAACGTCAATTGGTTCTCAAGGATGGTTTGGTAGCCAACTTTCTCACGAAGTTCGAGGCGCAACGGGTCGTCGTAATCGAGGTTCCAATAGCCCGTTGGGAGGTCAAGCCAAGTTTGGAGGCCGGGGATGTTCATCCAAGCGTGGGTCACGGTGCGAACGGTGCCGTTGACTTCACGAGCGGTCATGTAACTGCCTTCTAAGAAGAGTTCTTTGGCCATTGTTGGGGCTGAACGGTTTGTCACATCAAGGACTGAGAATTTGGTTAATGATGAGGTTCGGTATGTGTTCTGCGCGTCGTCCCAGCCAAGTTCGGCAGCAAGTGGGTCGTTGTTGTTGATCGACCAGGTCGAAACAGAGGAAATGACAACCAAGCGATCGCCGTCGAGCATCATAGCCGTCGGATTCCCTTGGATGGCTGTGGTGGAAAGAAGGGTCAGTTCGCCAAATTCAGGAACACCGAATATAACGAGGTTTTTGCCGTTGAGGAAGTAAATATTGTAGCCGTCTGTTTTGACGAAATCTGCTTCATCGACCCCTTGTTCTTGGTTGTTGGTTCCAGAAAAGTCCGTGCCTTCGACCCGTCTTGGTGTTGCCGTGGGGGCGGACCCGCCATCCGCCGATTCTGCCACGGCCATGTCGTCTTCCATCCAAAAACCACCATAGGAATACTGCTCTTCAATAGCTTGCAGGATTTGGATTC
>DUKM01000024.1:0-752 GCA_013329255.1 Candidatus Poseidoniaceae archaeon | reverse complement strand
CGAGCAACGGTTGTGTTCCAATCTTCAGGAAGTTCAACGGTTGGCATTTCAATCGCAGGATCCACCGCGCCCAAACATCCGGACATCAGCATCAATGTAAGAACGCCAATTGCGACAACTTTCTCTGCCTTCATAGCACCACTAGGGGCGTACTTGGTATCAATGAGTTGGTATATTGATTTTACAGCCTTGTTCAACAGTGGGCCTGAACTCTTGCGGGGGAAAGTGAAAAGCTAGTTTGTTTCATTTGGCTTGACAATGATAAACCATCGCTGCATCAGACGGGTTATGGGGCTCGACGCAAGCAAGAGCCACGTCGAGATAGAACGGCGTTTTTTTGTCGACCATGAAGGGGCACAACCTTGGCGAGATGGTGAGGGGGCCAGCCAAATTTCCCAATTCTACCTCCGTTCGAACGAGGTTACTGAGAGCGAGGGGTGGTTGTCGTACATGGGTGTGAGTCGCTTCCAAAAATTGGAAGATTCTGAGTTGGAACTCTTCCGTTCCGAATCCGATTGGATCGCAAGGCTGCGCCTTGTTAATGACCGAGCAGTATTCACCCTCAAGGGCCGCCGCACCAACGCCAGCGCGCATGAACTCGAATGGGGATTGCCGTTGAATATTGGGCACCAAATTGGAGCAACTGGCGCTTACCCTTCTGTAACGAAACGCAGGCATGAATGGCGTGGTGCTGACGGGTTGCTTTGGGAAGTCGATGAGTTTGAAGGTGAACTTGCTGGATTAATTCTTGC
>DUKM01000033.1:6091-6774 GCA_013329255.1 Candidatus Poseidoniaceae archaeon | reverse complement strand
GATAAGTCGCTGAATTTAGGGTCAGTGAGCAAAATATCCAAATCGAGTTCCCTTGAACCTGAAACTTTAGCGATGCACACCTTGGTCGCTTCAGTCCGGCTTTCTTGGTCGTCGCTTGCGACAAGGAATTCGGCAACAGTTTCCAGTGGTTCCATCGTTGCAGAGATTCCAATTCGCTGAACTGGTCGTGTGAGGAGTGTGTCGAGGTAAGAAAGCGTGAGGGCAAGGTGAACGCCACGTTTGGACGGGACCAAAGAATGCAATTCGTCAATGATCATGTATTCAACTTCACTGACGATGGGTTGGAAACGCGGCGATGTGATCGCAATAGCCAGGCTTTCAGGGGTTGTAATCAGAATGTGTGGGGGGTTGCGGAGCATTTTCTGGCGCTCGTTTTGCGGCGTGTCACCTGTTCTCAAGCCCACACGTATCTCTTGAGCCCTGTCGGGGAGGTATCGGTCATAAATTTCCTTTAACGGACCGAGTAGGTTGCGCTCAATATCGTTTGCCAACGCCTTGATTGGTGAAATGTAGACGCAGTAGACGCGCTTGTCGAGGTTACCCGCAAGTGCACGGCGCACGAGTTGATCGATGATTGACAAAAAGGCAGTCAATGTTTTGCCAGACCCTGTAGGGGAACAAAGCAACAGGTGTTCCTGTTTGATAATGGCTGGGATTGCCAA
>DUKM01000033.1:4666-5711 GCA_013329255.1 Candidatus Poseidoniaceae archaeon | reverse complement strand
CATCTCCAACAAAGCCTCTGTTTCCAGAGGTGTTTCGAGATAATGTATTTCTGCCATATTTTTTTCTCACTTGCCCGTGAGTCGCAAGGCATCGAAAGGAGTAAATGAACTTGTTGTCGGGAAGGGTGTGCTCAAACCTTTACTGCACGAGGCTCAAGCCCAGCGCAGTCCCCCTTTTTTCCACCGATTGACCTTCTCGGTCACAGGGCGCTTTGGTGGGTGAAGTAGCGGGGAGGTAATCGCGCTTGGTGGAGCCTGGATTTCGTGCAAAGCTTGGGTGGGGCAAGAGCCGATGCAAGACAAACATCCGACGCATTGTTCTTCGACGACAACAACCGGACGCTTTGCCTTTGTCCGTTCTGGAGGTGACACGAGAAGAGGCAGCAGTGCTTCAAACGGGCAATGAGAGATGCACAAATCACATCCTGTGCAATCCGATTCGATGATCGCTACCATCGATTGTCCCATGTTTTTGGCAAGCCGCCATGCTTCTTAACGCTACGCTTCGGCGTTTTATTCATTGATTTGACGGTGAGGTTGAAAGGTGACTTGCTGTACGAGGGCTGAGGTTGGATTTGATGCAACAAGACCCAGAACGGCTCGAACGCATGTCTGGAATGCTCAAGCGCAGGGGCATCATCCTACCAGCCTTTGAAATCCACGGGGGCGCAAAGGGTCTCTATGATTTTGGCCCAGTTGGTGGGCGCCTGCGAAACAGGGTCAACCAAACCTGGATCGATCATTGGCTTGCCCTCGGCAACATTGTTGAACTTTCATGCCCAACTGTAACCCCCTATGCGGTCCTTGAAGCGTCAGGGCACGTGGGCGAGTTTTCTGATTTCATGACCGTTTGCACCAAGTGCGAGGAAGCAAGTCGAGCTGATACGCTTTTGGAATCGTTTCACGCCAACCCAGACGCATTGACTCAAAGCGAACTTCAAAACCTCCTCTTTGATTCAAATCCCCCCTGCCCCAACTGCAGCGAACAAGCATGGAGCGAAGTGACGGCGCAAAATTTGATGTTCAATACAACCATTGGTGCGGG
>DUKM01000033.1:2773-4276 GCA_013329255.1 Candidatus Poseidoniaceae archaeon | reverse complement strand
CACAACCGAGACCGACTTCCCTTTGGTGCCATCCAAGTTGGTAAGGGCTACAGAAACGAAATTTCACCTCGCCAAGGGATGATACGCTTGCGAGAATTCAACATGGCTGAATTGGAGTATTTCTTCAATCCTCATGAAGATCAAGAGCATGATTTTGATTCATGGTCGGATGTGGAACTGTCCTTGGTACCAGATGAAGGCGATGAGACTCGCATGACGATTCAATCTGCATTGGACGCTTCCATTGTCCGTCACGAAACGGTGGCTTATTTCATGGTTCAAACTTACGATTTTTTGATTAAAGTAGGCATCGATCCAGAACGTCTGCGATTCCGCCAACATGAAGCAGATGAGATGGCTCACTACGCCAGTGATTGTTGGGATGCTGAAATCTTGGGCTCTTATGGTTGGATTGAATGCGTCGGCATTGCTCACCGTGGCTGCTACGATTTAGAATCCCACGAGAAGGCAACTGGCAAAACATTGCGGGCTCGACGTGAGTTCTCAGAACCTAAGGTCATCGAAATTGACGGCTGGACTGTCAACGGTGCAACGGCAGGGCCAGCGTTTAGAGCCCTTGCAGGAGCGGTCAAGAAATCAGTTGAATCTTTGGCATCTGACGCTTCATTCCCTTGTACAATCACCCTTGAGAGCGGCGAAACGGTGGAAGTTCTTTCAGAACATGTGAAACGCGTTCAGCGCACAGAAACCATCTCTGGAGAATGGTACATCCCTCATGTCGTTGAACCTGCTTTCGGGATTGACAGAATCATTTGGCATGTGTTAGACCACGCCTATGATGACACAGCGAAAGATGGCGATGCTTACACCGTGCTGCGGTTGAACGACGAGGTTGCGCCTGTGAACTACTGCGTGTTCCCCTTATTCGAAAAGGAAGGTATGGGCGAACTTGCACGAACACTCCACAAGAAACTCTCTGCAACTTCCGGTGTTGTTTCGATCTACGACAGCAGCGGCTCAATCGGACGGCGCTATGCAAGGGCGGATGAGATTGGCGTTCCTCGCTGTTTAACGGTTGACCACCAGTCGGTTCAAGATCAAACCGTAACGGTTCGAAACCGGGATACGGGCGAACAACATCGCGTTCATATCAACGACTTGGTTTGAATGAACCCTCGTTCCTCAAGCATATTCCATCATCAAGGTTGAAGAACCCTCGGACCAAGGTACCTCTATGCCTGAGGTGAGCGATTGGACTGAGCGCCACCGTCCTACTTCAGAGCGCCATTTGGAAGGCAATGAAGTGCAACGCCGGAAAATCCGAGCATGGCTGGATGATTGGCAAAACGGAACACCGCGCAGAAAATCCATCTTACTCGTTGGTCCACCCGGCGTTGGCAAAACCTCCGTTGCACGTGCCATTGCCCAGGACCTCGGTTGGAATGTGATTGAACTCAACGCATCAGACGCTCGAAACGCCGCAGCAATCCGAAAAGCAGCGACTCAGGGGAGCACGCACCGTTCATTGTTCCACGACCCGAA
>DUKM01000033.1:0-2366 GCA_013329255.1 Candidatus Poseidoniaceae archaeon | reverse complement strand
ATGCAGGGTCAAGATGACTCTGGCCGTGATGTGACCCTTTCTGGTGACTCTGGTGGCAAAGCAGAACTGCTCAACCTTGTTGCCAACACCAAACAACCGGTCATGCTCGCTTGCAACGAAGTGATGGGTCTATGGGGTAAATCCTCAAGTTGGCGCTCCACGAGGGACCGATTCAAGCCGCACATGGAAATCATCACCTTTGAGCGCGCCAGCAACGAGGCGCTGCGCCGAATTGCCAAACGTGTGCTCCGCGAGGAGGGTTTGGATTTTGATGACGCTGCCGTTGAGGCAATGGTCAACAGCAATCCTGGTGACCTACGTGCACTCGTCCGAGATTTGCAAGTGCTCGCCTCAACCGCAGATGGAAACATCACTAAGGAAATGGTGGAGAATCAAGCCGAATCCGGGCGAAGGGATTCTACGTTGGAAGTGTTTCCAGGATTGGACGCACTCTACAGGTCGAACGAGGCAGAACAAGCGGTTGCTCTTGGCCGATTGATCGATAAGCCACCAAGTGAATTAATCAACTGGGTTCACTGGAATAATGCGTCCTTGTTTCCCGAAAAAGAATCGATTGCCCGTGCCAACCAAACTCTTTCTGTTGCCGCTAAAATGCTGATGGGCCAGTACCAAAACACAGCCCACCGTTCATGGTATTGGAGCGGTCAGTTAGCCAGTCTCTCTGCTTCAGTTCCCAATAAGGTCCCATTCAGGGATCGAATTTACTCCTCTTACCCCTCATTCCTGCGTCGGCAAGCCTCGTGGGTACGTCCTGCAATTGTTGACCGTTTGACTCAATTTTCGGGCTCAAGCAAAGCAGCTGCTCGAGATGAACTGATGCCACTGTTGGCTGCGATGGTGAAGGATGCACCTCACATAGGCGACGCCACCGAGTTTGGTCTTTCCATTCGCCTCGGTTTTTCAGCCGAAGAACACGCATCAATGGCGGGTATGCCTCCATCTCGAAGGTCCACAAAAGACCTCATCAAGGCCTACAATAAAGAATTGGAAGCGTTCATTGAGGCTCAGGTACAACCTGCCGAACTCCCCACAATCGATGAACCAACACCAAGTGAAGCAACTGAGAGTAAACAGAACGACGAGGAGGGTGGAAATCCACCCGGTCAGATGAAGTTGTTTTGACTTCACTCTTTGTCTTCATCATCCATAATTCGACGGAACAGTGCAATTGCCGCTCGATCGGATTGGACCTTTTCTTCTCTTCGCCATGTGTGAGGATGGATCAGAATAACTGCTGTGAGCAATTCTAAACGACCAAACCACATCAAGACAGAGGTGATCAACAGCGCACCTGAATTCATGCCTGCCCACGTGTTTGATGGCCCGTAGTTGCCCAAAGCAGGGCCTGTGTTTCCAAGTGAGGAAGCAACAACTGTGGTAACGCTTTCAAATGTTTCACCAGGCATGAAAATGGCAAGGATGATGCTGGATAAACCAAATAAACCAACCCATACAAACAACATGCCCACAATTAGCCCCATTTGGTTTGGTTCAACGACTTCTCCGTTCATACGTATTTGATCGATTTTTCTGGGTTGTGCAATTCGAACCAATTCTCGCATGGCTATTTTGAACGCCAACGTAATGCGCAGTAATTTCAATCCTCCAGCTGTTGAACCAGCACTGGCCCCAACAATCATCAAAACGAAAATCACCAGATGGGTGACAAGCGGCCAAGTGGGGCCCGTATAATCGGTCACGGCAAAGCCTGTTGATGTTCCCATAGAAATGACAGTGAAGGTGCTTTCTCGCAATGATTTACCCACTGAAGTTCCCGAGGCAATCAAAGCACCTGCAATGGCCATGATTGCGACGCCCACGTAGATTGTATAATATCGGAATTCTTCGTCATTGAACGCCTTCTTGATTTCCCCTTCCTTGATGAACCACAACAGTGCAAAGTTAACCCCTGCAAGGAACATGAAAACGATGACGATGGCTTCGACCAAGAAGGAATCAAAGTAGCCAATGCTGGCATCGTGGGTCGAAAAACCTCCGGAAGGCAAGGTCGTCAGGGAGTGATTGATCGCATCAAACAGGCTCATGGAGCCCGTCGATGCAAGCAGAATAATTTCTGCGACGGTCAACACAAGATAGAGCGTCCAAAGCGTAATTGCCGTGGATTTTAGTTTCGGGCGCAGCCTTGAGAGTGAAGGACCAGTCAATTCAGCACGGGCAAGCGCCATGCCACCACCAATCACCCTTGACAAAATCATCATACCGAGCATGATGATTCCCATTCCTCCAAACCATTGGGTCAACGAACGCCACAACAAGAGACCCTTTGGTTGACTGTTAATGCAGTCCGCCGTTACGCCTGGAATGCAATTTGGACTCATGTTATG
>DUKM01000130.1:27051-27250 GCA_013329255.1 Candidatus Poseidoniaceae archaeon | reverse complement strand
ATGAACCTGTCCTCAGTGTTCACCCAGAGGACATCAAAGGCGTCTATGACTGGTGTTGCAAGCAATTACCAGAATCAACAGCCGGTGAAGACCGTCCCGACCTACGAGCCATGCTGACCTTGGCTCATCGATTGGATCGAATGGAAACCTTCGAAGCCTTGCTCAACAATCCCGATGGTATTGAAGACCCAATGCTCGC
>DUKM01000130.1:23795-26678 GCA_013329255.1 Candidatus Poseidoniaceae archaeon | reverse complement strand
CTCGCAACGCTCACAATGCTTTGAACGGTGAAGGGAGGCTGGCAACAGCACGAACTACACCATCCTTGATACCGGTGGAATTTCATTGATGTGTATCGTTACACCATACGATTCATTGTATTGGGAAACGGTCACCGAATCTGCTGCCATAATTGTGGCTGCAAGTTCTGAAGAGAAAGAAATCTAAAACGGCCCAAAATAAATGATTCGACCTGAGTTAATCAAAACGGATGTTCTAAAAGTCCCGCACACGACCACACACCATGGCAAAGAATTCTGGCTTAATTCTGTGGAGTTCAGTCGCATGCCTGCTGTTATCCTTAGTGTTGATAATTGTAAATATAGAAACTGAAGTCGATCTCGAGGCAGAAGCTGTGTTTCGTGGAGATTCTGGGTCATTGAATCTAAGCGGTGCGCACACTGTATACATTTCAGATGAATACGAGTGCTTTGCTGCCGCAGTTACCATCACAAATGAAACAGAGGATTTCTTCCAGCCAGGGTGCGATGAAATTTACGATCAACCAGGGTGGCTTGTCATTGGATCGTTCTATCCGATGAGGGAAAGTATGCTTACCGTGAATTCAACCCACGAGATTCTGATCATCGATGACGCGAGTTACATCACAAGCGCAGGATATCTGGGTTGCGGTTTATGCTGTTTCGGCCTCATTGGATTGGTCGGGAGTTTCATCACCCGTTCCAGCAGTCCGAAAGAGGCCGTTTCGTATGCGCCAAACAACCCGTATCAGCCAACCCAACAAGAAGTGCAACAACCATCAAACGAGCGGTATGCTCCAGTTCAAAGCCAGTACAAGGAAGATTTCATGGAACAAGAGCAGAATTCAACCGAGGCGGAAGAAAAATCCTCGCCATGGGACTAACTTTTCGATTCAGGCTGTTGTCGTTCCCTCGGAACACCAGCGTGAAAGATCCATGAATTCATCATGGGTCCATTCAATGAGCGGTGGAACATCCTTCCACCAGCCAACTTTGGCTACTTTGGTATCATCAACACGCCATTCGTTTTCCTCTGTGGGATTAACGACAACATGGGCGACCCAGCCTTTTGGATAGTAGGTTGTGTTCCAAGAACGGATGACCCCTTCGAGCCCTGTTTCTTCGAGCAGTTCCCGTAGCATTGCTTCATCAGGGGTCTCTCCTGGCTCAATATGGCCCCCTGGAATCTCCCAGCCTCGTTCAGGATGTTCAACGAATAAAACGCGACCTCCTTTACCCATCAGGGTGCACGGTTCGCCATGCACAGTGACCCATGCCAACACAAAGACTGGTCTTGTTTCTTCCATGTTCAAGCCTCAAACGCAAGCTTGGCTTTCTCAACCCATGCTTCAGCCCAGCCTTCGCCTTGAGCAACAAGCCGACGAGCAAAGAAAAACGCTTCCGAAGCATCACCTGCTTCCATCAGTGCTTCCAATCGAACCAAATCGGGGTCCTTCTGAACTTCTGCTTCCTGCGACTCAGTGACGGATGCTGTCGCTACCGTTGTGGAAATTCGTTGCGTCAAGGATTGCATCTGTGTGAGGAATTCTGAACGCTTTGCAACCGATGGGCGTGTCCAAGGGCTTGTCTTGTCGCCGTCCATTGCTTGCTTGAGCCGAACTAGGTACTCATCGCGTGGTTGAGTGTGTGGACGTAGGCTTTGGACGTGGTCATAGCACGACCAAGCCTCATCGCTTTCGCCTCGGCGTTCAAACAATCGTCCCATTTCCATCCAGAGTTCGTGGTTGTTAGGGCGGTGGGCCAGCAGATGCCTGGCCAGTTCAATAAAACGGTCTTCGCGTCCACTTGAGCGGATGCGTTCCAAGCGCCTTCCATAGATGATGTTGGCACGCTGATCGCTGAAATCGAGTCGACGGCATCGTTCTGCGAAGTCTTCCAAAGCCCCATCCGTGCTTTCCTTCTCGTCCATGAGAAGCCACCATGCATCAGGGGCGAGTGGGTCGGCCATGAACGCCGCTTCTAGCAATTCACCACCAACGAGGAGAAAATCAATGCCCTTGAGTTGATCCACTTGCTCTGCGTCTCGACCAAGCACGACGAACAAGTCTTCGAGCAGGGCAGCCAAACCATCGCTGTCGCTCAAAATGAGTTTCAAGTCTGCAAGGCATCGCCAATTCTCTTCGTCAGTGAAATCATGAAGCAACGCTTGGCGTGCGTTTTGTTCAGCCCATGCCATGTTTTCTTGAAACCGTGCTTCGTCTTTGGCCGCTAGGCGTGCGAACTTCTGCGCTTGGGTCCTGTAGCGAGTCCCAAGGTTGCGCCGAGGGTGTTGCAACAATGCAGCATTGTCCCCGGACATGGTTTGAACTGAAGCGGTTTACCTAACAAACCTGCGGCTTGCTGGACTCATTGAACCGATTTGAAACCCTCGTGGTCAACGCCCCATGGCAAGGTAGCGTCGAAGCCGACCTTAGCGGTTAAGCCATCGGTGTCGCGAGATGGATCGAGCGAACTTCCTTTCTGATGAGACAGAATAATCGTATCGGTGTCAGGTTGCCAGCGAGTGACCTTTGCCCATTCAACGCGAACAGGATCGGTGATGTCGATGTCTTCGTCGACGATGGTGACCATCTTCATGCTTCGATGGCCCGCGAGTGCTGCCATGATTGCATTTCTTGGATCTTCTTCCTTGGTTCTGCGAATCTTGACAACGGCTGCAAGCCAACCACAACCGCCTTCGGTCATGTGGACATCCAGGCATTCACACACTTCGTTGATCGCCGCCTTGATGGTCGGGGCTCGAGGCAGACCCATCAGGGTCTTGTGTTCGGCTTCGCCGGGAATTAAGGCGTGGAAAATTGGGTTGTCGCGGTGGACAACGCCTTCAATCTCAATCACAGGCTCTTGACGAACATCGTCCAC
>DUKM01000130.1:11628-23404 GCA_013329255.1 Candidatus Poseidoniaceae archaeon | reverse complement strand
GCATCAGCCGGTGCGAGCACACCGTTCGGCATCCGGGTTAATCGGAGTGGTTTTCCGTAGAGTTTCTCATGCAGTGCGGCAGCGATGGTGAGTTCGTCGATGTTGTCATCAAAGGACATGGCTGCTGCGAGCAAGACGACGGGGTCGGGTGCGTTGACGACAGCGATGTTTACCTCGCCGCCGGTTTCACGGGCGTTCATGGTCATGGTGCGAAGGTGACGTGGGACGAGTCGAACGACGAGGTGGTTTTCATCGCGGACGAATTGGCGATGGAACGACATGTTTCGGACGCCGTTGTCTTCGGCGATGATCACACTTGCCGATGAGTAACGCCCACGGTCCTGAGGCCAATGATGGGGGATTGGAAGCGCAGTGATGTCAACCACTTCCTGAATGTTGTCAAAGCACTCCGCTTCGGAAGCGTCAACGATGACCGGTTCGCTCGGGTTGGACATGGCCCAGCCGAGGGTGTCAATGTAGGCTTCCGGCGTGATGCCAATCGCCTTGCATAATCTGTCGCGGGTGAGGATGTTTACCGCAGCCCGGTGGCCTGGAGTTTCAACCAAGTTGTCGAAGACGGTAAGTGCATGATTCGAGGCTCGAGAATGCTCCCACATGCCGTGGATAATGCTCACGGGAGCGGTTTCAATTTGGGCGGCACCTAGGTGGTCACGAAACGCCATGGCTCGCCCACCGGCCTTCGCCGCTTGAACTTTCTTTCGCAAATCGCTCAACGGTAGTCAACTTCAGAAGGGGAGAATGCAGGGCGTTTGGGGATGATTTTTTACCAAAACATCACTTCTGATAAATTACCCATTCACCCTTGGGGATGGTTGTTATTAAATAGGGGCTTCAAGTCGGCGAATTGCTTCAATGCAGTGATTATCATGGGTAGAGGACTGTTCGCTGGTGCTAAAATGGCAAAAGACCGCCAAAAGTTTCGATGGTCGGACCGTCGATATAAGAAGCGAATGCTCAAACTTCGAGCTAAGCACGACCCGCTTGCTGGGTCCACACAAGCCAAGGGTATCGTCATCGAAAAGGTCGGTATCGAGGCTAAACAACCAAACTCCGGAATCCGAAAGGCGGTCAAGATCTCCTTGATTAAGAACGGAAACAAACTCACTGCTTTCGCTCCCGGCGACGGTGCAATCAACTTCATCGATGAACACGACGAAGTGATGGTCGAAGGTATCGGCGGTCGCATGGGCCGTTCATACGGAGATATTCCTGGTGTCCGCTACAAGGTCATCCAAGTCAACGGCGTTTCACTCGATGAAATGGTCCGTGGCCGAAAGGAGAAGCCTATCCGCTGAGGTGTCCATTATGTCCGAAACCGAAACCGTTACAGAAACCGTCGAAGAAGTCGAAGAAGTTCGACCTATCGCAGGAATCGGAACCCTCGTCTTTGGAAAGTGGGACGTCTCTGACATTACCTGCAAGGATCCAGGTCTTGCACCTTACATCAACCTCGCAACCGTGGGTATGCCACACACTGGTGGCCGACACGCAAACGCTTGGTTCGGAAAGGCAAAACTTTCCGTCGTTGAGCGCTACATCAACAAACTCATGCGAACCGGTCCATACACCGGAAAAAAGCAAGGCGCCATGAAGGCCTTTGAAACATCGCTCGAAACCATCAATGCAAAGTCTGGAAACAACCCGTTGCAGACCTTCGTCGATGCTCTATGCAACGCAGCCCCAATGGAAGAAATCACTCGAATCAAATTCGGTGCGGTTTCCCAACCAAAGGCCGTTGACTCTTCACCATCCCGCCGACTCGATGTTGCGCTTCGCAACCTCGCCAAGGGCGCACAACAGGGAACTCACAAATCAAAGCGTACCTTGACCAGTTGCATTACAAATGAACTGACCAAGGCAGCAGCTGGCGACGTGACATCCTACGCTGTGTCGAAGAAGGAAGAATTGGAGCGCATCGCTGCCTCCGCTCGCTGATCAATTCGGCGACTTCCAACGCCGGGGAACTTCCCCGAGATTCCATTGTACGTGTGGAAACTTTGTTGGGCTACAGCACTGCTTTCTTTGGCTTCGTAGCGAGTCACTTAAGAACCCCTTTCAGGTGGCCAAGTTTGACGAGAAGTCATAGGTGATTCCATGGGACGAAAGGAAGACAACATCAAGAAGGCCACAGAGGTCATGCACATTTTACCACAAATTCGAAATCTGTGCATCGCAGCGCACATTGACCACGGAAAGACCACGCTCTCCGACAACCTGATTGCAGGTGCCGGCATGATGTCCAGCGACCTAGCTGGTTCAGCACGTGTTCTGGACTTTGACGAACAAGAATCTGCCCGTGGTATCACCATTAACGCAGCATCCGCTTCAATGGTCCACGCCGTTGAAGGCACGGACTACCTCATCAACCTCATCGACACACCAGGTCACGTTGACTTCGGTGGCGACGTGACACGTGCTATGCGTGCAGTTGACGGATGTTTCATCCTTGCTTGCGCTGTTGAAGGCCCAATGCCTCAGACAGAGACTGTGGTTCGCCAAGCCCTCAAGGAAAAAGTGAAGCCTGTACTTTTCATTAACAAAGTCGACCGACTGATCAATGAATTGCAAGTCACCCCTGAAGACATGATGGCTCGTTTCACTGAAACCATCAAGAAGGTCAACCGACTGATTAAGCAATTCGCTCCTGAAGAATTCAAGAAGGCATGGCAAGTTTCCGTCGCTGACGGAACTGTGGCTTTCGGCTCGGCTTACCACAACTGGGGCATCACCGTTCCATACATGGCCAAGTCCAACATCTCCTTCAAGGAAATTTTCGAATACTGCAACAACGAAGACCAAAAGACCCTCGCTGAGAAGGCACCCGTTCACGAAGTTCTCCTGGACATGGCCGTTTCAAAACTGCCAGGCCCAGTTGAAGCACAACCTTACCGCGTTCCCAACATTTGGAGCGGAGACCTTGAGTCTGAAATCGGACAATCGATGATGAATTGCGACCCCAACGCAGAACTTGCTATGATGATCACCAAGATTTGGATGGACCCTCACGCAGGCGAAGTCGCTGTTGGTCGAATCTACTCTGGGGCAATTGCCATGGGTGAAACTGTTTACGCCATCGGTGCTGCAAAGCCAGAGCGTGTCCAACAAGTGAGCATGATGGTCGGAGGCGACCGAATTACCGTTCCAAAGGTCGTTGCAGGAAACATTGCTGCCCTCACCGGTATTCGTTCAGCCGCTGCTGGTTTGACGCTCTCTCACGACAAGGACTTCGTACCTTTCGAAGCCATTCGACACTATTCGGACCCTGTGGTCACCGTTGCTGTGGAACCAAAGAGCATGAAGGACCTTCCTAAGTTCATCGACGCACTTCGCTCCCTCGCTAAGGCTGACGCTTCTCTGCAAGTGACAACCAACGCTGAAACCGGTGAAGCGCTTCTTGCTGGAATGGGTGAACTCCACTTGGAGATCACCGTTTACCGAATTGAAGAAGAGCAGAACATCAAGGTCAAGGTCAGCCCGCCGATTGTGGTCTATCGAGAAGGTATCGAAGGCAGCAACCGAGGCAACGCTTTCGAAGGAAAGTCTCCAAACCGCCACAACCGCTTCTTCTTTGAAATCGAACCACTAACCGACGAAGTCGTTGCGGCTCTAAGAGCTGGCGACCTCGGTGATGGTGCAGTCCGATCGAACGACGCCAAGGAAATTGGAAACAAATTCGGGGAACTGGGCATGAACAAGGATTTGATGCGTAAGATTTACGCAATCAACGGAAGCAATGTCTTGGTCAACGACACCAAGGGTATCCAAGGACTTCACGAAACTCGTGAATTAATCATCGAAGCGTTCAACGCCGTTTGTGTCAAGGGACCAATCGCTGATGAACCAGTCCAGGGTATGTTTGTCCGACTCGTTGACGCAAAGTTGCACGAAGACGCAATCCACCGTGGACCAGCTCAGACCATCCCTGCAGTTCGAAACGGAATCAAGGGCGCTATGCTCCGAGCACGCACCGTGTTGCTCGAACCAATGCAGAAGGCCTTCGTCTCTGTGCCAAACGACTGGCTCGGTCAAGTGACCCGAGAAGTGACCAACCGACGTGGTATCATCGAAGACATGCCGTCTGAGGGTGAAGTCACAACCGTTGTTGGCGTGCTCCCAATCGCAGAAACCTTTGGTTTCTCCAACGACATTCGTGCTGCGTCCCAAGGACGAGCTGTTTGGAACACCGAGAACCTCGGCTTTGAGCAACTTCCTCCGCAACTGTTCGACAAGGTCGTCGCTCAAATCCGAACCCGTAAGGGGCTCAAGCCAGAACCTTACCCAGAATCGTACTACTCCGAGTGAGGCAGATGTCAGGCTCAATTTTGGGCCTCTACGCTTCACCCCAAGGTGGTGTGCCAAAGCCATCAGTGCCAACCTTGTCCGTTTTGAAAGACGGGTGCGTGGGCGATCGACAAAACGACCTCAAACACCACGGTGGTCCAATGCGTGCTGTATGCATCATGTCCACCGAAGTCATGCAAGCCCTGCAAGCTGAAGGCCACCCCATCGAAGGTGGTACAACAGGTGAAAATTTGTTGATCGAGGGCATACCTTGGACCTCGTATGAGGTTGGAGCCATTCTACGCACAGAAGATGTGACGTTGAGAATCACGGGTGACGCTCCACCTTGCAAAACCATTCAAGCCTCATTCACCAATGGTACATTCAAAGCATTGGCGCACAAGATTACCGCTCAAAAAACACGCTGGTACGCTGAAGTTCTCAGGGAAGGAACCCTTGAATGCGGCAATTTAATCCAAATCGAGTCAATCAATTGATTCGCTGAAGTTGGAAATCCGTCAATTCCCGCAAAGCCCGCAACGCTGGTCCATCTGCAAGTTGATTCAGACAATCATGCGCTTTTGCATGGTACGATTCTGCTCGATCCCGAGCGTGTTGAATCGAGCCAAGATCGCCGAGGGCCTTGAGGCCCGCATCGATTTCTTCTTGAGTAGCGTCGTCTCCTTTTCCAAGAACACGCAGCAAGGTTGCTTTTGTTTCGCTATCAGGTTGCCTTAGAGCGTGAATCACCATCAGTGTGCGCTTGCCTTGGGCAATGTCCGAGCCTGCAGGCTTTCCGAGGGTCTCTGAGTCAGACAGTGCATCGATCAAGTCGTCCATCAGTTGGAAGCACAAACCGACGGCAAGGCCCCAGTCGTGCATGCATTGAACTGTTTCTTCATCAGCGCCAGAGAGGTAAGCCCCAATTTCGGCGCATGTGAGGAACATCACAGCGGTTTTCCCGGTGATCATTTCGATGTATTGGTCTTCAGACACGCTTTCCATCGATTCGAAATCGATGTCCAGTTGTTGGCCTTCAGAAACACGGCGGACCATGCGACCGATTCGCTTCACCAAGAATGGGAGCATCGAATGTTCGATGCCTTCTGCAACCGCCATGGCTTCGAAAGCAATAGCCAGCATTGCGTCACCTGCATTGATTGCCGTTGGTAAGTCATATTCGATGTGGACCGCATTCCGACCACGGCGAATTTCATCGTCGTCCATGATGTCATCGTGAACGAGCGTAAAGTTGTGAATGGTTTCGATGGCAGCGCCAACATCCAACAAGCCGGCGTGCGTGTCGCCAACTGCCTTTGCAACCATCCAAGGCATGCACGCTCGAAGGCGTTTTCCTCCACCTTCAACCAGATGCATCATTGCGCCCGAAAGTCGTTTGTGAGATGTGTGTGTCAAGGCCCGCTCAATGCGACCTTCAACAAGTGGTTTGATTTCAGCAAGCGCAGTCAACAAGTCCGCTCCAACTGCATCGGGGAGCATATGACTGACGTCGCCCATATCGTGAATCTTATCATCGACAAGAGCCGATAGGGCCTCTGGGTTGCCAACGGCTTGCCACCAGTCTTCATTCATCACACTTGCAGCAATGCAGCGGAACCAGGGCGCTATGACACCCGCCTCAGCTGTTTCATCGATGAGCATGGTTTCAAGTTCGGCTTCAGAAACCCACATAACTTCTGAAATTTCATTAGGGTTGGGTGCCAAATCCACATCGGCTTTGATCACGAGAATGTGATCGATTTCTCGCTCTATCCATGTCTCATTCATGCGAGCACAGTAGCGCATCTTGGTGATGAAGTGGAATTGATCCAAGGGCACTTGTTCTGGTGCGATGCCCAATTCTTGTTCGAGTTTCCTCACGGCTGCACGTTTGACACCAATGGCATCCTGTTCGTCCATTTCCATCTCGCTGTGGAGTGGATGGGAGCAGCATGAGTTCGCCCAAACATTCGGGAACGTCACTTTATCAGCCGCACGTCGTTGCAGCAACAAGCGATTTTGACTATCGAAAAGAAGGACGCTGAAGGCACGGTGATACGAGCCAGCGCCCCTGTGGGCAGCGATTTTTGAAATTGGGCCAGCGACGTTATCCCATTCATCGGTTTGGATGATCGCCTCTGCCATTAGCGCAGATTGAGTCGAATCAGCACCGAGCGAAGTGAGCAAGTTTTGCTCGTCTTCACCAAGGGCTATGTTGGGAACATCAGAAATACCGTACCCTGCCATTGCAATCCCCAATCTCTTCGATGCGCGGTCGCTACATGAAATGTTCTCTCAAAACCGCTAAAATTGGCGGATAGGTCCGCTCAACGAACCACGCGGGTTCCGAGGACGGGCAGGCCCATGCAGGCGTTGTAAACACGGTCTGGGTGACCACCGTTCACCATGTGGACCTCGACCCCATGCGCCGCTGCTTGAGCACCTCTTGCTGCTTTGAGGCCAATACCGCCGGTCACATCAATTTCACTGTGATGCGTGCCTTCGAACGCTATGGAAGGGGACCATTCCTCGATGAGGTCGTCTGGAGTGGCCTGTTCAGGTGGTACGCGTAGCAATCCATCCACGCCTCCAATAGCGAACACCAAGCGTTTGACACTCGGAACTTCTGTTGCTAATCGGTACACCAAGTCATCACCGGAAAGAATACCAAACAAGCGCTCATCATCGGTGTCTACAACATCACCAAAGGTGACAGCAACGCATCCACGATCCACTGCAAAACGGTCGAGGTCTCCCGAAAAGTTGGCACCGGTTCCATTGGCCCATTGGTGCGGAGGGTGGACGAAGGTTGTCAGATCTAAAGCCGATAAGGCGGAGCACACATGGTTGTTCAATTCCAGCATGTCTTTTCGAACACAGGCCACCGCTTCTTGTTGAGTTGTGCATTGGCCGTCGGATGAAATTTCTTCATCAACTCGACCCTCATTTAAGCGCCAATGCCTTGCTCGAAGATGACCGTAAGAGCCTGCGCCGTGAACTAAAATCACGTCCACACCGTTGTCCACACACTGTTTCACAGCCATGGCCAATTGATCGATAATCGCTAACTGGGGCGTGCATATTGTCGTTTTGTCAGTGATGAGGCCACCGCCCCATTTGATGACAACACGCTCACGCATGGCTGTGCGAAGGGGAAGCGATTGATGAGGTTGACCCAACGCGAAGGGCAAAAGATGCACCAAGCATTGATGAGGTTCGGCTGAGAGCGGCCGTCATGGCAGAAGGACCGACACTGAGCGATTTCATGCGACACCTGCAAGCAGTGCTTGAGGAATCGACGCAAATTCCAGATGCTGAAGAGCAGGAACAGCGCCAATGGCAAATCGAGGCCGCCATCCAAGAAGCCATCATTTTTGGCAACCGATTTCGCGAACTTCAGGAACACGGGCTGGATCCACTTCGACTCATTAAGCCCAAAAGCAGTGACCCGGTTGCTCCGCCTGTCAATAAAATCGAAGCACTCAACAGTGGAAGCATGCAATGCTCAGGCTGCGGTTCGCACCTCGAAAACGACCTCACTTTCTGCCCGGCGTGCGGGCAAGAAAAGTAAGACTCACTCTTCTTCTTGCTCTTCGATTTCCCATTGGGCAATCATTTCCAAAACCATAGGGTCATCGCCCTCGATTTGGTAGAGGTATTCGCCTGGCATCTCGTCGACGAGGTACACAGTGGTACCAGCACGGTAGATGACGTGGCCATCAGCGATGGCTCGAACGGTGTCCACTTCAAGGATTGCAGGTCGATGGATTCGAACGTGACCTGCTTCCATTGCGTTGCTGATGGATTTCGACAAGTGAACGTGCTTTCGGTCGCCGGCGGTGATCCCGAGTTCCTTGATGGTCGAAACTTGTTCTTCTTCACAAGGCCAGTAGAGGGCTTCCGGGATGTTGTCGGTTGGGAGGTCAAGTTCCAATTCAATGGAATGGCCGTAGGTAGCTCGGAGCATATCGCCCTCAACTTGGTAGCGTCCCTTGTCGTCAGCGCTTGCAATAGCGGAGAAGTGCCATCCACGCAACCAGTGGTAGTGACGGCGTTGCTTGGCGATGTTTTCTGAAAGTTCTCGGGAGTTGACCCATCCGTTGATGTCCATTTCGACGTTGAACTTTTCTGGAGCGTGGCGCAAAACGAGGGCCAGCATGCGTCCAAGGGAATTGGATTCACGGTCACTCATGATGAATTTGCCTTCTTCGTTACAAGTTGGGCAGTTGGCTCCTTTGAAGTGGCCGTGGCGATTGCACTGTCTTAGCATGATTCAAGTGCGGCTGTGACCTGTTTTTAGTACCTACGCAGGAATGAGATTGTTTAGCGCCTCAAATACGCCAACCGACTCAATCAAATGCTGGCGCCTGTTGGCTGGTTCATGGTCGATGTTGCCGTCATTGGAGCGGGGCAAACGAAGTATGGGAACCACCCATCGGGCTTGAAAGGAATGTGGGCCGAAGCCGCCGAGCAAGCCTTTGCCAGCGTGGACCGTGATTTTGAACCACGCTGCGTCGATGAAGCATTCATCGGTAGCGTGGCCTTTGGTGGTGGCCAACTTGGCAACACTGCCGCCCTGCTCACAGAACACTCGGGCATGGATGGCATCCCTGTACGACGCGTCGAAAATGCCTGTGCATCCTCTGGCTTTGCGCTGAGGGATGCATGGATGGCCATCAAAAGCGGTCAAGCAGATGTTGTTGTTGCTGGCGGCATTGAGAAAATGAATGATCTTTCTCCTGAACGCCGAAGGTTTTGGCTTGGCGTTTCCGGCGATACAGAATGGGAACGATTGGCCGGACTGACCTTCCCTGGCACCTATGCGCTCATGGCCCGACGCCATTTCCATGAACACGACTCAAACCATGATGACTTGGTCAACATCAGTGTCAAAAACCACATGCATGGGTTTGAAAATGAAATGGCTCACATACGAAAAGAGGTTTCTTTTGAAAAAGCGCAAAGTGGATTCATGGTTGCAGACCCGTTGACCCTCTACGATTGCTGCCCCACTTCCGACGGGGCATCCGCCGTGATCCTTGCTGCCGACCACGTGGTGCGACAATTCACCGACGACCCGGTTTGGTTGCGCTCCTCAGGTGCTGGTTCCGACTTTTTGGCTTTGCATGACAGGCCAAGCATCACGCAAGTGAGAGCAACACAACAAGCATCTCAATCAGCGTATAAGGCTGCAGGCATTACGGCCAAGGATGTCGATTTGGCTGAAGTTCATGATTGCTTCACCATCGCAGAACTGATGGCAACGGAAGACCTCGGCTTTGCTGCACGGGGCGAAGGTGGAATTTTTGCACGAAACCAACAAGGTGTTCGAAACCAAGGGGAAGTCTGCATCAACCCGAGTGGTGGCTTGAAATCAAAGGGCCATCCGCTTGGCGCAACGGGCACCGGTCAAGCGGTTGAAGTGTTCAAGCAACTGAGAGGCAGCGTGGAAGCACCTCGTCAAATCCGTGACGCTGAAATCGGAATCACACACAACGTCGGTGGCTCAGGAGCTACGTGTGCAGTTCACGTGTTTGGGAGGGACCGAGCATGAATGAAGTGATCAATTGGAAGGGGTACTTGGCCATGTTTGACGGTCAGGCCTTGATGATTCAATCCCCGTTCATGCTGGATGATTCCATTGCTTTTGGAGCGGATTCTGATTACACGACGATGGCCATTGCGGGAATAAGCCTCATGCAAAGCCGCGGCATCAACTTCGCCACGGTCCGCAGCCTTCCGCTTGTAGAGGCTCAAGCGGTCAAAAGCGCAACCGGTGTTACGGTTCTGTCGGGCGATGATTCGGATGAAGAAGACTGTGAATGGAACTTGTTAGTCGGAGAAGAAGCAACCCTTGTGTTCACCAACGATCTCGAGCGAAACCTTGGGTTTCACGGACCTGCAGACCTTGAGGTGCTTGACCCAACCTTTGCAGGTGACATAGCAGAAGCGTGGTCTTTGGAACTCAAAGCGTCTCATGTCTCGCAAGGTGCATACGTTTCTGAAGCGGCTTACCTGGAAGGTGCAAGTGCTCGGCTCAACTTCATGGCTCAATCCCACACCACTGGATTGGTATGGCCTCCTCGTCAACTCGATGCTAATGGAAAGCGAATTCCAGCCCCTTCTGAATCGCTGACTGCAAGCGCAACGGTTGAGTCTTGGACCAAATTAAGCGCCGCTGGTGCGCCCTCCGAATTTGCTTTGCGAGCACCAGTCCTTGGTGGCATCCAAACAGTGTTCGTTCGTTTCGACCAGGGACCTTGCGGCGTGTTTTTGGTTGCAGATGATGAGCAGTATGAGCCAGAAATTGGTGACAAAGTGACGTTTGCTGTTCGCCAAATCTATGCGCAAGAAGGCTTGATTCGCTACGGAATGAAAGCAATTCCTGTTCGTGGCTGAGTCGTGTTTGGCCAAATGCTCGAGCCAAAGTATTGATAGAAACCCAACCATGTGGGTGCGACATGGCAGGTCTTGGGGACATACGCAAAGGGCGCCGCGATGCGGTTGACAATTTGCAATACACCGAAGGTGGCGATTGCCCTCGTTGCGGTGGTGAAGCGCAGCCATCAACCATGGCCGGCTACCTCATGTGCGCTGGATGCAACCACGAATGGGCGGATCCAAATCACGTTTCCACATCCGAACGGGTACCTCCCCCAACCTATCGACAAGACGCTGAAATGATTGAGGAATTCAAGAAAGATGTTGCTTCAGGAAGCCTTGCTGGCGTTCTTGGTGTGGATTCAGACCTCAGCGAAGAACAAGAAGCCTCCCTTGGTCGGCTCGAAGACAAGTGGATGACCGGCATGCAAGGCCATTTTAACACGGCAACAGAAGACCGTAAACCGTTGATGATCAGTTTCGATGACGATGACAACATTGTATCGACTGAAGTTGCAGCGCTCACCATTGTTGCCAATGGTTTTGATGGAGGCGAAGAGATTCGACTCGAATACCCTGGAAAAGGAACTGAGTTTTATGAATTCAATGTTGCTGACCCAAACGGCTGGCGAAAAGGACCGACGGCAGAACACACCGCTCGGTCGATTTGCAACCTCATCAATAACAATTCAAAATTAGTTTATTCTTCGCTGAACGGCGTACGAATTTCGTTTGAGTTAAGGGATCCTAAACTGAAGGCAGAATCGCTGGTATTGTTTGTCGATGACCCCGGTGGCACCGACATAGTAGCCGAGAAAAACGGTGTCGTGCTCGACGCACGAGATGTTCGAGACTTCGAAGATTACCGAAATGTAGTCGAACTTGTGCTTGAAGACGGAATCATCTCTCCAAGTGAAGATCAGTTGCTGTGGTCAATGCGCCAACAACTCGGGATCGATGACGTTTATCACATTCAGATGGTGCTCGAAATTTGTGGTGAGAAAACGCTCAAAGAATGCACAGGATGTTCACAAATGGTTCCGCTTTATCCAGAGTACGCCGCTTGGTACTGCCAAACATGCGAAGCCTGGTG